>JADMKA010000179.1 GCA_018780145.1 Vitreoscilla sp. | reverse complement strand
GCGGCACCATTCGTCGTTGCCGGCTCGTTGTGTGGCCGGGCCACACGCCTCGCCGGCGCCTAAACTTGCACCGCAACTCACCCCGGCGCGGGCCCGACCCACAGCCCGACAGCCTCCTGAATTGGCCGCCCATGCCCACGAAGAAGCCACGCCGCACCGCCGAGCGCATCCTCGAGGTCACGCTCGAGCTGTTCAACCGCTTCGGCGAGCCGAACGTGTCGACCACACTGATCTCGGCCGAGCTGGGCATCAGCCCGGGCAACCTGTACTACCACTACCCGGCCAAGGACGAGCTGATCAACTCGCTCTTCGACCGCTACGAAAAGGCCCTCAACGAGCTGCTGAACGCCGCCGACGGCGTGCGCAACGTGGAAGACGCCTGGCTGTTCTTCCACATGATGTTCGAGCTGATCTGGGACCACCGCTTCCTCTACCGCGACCTCAACGACCTGCTCAGCAAGAACCGCCGGCTCGAAACCCACTTCCAGTTCGTGCTGAAGAACAAGACCCGGGCGGTCGAGGCGGTGCTCGCCGGACTGACCCGCGGCAGCGCGATGCGCCTGGCGCGCGCCGATTCCGCGGCCGTGGCCACCGCGATGGTGGTGGTGCTCACCTACTGGCTGAGCTACGAGTACGTGCGCGAGCCGCGCAAGGCACTGGAGCCCGAGAACGCCGCGGCCACCCTGGCACGCGGCGCCTGGCACGTGCTGTCGATGCTGGGCCCCTACCTCGAACCCGAGGCGCGCGACCACCTGCACACCCTGGCCGGCCCCTACCGGGCCGCCTGAACACCGATCACCACCCCCAACCAGAACAGGAGACACACATGGCCAAGTGGACCGCCTTCCCGTACGACGCCGACGACTACACCTACGACGCCGCGGCGTTGAAGAAGCACTGGTCGCGCTTGCATGCCGGTGACGCCGAGCCCTGGCCCAAGGACGAGGCGGTGCTGGCCGCCTGGGCACTGTTCCACGCGGGCCAGTTCCAGAAGGCAGCCGAGGCGGGGCTGAAAGCCGGTGGCGCCGGCCTGGTGGTGGCCCACAAGGCCCAGGGCATCTACGCCAACTACCTGGAGAAGAGCGAGAAGACCAAGCTGGCGCTGTTCCTCGAGGTGGCCGAGCGCGCCGAGGCCCACGCCGAGGCGGAGCCCAAGAACCCCAACGCCTGGTACTTCATGGCCTATGCGCTCGGCCGCTACAGCCAGGGCATCAGCGTGGCGAAGGCGCTGGCGCAGGGGCTGGGCAGCAAGGTCAAGAATGCGCTGGAGACCGCCATCCGGCTGCAGCCCAAGCATGCCGACGCGCACATCGCGCTGGGCGCCTTCCATGCCGAGGTGATCGACAAGGTCGGCAAGCTGCTGGGCAAGACCCAGGGCGCGGACGCCGCCACCGGCCTGAAGCTCTACAAGGAGGCCCTGAGGCTGAATCCGACCAGCGCCATCGCGATGGTCGAGTACGCCAATGGCCTGGTGATGCTCGAAGGCGACAAGCGCATGGCCGAAGCCGAGAAGCTCTATGCCGACGCCGCCGCCTGCACCCCGCTGGACGCCATGGAGCGGCTGGACGTGGAGATGGCCAAGGCCGAGCTGGAGGATTGAGCTGGGGTGTGCCCGGCGCTCGGCTGAGCCCTGTTAGGCTCGGCCGATGACGGCCCTGCCCCCGGACACCACTCGTTCACGCGCTCCAATGAGCCACGCCCTGGCGGCGCTGGTGATGGCGCTGATGCTGGGCCTGCAACCGGTCACCACCGACCTGTACCTGCCGGCATTGCCGCTGCTGTCCCGCGAGCTGGCCGCACCGATGTCCGCGGCGCAGCTGACCATGTCGCTGGTGCTGCTGGCCTTCGGCTTCGGCCAGTTGCTGATGGGCCCGCTGTCGGACCGCTTCGGCCGCCGCCCGGTGCTGCTGGGTGGCCTCGCCCTGCACACCCTGGCCAGCACCGGTGCCGCGCTGTCGACGACCATCGGCATGCTGATCGCCTTCCGCGCACTACAGGGCGTGGGCCTGGCCGCCTCGGTGGTCTGCGCACGGGCCATGGTGCGCGACCTGTACGAGCCGCACGAAGGCGCCCACGTGATGGCCTGGGCCCTGTCCGGCCTGGGGGTCATCGCGCTGCTGTCGCCGATCCTCGGCGGCGCGCTCACCGGCTGGCTGGGCTGGCGCGCGCCCTTGGCCGCGGTGGCGATGATCGGTGGCCTGTCGGCCATGGTCGTGGCCTGGCGGGTGCCCGAGACCGTGCTGCGCCGCGACCCCCGGGCCCTGTCGCCCGGGCCGCTGGCACGCACGAGCCTGGCCGTGCTGCGACACCCCGGCTTTCGCGCCTGGGCCAGCCTGGTCAGCGCCACCTATGGTGGCCTGTTCCTGCTGCTGGCCGGCTCCTCCTTCGTCTACATCGGCGTGCTCGGCCTGTCGCCCTGGGGCTACGGGCTGGCCATGGCATCGGCCTCGCTGTCGTACCTGCTCGGCACCTTCCACTGCCGACGGTTGTTGGCGCGGCGGGGTCTCACGGGCGCCGTTCGCCAAGGCGCGCTGTTCACCTTGGCCGGCGGCTTGGGCATGGCGGCGCTGGGGCTGGCCGGCCGCAACGAGATGGCCGGGGTGCTGGTGGCGCACTGGCTCTACAGCTTCGGCCATGGCATTCACCAGCCCTGCGGGCAGGCAGGCGCGGTGGGCGCCTTCCCGCAATCGGCCGGTGTGGCCTCTGCACTCGCCGGCTTCCTGCTCGCCCTGGCGGCCTTCGGCGCCGGCCTGTGGCTGGGCGTGGCGCTGGACGGCACGCTGCGGCCGTTGGGCCTGGGGCTGGGCTTCTGGGCCATCGTCACCGCCACCATCGCCTGGACGCTGGTCCAGCGACACGGCGAGCGGTTCGCGCCGAGAACCGCATGAAGCTGGAATGGATCGGCCTGGCCGGGCCCACCGCCTCGGGCAAGACCGGCCTCGCGCTGCAACTGGCCGAGCAGGTGCCGCTGGAGATCGTCAGCGTCGATTCGGCGCTGGTCTACCGTGGCATGGACATCGGCACCGCCAAGCCCAGCGCGGCCGAGCGGGCCGCCGTGCCGCACCACCTGATCGACCTGCTGGATCCGCGCGATGCCTACTCGGCCGCGGCCTTCGCCGCCGATGCGCAGCGGCTGATCGGCGAGATCCGCGCCCGCGGCCGGCTGCCCCTGCTGGTGGGCGGCACGATGCTGTACTTCAAGGCCTTGGTCGATGGCTTCGACCCGCTGCCCGCTGCCGATGCGGCGGTGCGGGCCGAACTCGACGCCGAGGCCACCGCGCTCGGTTGGCCGGCGATGCACGGCCGGCTCGCTGCCGTCGACCCCATCACGGCGGCCCGCCTGGCGCCGAACGACGCACAGCGCATTCAGCGGGCCCTGGAGGTACACCGGCTCACCGGCCAGCCGCTGTCTGGATTCCATTCCCGCGGCACAACGCCTGCGCCGCCTCCGAAGCACCTTCTGTTGTCGCTCGAACCCACCGACCGCGCGTGGCTGCACGGCCGCATCGCGCAGCGCTTCGACAGCATGCTGGCCGGCGGCTTCCTCGACGAGATGCGGGCCCTGCGCGCGCGCGGCGACCTGCACCCGGGCCTGCCGTCGATCCGCTGCGTCGGCTACCGCCAGGCCTGGGAGGCGATGGACGCCGGCCTGGAAGGCGCCGCGCTGGAGGATCTGCTGCGCGAGCGCGGCGTGGCCGCCACCCGCCAGCTCGCCAAGCGACAGCTCACCTGGCTGCGTGGCATGACCCGCGAGGTGGTGCGGGCCGACGACCCGGGCGCGGCGCAACAGGTGCAGGAGAAGGTCGCCCGGGCGCTGGCTTGATTCGCGTCAATTGGCTCCGGGGGGCGTGCTCCTACAGTGCCGCATGCCTGTCACCCTGTACGACCGCGACGGTCACCGCTGCCTCATGTTCACCGACCTCGGCCACGCGCCCGGTCAGGAGCAACACACCGACGAGGCGGTGCAGTCGAACCAGTTCCTGATCGTCGACCAGGACACCGGGGCCATCATCGACCCCGGCGGCAACCTCGCCTACAGCGAGCTGTACCTCGCGATGACCCGGCACTTCCCACCGCAGCGGCTGTCGGCCCTGCTGGCCTCGCATGCCGACCCGGACATCATCGCGTCGCTGGACCGCTGGACCACCTCGACCCAGGCCAAGATCTACGTGTCGACGGTCTGGGAGCGTTTCGTGCCGCACTTCTGCAAGCCCGGGAAGACCGCAGGCCGGATCGTCGGCATCCCCGACGCCGGGATGCGCATCCGCATCGGGCGCAGCGACCTGATCGCCCTGCCCGCGCACTTCCTGCACGCCGAGGGCAACTTCCAGTTCTACGACCCGGTGAGCCAGATCCTGTTTTCGGGTGACCTGGGGGTTTCGCTGGTCGGCGGGCAGGTGGCGCAGCAGCCGGTGGACAGCCTGGCTCGCCTGCTCCCGGCGATGGAGCGCTTCCACCGCCGCTACATGGTCTCGAACAAGGTGCTGCGCCTGTGGGCGGACATGGTGGAGGGCCTGCCGATCCGCATGATGGTGCCGCAGCACGGCGCGCCGTTGGTGGGCCCGGCGGTGGCCGAGTTCATCGCCTGGGCACGCGAGCTGAAATGCGGTGTCGACCTGATGGGCACCGCGGACTATCGCGTTCCTGCCTAGACTGGCTGCGTCAACAGTCGGTCACGCCAGGCGGAACACCGACACGGCCTGCACGAGTTGCTGCGCTTGCTGCCTCAGGCTCTCCGCGGCTGCAGCGCTTTCTTCCACCAAGGCCGCGTTCTGCTGAGTGGCCTGGTCCATCTGCGTCACGGCCTGGCTGACCTGCGACACCCCGTTGCTCTGCTCGCCGCTGGCCGAACTGATCTCGCCGACGATGGCGCTCACCCGGCCGACGGCGGCGACGATCTCCTCCATCGTGTGCCCGGCCTGATCGACCAGCGTGGTGCCGGTCTCCACACGCTCAACGCTGGCGCTGATGAGCGAGTTGATTTCCTTGGCCGCGGCGGCACTGCGCTGGGCCAGGCTGCGCACCTCGCTGGCCACGACGGCGAAGCCGCGGCCCTGCTCACCGGCACGGGCTGCTTCCACGGCCGCATTCAACGCCAGGATGTTGGTCTGGAACGCAATGCCGTCGATGACGCTGATGATGTCGGCAATCTTGCGGCTGCTGTCGTTGATGCCCTTCATGGTCTGGACCACCTGGCCCACGACCTCGCCGCCCTTCGTCGCCACGGTGGCGGCGCCCTGCGCCAGATGGTTGGCCTGTCGCGCGTTGTCGGCGTTGTTGCGCACGGTGGAACCCAGTTGGTCCATGGTCGCCGCTGTTTGCTGCAGCGCGCTGGCCTGTTGTTCGGTACGGTTCGACAGATCCTGGTTGCCGTCGGCAATCTGGGCGCTGGCGGTGGCCACGCTTTCCGATCCCTCGCGCACCTGGCGCACAGCGCGGGCCAGGCCGTCCTGCATGGCCCGCAGGCTGGCCATGAGGCTGGTGGTGTCACCGGATTTCACATGGATGGTCGTGCTCAGGTCGCCGGCGGCCACGGCACGCGCAAGGTGGACGGCTGTGGCGGGCTCGCCACCCAATTGTCCGACGATGCCGCGCGTCATCAGCAGCGCCATGACCGTGCCCAAGGCGAGCGCCAGCCCCACCAGGCCCAACACCATGGCACGCGCCTGCTGGTAGGTGGCGGTGGCGGCCTCGGCGGCGGCCTGGCCGCCTGCGAAGTTGAACTGGCTGATGGCCGTCAGGGCGCCCAGCGTCTCATCCAGCGCCATCGCGCTGGCGCCATCGCTGATGTCGGCTGCGTCGGTCTGCTTCGCTTCGCGCCCCAGGGCGATCACCTGCCGGCTGAACTTCTGGTAGCCAGCCCAGCCTGCCTCGACGGCTGCCAGCAGTTTGGCATCGTCCTCGCCCACGGCCAATGACTTGTAGGCCGCGAGCGACTCGGTCACCGCCTTGGCTGAGGCGACCATTTTCTCTTCGTACTCGGTGTGGTAGCTCTTGTCGCTCGTGCGGCTGTGCTTGACCTCCATCTCGCGCATCTCGACCACTGACATCCGGGCCTGCGCGAGGTGGCCCACGCCCGCCAGCCACTTGTGGGCCAGCTCATAGGCGCGGTCGTCTTCCTTGCCCATCGACCACAGGGACACCGCGCCCACCACGGCCGTGAGCAGCAGCACCATGGCGAATGCGCACGTCAGCTGCCTGCCCACGCCCAAGCGCGAAAACACCCCCAGCAGGTTGGTCATCTTCTTCATGTACTGCGTCCTCGGCGGAGTTCGATGTGGTGATGCGGGCTCGTCAGGCTCACTTCTTGTGGCCGATGTAGCTCACGCCGATGATCTTGCCGCCTGCGTCCTTGATCGGGTTGTAGCAGGCGTCGAACGCCGTGCCCAGTACGTCGATGGGGCCGCAGTACTGCTTGCCCTTGCTGACAGCCTCATAGGCTGCGTTGCGAGCCAGCTGGGTGCCCACGCCGCGTTTCCCTTCGGGGGTGAGCACGTTGGTGCTGACGCGCACGAATTCGTCACCATCCTTGACGAAGACGGTGGCCGTGGCGTTATGTGCCTTGCGCACGGCGTCCACGACGTCGTAGTTGTTGTTGACCTTCCGGTCGCCGAAGTAGATGGCCGGTACCGTCTTGCCGGCCACGACCTCGGTGCCTTCGAGCTTCGGTGCGCCGATCTTCGCTAGCCGGGCGTCCAGGTCGGCAATGGTGGCCTGGGGGTCATAGGCGTGGACCGAGCCCACAGCAGCGATCAGGGACACGAAGGTAGCGACTGAGACGAGGTACTTCATGGAGATTCTCCGGTTGATGCGTTTGGCATTGGCAGCGGCGGTCAGGCAGCCTGCGGGGCGTTTCGGCAGTTTCGGCGGCAGCTTGAGGTGCCAAAGCCCGAATTGCAGGGTCGACCGGCGGCTTTTCCGCGCACCCCAGCAATTTCGCCGGGGCGAGAACTCAGGCCTGTGTGCGGTGCGCCCTAGGAGGTCACCGACTTGGTCTCGCCGCTGCGGCGCGGCTGGATCGGCGCGGCACGCACGCAGTTGCGGCCGGCTTCCTTGGCGGCCTGCAGGGCCGATTCGGCGTCCTGGATCAGGCCGTCGAGCGAGGCCTGGCCCATGTGGACATGGGCGACACCCACGCTGACCGTGGCCACCACATGCGCCTGTTCCCAGTGGAACGGCGCCGAGGCGACCTGTTGGCGGATGCGCTCGGCGGCGTCGAGCGCACCCAGCGGATCGGTGTGGGGCAGGAACACCGCCAGCTCGGCACCCCCGAAACGGGCCAGCAGGTCGGACTGACGCAGCGTGGCGTTCACCCGGCGGGTGACCTCCAGCAGGATGGCATCGCCGCAGCGCTGGCCCATGCTGTCGTTGATCTTGCGCAGGTGGTCGGCGTCGATCAGCAGCAGCGCGCCGTCGTCGCCGTAACGCCGGCAGCGGGCCCACTCGCGCTCTGACAGGCGCAGGAACTGGCGGCGGTTGCTGACACCGGTGAGCTCGTCGTCGACCATCAGCAACTCGCGCTGCATCGACGACTGGGCCAGTGCGCGCGCCAGGTGCAAGGCCGCGCCACCGGCCAGCAGCGCCGGCAGCAGGGCGATGGCGCCAGCGCCCAGCGCGGTCAGCCAGGAGGCGCCGTCCAGCAGCACCAGCATCGCCGCCACGGCCACGGCCACGGTCAGGGCCACCCCGATCTGGAACGCCCAGGCCGAGCCCACGCTGACACGGTTGGCCAGCCGGACCAGGGTCTGCATCCAGCCAGGGTGCGCGTCGCGCTTGCGCTCGGTGTCGCTTGAAGCCGCCATCGGGTTCCAGTCAGAGGATCAGGAGATTCCAACATAAATCGGCCGATCTGGGGCCCCCTTGAGGGTGGGGGGATCGGACCGGCGTGACGGAAGTCCCCGGCCCGCCGGCCTCCCGCCGGTCTTGCCCTGGGTCAAGCGCCGGACGTGCCAGCCGGAGGACACTGATCTTCCGCCAACCCGACCCACAGCACACCATGGCCCTGCCCACCCCGACCCTGATCGACCGCCTGGACGCCGCCGTCGACGCCGTGCTGGACCGGGTGCCCGGCGACATCGTGCTGGGCATTCCGCTGGGCATCGGCAAGCCCAACCCGTTCGTCAATGCGCTGTACCAGCGCATCAAGGCCAACCCAACGCGACGCCTGCGCATCATCACCGCGCTGTCGCTGGAGCGACCGGTGGGCAAGAGCGAGCTGGAAGCGCACTTCCTGGCCCCGCTGGTCGAACGGGTGTTCCAGGATTACCCCGACCTGGACTACGTGAAGGACAGCCGGGCCGGCCTGCTGCCGCCGCACATCGAAGTGCGGGAGTTCTTCATGAAGACCGGCGACTACCTCGGCAACGAGGCAGCGCAGCAGAACTTCATCTCCACCAACTACACGTTCGTGGCCCGCGACATGGCCGTGCAGGGCATGAACGTGATCGCGCAGGCGGTGGCGGCGCGGGGCGAAACCGGCAGCGCGGAGTGGCAGCTGTCGTTGTCGTCGAACCCGGACGTGACCTTCGAGGTCACCGAGCGCTACGCCGCCATCGGCCAGCCGCTGCTGAAGGTGGGCGTGGTCAACCTGCAGATGCCGTTCATGCCCAACCACGCCCAGGTGGAGCCCGGCTTCTTCGACATCGTCGTCACCGACCCGGCGGCCACGCACACGCTCTTCGGGCCGCCGAACGGCAAGATCAGCACGGCCGACTACGCGATCGGCCTGCACGCCTCCAGCCTGGTGGCCGATGGCGGCACGTTGCAGATCGGCATCGGCTCGCTCGGCGATGCCATCGCCCAGGCGCTGATCGTGCGCGACCGGCACGGCGACGAGTACCAGCGCATCCTCGGCTCGATCTGCCCGCCGGGCGAGCTGGCCGGCCGGCGGCTCGGCCGCTTCGACCAGGGCCTCTACGGCTGCTCGGAGATGTTCGTCAACGGCTTTCTGCAGCTCATCGCGGCCGGCGTCGTGCGGCGTGAGGTGTTCGGCGATGCCACGCTGCAGCGTCTGCTCAACGACGGCAGCCTGGAAAGCCCGGCGGTCGGACCGGCCACGCTGGCGGCCCTGCGCCGGGCCGGGCGCATCAGCTCGCCGCTCGATGCGGGCGAGATCGACTGGCTGGTCCACTGGGGCGTGCTGCGCGCCGGCGTGTCGCTGGACGGCGACCACCTGGTGCTGGGCGACCACCGCCTGCGCAACGACCTGGACGACCCCACGCACGCCGAGGCGATCGGCACCCACCTGCTGGGCGCGCGGCTGGCCCACGGCGTGGTGATGCACGGTGGCTTCTTCCTCGGCCCGAACGACTTCTACGAGCGCCTGCGCCGCATGCCGGAAGCCGAGCTGGCCAAGATCGACATGACGCGCATCGACTTCATCAACCAGCTCGACGGCCGTGTGCCCGGCGAGAGCGAGTTGAAGCGCGCCCAGCGCCGCGGCGCCTCCTTCATGAACACCACGATGATGGTCACGCTGCTCGGCGCCGCGGTCTCCGACGGGTTGGAAAGCGGCCAGGTCGTCTCCGGCGTCGGCGGGCAGTACAACTTCGTCGCGATGGCCCACGCGCTGCCCGATGCCCGCTCGATCCTGATGCTGCGCGCCACCCACGAACACAAGGACGGCCTGCACAGCAGCATCGTCTGGAACTACGGCCATGTGACCATCCCGCGCCACCTGCGCGACATCGTCATCACCGAGTACGGCGTGGCCGACCTGCGCGGTCGCAGCGACAGCGAGGTGGTGCAACGCCTGATCTGCATCGCCGACTCGCGCTTCCAGGCCGAGCTGGTGGCCAGCGCCCGCGCGCACGGCAAGCTGGACGCTGCCTGGGAGGTCCCCGAGGCGCATCGCCGCAACCTGCCCGAGATGCTGGACGAGAAGCTCCACCCCTGGAGCCAGGCCGGCCTGCTGCCGGACTTCCCGTTCGGCACCGACCTCACCGATGACGAGTTGCACATCGTTCGGGCCCTGAAGCGCCTGAAACGCGCGACCCAGCACCCGGTGGAACTGGTCTCGATGGCCGTGCGTTCGCTGTGGGAGGGCCGCGAGGCGCCACCGGCCTACCTGGAACGGCTGGGGCTGGACGACGCGACCAGCTTCAAGAAAATGTTCATCCGCAAGCTCTTCGCGGGCAATCTTTAGCCGCGGGCGGCGTCGGCAAGCATCTGGTCGAGCGGCCGCCAGCCGAGTTCTCGGGCGATGGCCTCGAAGCGGGCGTCGCGCCGCGTGTCCAGGCCGTTGCGCGAGCCGAAGACCACCAGCAGGTTGGGGTCACCGTCGGCACGCATCTGTTGCACGCGGGCCAGGGCGGCATCCCAGCGGCCGAGGTGCACGTCGCGCAGCACGGCGTAGGCGGCCTCTCGCTCGCAGAGCGCGGCCGTGGTGGGCAGCGCGTACAGGCGGCGGGCCTCCTCGGGCCGGCCGGCCCAGTGGGCACACAGCGCGTCGTAGAAACCCAGTTCGTCGGCACCGATGGCACCGGTCTCGGCGGCCCGGCGGGCCTGCGCCGCCGCCTCGTCGAGCCGGTTCAGGCCGGCCAGTGCAAAGAAGCGCCCGACCTGGGCCACCCCGTGGTCGGGCTCCAGTTCCAGCACCTGGTCGAATGCCTCCAGCGCACTGGCGTAGCGGTAGCCGTTCATGCGTGCCGCGCCAATGTTGTACAGGCCGATCACATTGAGCGGCTCCAGGCGGTGAGCCTGGCGCTGGCAGGCCTCGGCCTCGACGGCGTGGCCGACATCGGTGTAGACGATGCCCAGCGCGTTCAGCGGCACGGGCGACTCCGGGAAGCGCTCGGCCAGGTCGAGCAGCGCGTCGCGCGTCTGTGCAAAGCTCAGCTCGTGCCGGTAGCGGTAGACCAGCCACATGGCACGGGCCCGCGGGTCCAGCGGGTCGAGCTTGACCGCCGCCTCGACCTCCTCGCGGGCGCGCTGGAACTGGCTGCGCCGCTCGGGCCCGACCAGGCGAAGCGCCCGGTTGTAGAGCGTGCCGGCCAGCCGGGTCCGGGCCAGGGCAAAGGCCGGCGCCTGACGCACCGCCTGCTCCAGCAACTCGACCGCCCGGGCTTCGAAGCCTGGCGCTCCGCGCCGCGCCAGCAGGCCGGCGCGGTCCACCAGGGCCATCGCGCGCTGCTCGTCGGCGTTCAGGGCCGGCAGGTGGGGCGGGATGCGCTCCGCCAGGCGGGCCAGCCGCTGCCGTTCCTCCTCCACCCACTCTTCGTAGTGGCCCGGCAGCAACTCGCCGGCATAGATGTGGCGGGCGTCGATCCACTGCTGGCGCTGCACCGCCTCCTCGAAGTGGTGCACGTCGCAGACCAGGGCGCCGGGTGCCAGGCGCAGGCTGTCGCGGTCGGCCAGCACGACCTGTTCACAACCGGCATCGGCCAATGCTGTGCGCAAGACCGACAGGGCATTGCGCAGGCGGTTGCGGCCGGCGTCCAGGTCGGCATCGGGCCAGAGCTGGTCGATCAGGGTCTCGCGCGGGTGGGCCTTGCGCGGCGCCAACGCCAGCTGGGCCAGCAGCAGGGCGGCGCCGCGGCCGCCGAAGTTGCGCAGGACCTGGCCGCGCACATGCAACTCTGCGGTGCCGAGCAGTCGCAGACGGGGCAGCAGTTCGTCGATGTCGTGCAGCGCGGTCATCGGCGGGTGGGGGCAGAAGATCCTCGGATGGTAGCCAGCATGGTGCTGGCGTAGGCCCGCGTTTCGTGCCGAAGTGCCCGTCCTTGACGATTGCCTACACTGCCCGACATGTCCACCCCCCCCACCGAACGCGCCAAGGCGCAGTCGCCGCGCTCCCTGTCCGGGCTGATGCCCTTTCTCTCGCCCTACCGCGGGCGCATCGTGCTGGCGGTGGCCTTCATGGTGCTGGCCGCCGCCGCCACCTTGGTGCTGCCGGTGGCGCTGAAGGCACTGATCGACGAGGGCCTGGTGGCCGCCGAGCCCGGCGAGCGCCTGATGGCCCTGCGCAGCCACTTCGGGGCGCTGTTCGCCGTCGGTGCGGCGCTGGGCCTGTTCTCGGCGGCGCGCTTCTACATGGTCACCTGGCTGGGCGAGCGGGTGACTGCCGACCTGCGCAACGCCGTTTACGCCCATGTGGTGCGCCAAAGCCCGGAGTTCTTCGAGACCACCGCCACCGGCGAGGTGCTGAGCCGGCTGACCACCGACACCACGCTGGTGCAGACTGTCGTCGGCTCCAGCCTCAGCATGGGCCTGCGCAACACGGTGATGGGCATCGGCGCACTGGGCATGCTGGTGGTGACCAACCCCTACGTGATGGGCCAGGTGCTGGGCATCCTGGTGCTGGTGGTGCTGCCGGCGCTGTACTTCGGCCGCCGGGTGCGCAAACTCAGCCGGGCCAGCCAGGACCGCGTCGCCGATTCCAGCGCCATCGCCGCCGAGGTGCTGAACGCCATTCCCGTGGTCCAGAGCTACACGCAGGAGCAGCGCGAGGCGGCGCGCTTCGATGCCGCCACCGAGGCGGCCTTCGACACCGCCAAGAAGCGCACCCGGGTTCGCTCGGTGTTGGTGGCCTTCATCATCACCGCCACCTTCGGCGCGCTGCTGTGGGGCCTGTACCAGGGCACGCAGGCGGTGGTGGCCGGGCACATCACCGCCGGCCACCTGGGCCAGACGGTGGTCTTCGTGATCATCCTGGTCGGCAGCGTGGCCGTGCTGTCCGAGGTCTACGGCGACCTGCTGCGCGCCGCCGGCGCCACCGAGCGGCTGATGGAGCTGCTGGCCGCGCGCTCGCCAGTGGAAGAACCCGCGGCGACGCGCGCGCTGCCACCCACCCAGCGCGGCTCGAGCGTCCGTCTGCAGGGCGTGCGCTTCCACTACCCGTCGCGGCCGAACCAGGCGGCCTTGTCGGACATCACGCTCGACGTGCGGCCCGGCGAAACCGTGGCGCTGGTCGGCCCCAGCGGCGCCGGCAAAACCACCGTGTTCCAGCTGCTGCTGCGCTACTACGACGCCAGCGCCGGCAGCGTGATGGTGGACGGGGTCGACGTGCACGAGGCCTCGCTCGCCGAGCTGCGCACCCGCATCGGCATCGTGCCGCAGGACAGCGTGATCTTCTCGGCCAGCGCGATGGACAACATCCGCTACGGCCGGCCCGAGGCCAGCGACGCCGAGGTGGTGGCCGCCGCGAAGGCCGCCTTCGCGCACGACTTCATCCTCGCTCTGCCCGGCGGCTACGACAGCTTCCTGGGCGAGCGCGGGGTGCGGCTGTCCGGTGGCCAGCGCCAGCGCATCAGCATCGCCCGCGCGATCCTGAAGAACCCGCCGCTGCTGCTGCTGGACGAGGCCACCAGTGCCCTGGATGCGGAGAGCGAGCGTGTCGTCCAGGCCGCACTGGAAGCCGCGATGGCCGACCGCACCACCCTGGTCATCGCCCACCGCCTGGCCACCGTGCAACGCGCCGACCGCATCGTCGTGCTGGAGGCCGGGCACATCGTCGACCAGGGCAAGCACGCCGAGCTGGTCGAGCGCGACGGCCTGTATGCCCGCCTGGCGGCGATGCAGTTCGGGCTGGAGGCCAGCGCCTGAGGTCACATCCCGTTGCGAACCGGCCCAGCAGCCGGTTTAACCTGCGATCCTGGAAACCACAAGGAGGTACCCCATGAACACCCGACTTCGTCCCCTGCCCTGGCTGATCGCCACCTCGCTGCTCGCCACCGGCTGCGCCAACATGGGGGAACGTGAACGCGGCACCGCGGCCGGCGCGGGCATCGGCGCTGCCGCCGGCGCGATCATCAGCACCACCACCGGCGGCAAGGCCGGCAGCGGCGCGCTGATCGGCGGCGTGCTGGGTGCAGCCGCCGGCAACCTGTGGTCCAAGCGCATGGAAGACAAGCGCAAGGCGATGGAGAAGGCCACCGCCGGCACCGGTGTCACCGTCGACCGCACCGCGGACAACCAGCTCAAGGTCAACGTGCCCAGCGACATCTCGTTCGACACCGGCCGTTCGGACATCCGGGCCGAGCTGCGGCCGGTGCTGGACCAGTTCGCCCAGGGCCTGGACGCGACGATGCACGTGCGCGTCGTCGGCCACACCGACAGCACCGGCAGCGATGCCGTCAACGACCCGCTGTCGGTCGAGCGGGCCCGCAGCGTGCGCGAGTACCTGGCCTCCAAGGGCGTGGCCAGCCAGCGGGTGGAGATCTCCGGCGAGGGCGCTCGCCAGCCGATCGCCGACAACGGCACGGCCGACGGCCGCTCCCGCAACCGCCGGGTGGAGATCTTCCTGCGCGAACCGCAGAAGCCGTCCTGAACCCTGCGGCCGATAAAATCGGCTCATGAGCATTCGCCCCGTCCGGTCCCAGTACGAAGATTTCATGCGCCACGTCCACACCACGGGTGTGGCCAAGGGTGATCGCACCGGCACCGGCACGCGCAGCGTGTTCGGCCACCAGATGCGCTTCGACCTGAACGAAGGCTTCCCGCTGGTGACGACCAAGAAGGTCCACCTGAAGTCCATCATCCTGGAGCTGCTGTGGTTCCTGCGAGGTGACTCCAACGTGGCCTGGCTGCAGGAGCGCGGCTGCAGCATCTGGGACGAATGGGCGGGCGACGACGGCGATCTGGGGCCGGTCTACGGCGTGCAGTGGCGCACCTGGCCGACACCCGAGGGCGGCCACATCGACCAGATCGCCCAGCTCGTCGAGCAGCTCAAGAGCAACCCGGATTCGCGCCGGCTGATCGTCAGCGCCTGGAACGTGGCCGATCTGCCCAAGATGGCGCTGATGCCCTGCCACGCCTTCTTCCAGTTCTACGTGGCCGAGGGGCGGCTCAGCTGCCAGCTCTACCAGCGCAGTGCGGACATCTTCCTCGGCGTGCCGTTCAACATCGCCAGCTACGCGCTGCTGACCCACATGCTGGCCCAGCAGTGCGATCTGCAGGTGGGCGATTTCATCTGGACCGGCGGCGATTGCCACCTCTACGACAACCATCTTGAGCAGGTCGAGACCCAGCTCGCGCGAACACCTTTCCCCTACCCGCTGCTGAACATCCGCCGGCGGCCGGCGTCGATCTTCGACTACGAGTTCGAGGATTTCGAAGTGCTGGAGTACCAGCACCACGCGCCGATCAAGGCGCCGGTGGCCGTCTGATGGCGCTGGTGCTGGTCGCGGCGGTGGCACACCACGGTGTGATCGGTGGCGACAACCGGCTGCTGTGGCGCCTGCCGGAGGACATGAAGCACTTCCGCACCGTGACGGCCGGCGCGCCGGTGATCATGGGCCGCAAGACCTGGGAGTCGCTGCCCGAGCGCTTTCGGCCGCTGCCGGGGCGGCACAACATCGTGCTGAGCCGGCAGCCCGGTTTCGTGCCGGCCGGTGCCACCGTCGCGGCCGACCTGGCCCAGGCCCTGGCCGCGGCGGGCGCCGCGCCCCGCGTGTACGTCATCGGCGGCGAGCAGGTCTACCGTGACGCCATGCCGCTGGCCGACGAGCTGGTGCTGACCGAGATCGACCGGGCGTTCGACGGCGACGCCCACTTCCCGGCCTTCAGCCGCGAGGCCTTCGTGGAGGTCGATCGCCAGCCGCACCAGGCGGCCGCGCCGAACGACTTCGGCTTCGCCTTCGTCACCTACCGCCGGCAGCACTGAGCGCGGCCCCGGCCGCCTGCCACCCGGCCAGGGCCTCGGCGCTCATCGGCCGCGCGTACAGGTAGCCCTGCAGTTCGTCGCAGCGAGCGGCGCGCAACGCCGCCGCCTGGTCCTCGGTCTCCACGCCTTCGGCCACCACGGTCAGGCCCAGCGTGTGGCCCAGGCCGATCACCGCGGTGGTCACGGCGCGGTGGGTGCTGTCGTCCAGCATGCCACGCACGAAGGAACGGTCGATCTTCAGGCGATCGATCGGGAAGCGGTTGAGGTAGTTCAGGCTCGAGTAGCCGGTGCCGAAGTCGTCGATCGCCAGCCCGATGCCCAGCCGGCGGATCTCGTGCAGCACGCCCAGGCTGGCCTCGGCGCTGTCCATCAGCATCGATTCGGTCAGCTCCAGTTCCAACACGCCCGGGGGCACCCCGTGGCGCAGCATGCTGGCCTGCAACTGCCCCAGCAGGCCGGGGTCGCGCAGCTGGATGGCCGACAGGTTGATGGACACCTCGGGCGGCATGCTGCCTGCGGCCCGCCAGGCGCCGATCTGGCGACAGGCTTCCTCGATGACCCAGGCGCCGATGGGCACGATCAGCCCGCTCTCCTCGGCGATCGGGATGAACCGCACCGGCGGCACGCTGCCGAGGTCGGGGTGGGTCCAGCGCAGCAGGCCCTCGACACCGACCAGCGCGCCGCCCTCGGCGGCCACCCTCGGCTGCCAGTGCAGGGCGAACTGGCCGGCTGCCGCCGCCTGGCGCAGCGCGGTCTCCAGGCGCAGGCGCTGCTGGGCGCGGTCGGTCATCTCCTGGCTGAAGAACTGCGCGCCGTCGCGGCCCTCGGCCTTGGCGTGGTACATCGCCGCGTCGGCGTGCCGCATCAAGGTGTCGAGCTCGCGTGCGTCGTCGGGGTACAGCGCGATGCCGACGCTGCACGAGACATGCAGCTCGGCGCCGTCCACGTCGTGCGGCAGGCGGATCTGCGGGATCAGGCGCTGCTCGACCAGGTGCGCCACCTCGTCCACCCCGTGGACGCCGTTGAGCACCACCACGAACTCGTCGCCACCCAGCCGGCTCACGGTGTCCACCGCACGCACGGTGTCGCTCAGGCGCCGGGCCACCGAACGCAGCAGGCCGTCGCCCACGTGGTGGCCCAACGAGTCGTTGATGTCCTTGAAGCGGTCCAGATCGATGAACAGCACGGCCACCTGCTGCCCGGCGCGCTGCGCCTGCAACAAGGCCAGGCGCAGGCGCTCGACGCACAGCGCCCGGTTGGGCAGGCCGGTCAGCACATCGTGATGGGCCAGGTACTGGATACGCTCCTCGCTCTTCTTCCTGTCGCTGATGTCGATCGAGGTGACGATGTGGTGCGACACGCCGCCCTGCGGCTCGCGCACCGCACTGACCATCAGCCAGGCTGGGTAGTCGCTGCCGTTGCGCCGCCGCAGGCTCAGCTCGCCCTGCCAGGTGCCGCGCTGCATCACCGCCGCCCACATGGCGTCGAACTCCTGTTCGTCCTCGGTGAACAAGGCCTCGGGCCGCGTGCCGATGACATCGACCACGTCATGCCCGGTGGAGCGGTAGAAGGCCTGGTTGGCCGACAGCACGCGGCGCTCCGCGTCGACGATCAGGATGCCTTCCGACGAGGCCTCGTAGACCTTGGCCCACAACTCCAGCCGGCGCTCCATCAGCTTGAGGTGGTTGATCGGCGTGAAGGCGGTCAGCACCGCGTCCTGGCCCTGGTAGAACAGGCGGCGCGCCGACAGCACGGCCCAGCCAGGTTCGGCGCCGCCCAGCCAACGGACCTCGAACTCGTCGACCTTGCCGCGGTCCGACAGCTGCTGGAAGAAGCGCACGCGCAGCTTCGGATCCAGGCCGACGGCCCAGGGGTCCATGCGGCGGCCGGCCAGCCAGGTGTCTGCCGGCGCATTGGCATGCAGCACCTCGTGGCCCGGCACCGCGGTGACCACGATGGCGATGGGCGTGGCCTCCAGCAGGGCGTGCTGGGCCTCGGCGGCGCGTGCGCTGGCGGCCAGCTCCTGCTGCTCGTGGCGGGCCCGGTCGAGCTCCTCCAGCATGCCGTTGAAACCGCTGACCAGGCGGCCGATCTCGTCCTGGCTGGTCCATTGGGCGCGCTGGCTGTGGTCGCCGGTCCGGCCGACGGTGTCGACCACTTGCGACAGGCGGCGCAGCGGCACGCGGATCTGCTGGGCCACCAGGTAGACCAGGCTGAGGATGCCGACCAGCACCGACAACGCCGTGCCAAGGTGCAGCCACATGCGGGTGTAGAGCGCTGATTCGCGCTCGGCCAGCAGGCGGCCAAGCGCCCCGGCGCCCCCTTGCCAGGTGGCCTCGATCTGGTCGAGCAGGGCCGCCTGGGCGGCGGACAGGTCGGCCTGGGCGGTGCCGGTGTCGGGTTGGTCGATGGCGGTGCGGGCGGCATGCTGGAAGGCCGCGATCCGCGCCGACAGGTTGGCCATCGCCGTGTCCAGCTCGCCCTTCAACGCCGGCCGGGCGGCGGTGGCTTCGGCCCAGTCGGCGACGATGCCGCGGGTGGTGCCGTCGAGCTGGCCTTCCAGCACCAGGTACTGCGTGCGGCGCTCGGCAGGCTCGGCCGCCTGGCGCAGGTGGGCGCCCACCCGCTGCTGCAGTTCCAGCAACTCAGGCAGGCGCAGCACCACCAGCGACATCGTGTAGTAGCTGTCCAGGTCCGGGTCGAGGATCAGGTTGGACTGATTGCCCAGGCGGGTCAGCAGCGCGCGCGCATCGCGCACCAGGGCGGCGGGGGTGGGTTGCTCGGCCAGCGTGCGGATCAGCCGCTCGCTGGCCTCGGCACTCTGCATGCCCTCGCCATGGGCGGATTGGGCGGCGCGAAGCAGGGCGGCCTGGTCGCCGGGTGCAGGCGATGCGGCGCCAGGCAGATCCAGCCGGGCCGCGCCGACCAGGGTGTCGCGCAGCGTGGCGATGTAGCTGTTGCCCGCGATCTCCTTGCGGGTGAAGTCGATCGCGATGAACTTCTCGTTGACCAGGATGCCGCTGATGTAGATCACCGCGCACAGGTCGAGCAGGTAGATCAGCAGCAGCTTGCGGCCGACGCTGAGGCGGGAGAGCAGGCGAATGAAAGGGTGCGGCATGGATCCCTGGCTATCGCTGATCGATGCAAGGGCCATGCCATTGGGCGAGCGCGTGGCGAGCGCTCGTCGGGTGACGGCAGGTTCGCCTGGCGCCGGGCGCCCCGCTAGTGCTCCCAGCCCAGCAGCTCGGCCAGCCGCCGGCGGACCCAAGCCGCTTCGTGTTCGGTGATGTCGATCGCGCCGGCGACCAGCCCGGCATGGATGCGGGCGAGAACGTCGGATTCGGCGATCTGCAACTCCCACAGCTTCGCCCTGGCCGTGTCGACGAGCAGGTTGGCGAGGTCTTCGCAGAACCCATAGCGCTGCTGGATGAACTCGCGCGACTGGCTGGGCCTGGCCCGCCCAGGCTCGGTGAACAGGGCCACGAACGAGGGTGGCAAGGCGAAGGAATGGTCTTCAGTCATGTGCAGCACCATCGAGGGCCTCAAGCATGTACCGTTGGGATCTCGTCGAGGCGGGTGGTGTAGCGTGCAGAGCGCCACGCCTGCCTGGCAGCGGCCACAGAGCCACCGCGTGCCTCCAGCCGGGCCGCACTGGCCACCGACACGGCCCCCTTGCCGAACCGCTGGTTGAGGGTGTCGAGCGCACCCATCAGCTGATCGCGGCCCCGTGTCGGCGCCCCCGCGTCCTCCATGCCGGCGAACAGATCCAGTTCCTGCTGCACCTGGCCTTCCGGCTGCAGGTCCACCAGCATGACACCGGCCTTGACGTAGTTGAAGCCGGGCCGCACCAGCCCCTGCACCAGCCGAACTGCGGCGGCGACGAGCCCGCGCGTGTCGGCCGTGGGGCGGCTCAGCGGCAGCGTCCCGCTCGGGCTGTGTTGCCTGTCCTGCTGGCGAAACGGGCTGGTCGAGACGAACACGTGCACGGCGCCGGCGACACTGCGCTGCTGGCGGGCCTTCTCGGCGACGCGGGAGGCGAACTGGCTGACCAGCTCCACCAAAACGGACAGCTCGGTCACGGGCGCCCCGAAGGAGCGCGAGCACATGATCTGCTGGTTGGCCGCCGGCGCTTCGTCGACGCCCATGCAGCACGTGCCGCGCAGCTCCAGCACGGTCTTCTCCAGCACCACGCTGAACTGGCCGCGCAGTGTGTTGGCATCGGCGTTCACCAGATCGAGCACGCTGCGGATGCCCTGCTCGTTCAGCCTCGCACTGGTCTTGCGGCCGACGCCCCAGACGTTGCCCACCTCGGTGGCCCGCATCAACAGCTCGAGGTCCAGGGCGCTCAGCTCGGCCAGGTTGCAGACCTGGGCCCACTGCGCCGGGTAGCTGCCCGGCTTGCGATCGGCTGTCTTGGCCACATGGTTGGCCAGCTTGGCGAGCGTCTTGGTGGGCCCGAAGCCGACGCTGGTCGGCAGACCCGTCCATTGAAGCACCTTGGCGCGCATGTCACGGCCGATGCCGGCCAGGTGGTCGCGCACGCCGTCGAAGTCGAGAAAGCACTCGTCGATCGAGTAGATCTCCTGGCGCGGCGCGTATTCACCGACCAGCGCCATCATGCGGCTGGACATGTCGCCGTACAGCTCGAAGTTGGCCGACAAGGCCATCAACCCCGCCTCGCGCCGCAAGTGCCGGATCTGGAACCAGGGCTGGGCCATCTTGATGCCCAGGTCCTTGGCCTCGTTGGAGCGGGCGATGGCACAGCCATCGTTGTTGGACAGCACCACCACCGGGCGGCCCAGGAGCGACGGGCGGAACACCCGCTCGCAGCTCACATACATGTTGTTGACGTCGACGAGAGCGAACACTGTGCCGCCTCAGCCTCAGACCGGCATCGACTTGATGGCGCTGGTCACGACACCCCAGATCTGCACCTCCTCGCCCTCGCGTGGAACGATGTCGGGGTTGTCTGGTGTGGCCGCCTGCAGCCGGATCTGCAACCCCTGCTTGAGCAAGCGGCGGCACACGCATTCGTCGTTGACGATGGCGATCACCACGTGGCCGTGCGCCGGCGTGACGGCGCGGTCGACGAGGACGATGTCGCCCGAATCGATACCCGCCTCGCGCATCGCGCCGCCGGCCACGCGCATCAGATAGGTGGCCTGGGGGTGCTTGATCAGCACCTCGTTGAGATCCAGCCTTGTGACACCGGTGTCCTGCGATGGCGACCCGAAGCCAATGGCGACGCTGGCTCGTGGCGCGGCTGCCGGCACGGCCGGGTCGCGCCCCACCTGGACCGCTTCGCCGGGATTCAGTGAGCTGGACATATCCACAGTATATCGAGCCTCGCGGATCCATCGCCTCACCCGAACCGGCGCTGGCGCCTTGTACGATGCCGTGCGCACCGGACGACAGACGACAACCTACAAAACCAGCAGCCTAGGAGCATCGTGAAACTCGCCACCTGGAACGTCAATTCGCTGGCCGTGCGCCTGCCGCAACTGCTGGATTGGCTGGCTGCCAACCCGGTGGACGCGATGGTGCTGCAGGAAACCAAGCTCGTGGATGGCAAGTTTCCGGCCGCCGAGATCGAGGCCGCCGGCTACCGCGTCGTCTTCCATGGCCAGAAGACCTACAACGGCGTGGCGCTGCTGTCGCGCGAGCCGGCCGACGCGGTGGTGCGCAACATCCCGGGCTTCGCCGACGACCAGGCCCGCGTGATCGCCGGCACGGTGGCCGGCATCCGCGTCGTTGGCGGCTACTTCCCCAACGGCCAGGCCCCCGGCACCGACAAGTTCGCCTACAAGATGCAGTGGCTGGATGCGCTGCGCGCTTGGCTGCGCGAGGAACTGGCCGCCCACCCGAAGCTGGTGCTGATGGGGGACTTCAACATCACGCCGGACGACCGCGATGTCTACGACCCGATCGGCCTGGCCGGCCAGATCCATTGCACGGTCGAAGAGCGGAACCAGTTCCGCGCGCTGGTGGGCCTGGGCCTGCACGACGCCTACCGGATGTTCGAACAGCCACTCAAGTGCTGGAGCTGGTGGGATTACCGCAATCTGGCCTTTCGCAAGAACCAGGGGCTGCGCATCGACATCATCCTGGTCAGCGACGCGCTGAAGGCCAGCGTGCAGGCCTGCGCGATCGACAAGCTGCCGCGCAAGAACGAGCGGCCGAGCGACCACGCTCCGGTGGTGGTGGAACTCGGCTGAGCCGGGAGCGGCCCGGCGCTCGGCTGAGGCCCTCAGTCGTCCAGGCCCAGCTCCTGGATCTTGCGCGTGATGGTGTTGCGGCCGATGCCGAGCTTCTGTGCCGCCTCGATGCGGCGGCCACGGGTCAGCGCCAACGCCGTGCGGATCAAGCGGGCCTCGAACTCGCGCGTCAGGCTGTCCCAGACATCGGGCTGGCCGCTCTCCAGGCGGCGGCGGGCCTCACCCTCCAGGTCGGCCAGCCAGCGGGTCTCGCCACGGGCACCGGGCTCGGCCGATGCAGCCACCGGGGCCTCGCTGCCTTCGGCCACACCGCGTGCCGGTTCCGGGGCCGACAGTGGCGGCCGCTCGGCCACCGCCTCGGTGATGGCACGGGGGATCAGGTCGGGCGGCAGGTCCTTGATGTCGATGATCTGCGCTGGCGCCATCACGGTCAGCCAATGGCAGATGTTCTCCAGCTGCCGGACATTGCCCGGGAACTCGAAGGCCTTCAGGCGCTGCAATGCGTCGTCGCTGATGCGCTTGGGCTCGACGCCCAGTTCCTTGGCGCTCTTCTGCATGAAGAACTTGGCCAGCGCAGGGATGTCATCGGCCCGCTCGCGCAGCGGCGGCAGGCGCAGCCGGATCACGTTCAGGCGGTGGAACAGGTCCTCGCGGAACACGCCCTGGCGCACCCGCTCCTCGAGGTTCTGGTGGGTGGCGGCAATCACGCGCACATTGGCCTTCAGGGGTTGGTGGCCACCAACGCGGTAGAACTGGCCGTCCGACAGCACCCGCAGCAGGCGGGTCTGCAGATCGAACGGCATGTCGCCGATCTCGTCGAGGAACAGGGTGCCGCCGTCGGCCTGCTCGAAGCGGCCGCGGCGCATGGTCTGCGCGCCGGTGAAAGCACCGCGCTCGTGACCAAAGAGTTCGCTCTCCAGCAGGTCCTTCGGGATCGCCGCGGTGTTGATGGCGATGAACGGCCCTTTGGTGCCCAGCTCGCCGCGCGGGCTGTGGCGGTGCAGCGCGTGCGCGACCAGTTCCTTGCCCGAGCCCGATTCACCGGTGATCAGCACCGTGACATTGCTCTGCGACAAGCGGCCGATGGCGCGGAACACGTCCTGCATGGCCGGGGCCTGGCCGAGGATCTCGGGTGCCGGCAGATGCCGCTCGTCGAGGATCTCCTCGCGCAGGCTCTCGTCGACGGCACGGCGAATCAGCTCCACCGCCTTGGTCAGGTCGAAGGGCTTGGGCAGGTACTCGAAGGCGCCGCCCTGGAACGCCGAGACGGCGCTGTCCAGGTCGGAGTAGGCGGTCATGATGATGACCGGCAGCCCGGGCAGGCGCTCCTTGATCTTGGCCAGCAGGTCCAGCCCCGAGCCACCCGGCATGCGGATGTCGCTGACCAGCACCTGCGGTTCGTCGTCGACGAGGGCCGCCAGCACGTCGCGTGGGTTCGAGAAACTGCGCACAGGCAGTTGCTCTCGCGCCAGCGCCTTTTCGAGCACGAAGCGGATGGATTGGTCGTCGTCAACGATCCAGATGGGTTTCATTGAGGGAGCTTGCTTGAGTCAACGAAGGGCCGCCCCCGAGTTGGCTCAACCCCCTCGGGGGTGGCCACCGCGTGCGGTGGCCTCGGGGCACCCTTTCTTCAGGGCAACGGAATCACGATCTTGAAGACCGTGCGTCCCGGCTCGCTGTCGCATTCGATCGTGCCCTGATGCTGCTGCACGAACGTCTGAGCCAGTGTGAGCCCGAGTCCTGAGCCGCCTTCCCGCCCTGACACCAGCGGGTAGAAGATGCGTTCTCTCAGGTGCTCGGGGACGCCCGGTCCGTTGTCCTCGATATGCAATTCCAGTGCCAGTCGAAAGCGCTGCTTACCAATCGTGACCTGCCGCGCGATGCGCGTACGCAGCTGGATCTGCGCGTCGCCCTGTTCGATGCGTTCGCTCAAGGCCTGCGTGGCGTTCTGGACGATGTTCAGCACCGCCTGGATGAGCTGCTCGCGGTCACCCCGGAACTCGGGGATCGAGGCGTCGTAGTCGCGCACCACCCGCAGGCCACGCGGGTGTTCGAGAAGAGCCAGCGAGCGGACACGCTCGCAGACCTCGTGGATGTTGACGTCACCCACCACGTGCGGCTTGCGGTGCGGCGCCAGCAGGCGGTCCACCAGCGACTGCAAGCGGTCGGCCTCGTGGATGATGACCTGGGTGTACTCGGTCAGCTCCTGGGACGGTACCTCCAGCGCCAGCAGCTGCGCCGCACCACGGATGCCGCCGAGCGGGTTCTTGATCTCGTGGGCCAGATTGCGGATGAGCTCCTTGGTGACCTCGGCCTGGCCGAAGGCGCGCTCCTCCCGGTCCTGCCGGGTCTGCTGCTCGATCTCGATCATCTCGACCAGGATGCGCTGGCCGGTGGGTTCGGTCTGGCTGACGATGATGTGCACCGGCAGCGACTCGACATGGCCGACCACCGCCCGGCGCAGGGCGCCCTCGAAGCGGCGGGTGGAGAACTCGTTTCGGGCCACCCCATCGATCGCCTCGCCGAGCGCGGCCGGCTCACGGAACCACTCGTGCAGGTGGCGTTGGGTCAGCGTGCGGCGCGACAAGCCGATCACCGACTCCAGCACGGCGTTGACGAACAGGCATTCACCAGCGCGGTTCACCACGGCCACCATCGTGGCCAGCAGGTCGAGCGCCTCCCAGCTCGGCGCGTCGTCGGGCCGCGCCTGGGGTGGCAGAGGACGGCGGCTCACGGCGGCAGCTTGGCAATCTCGCGCTTGATCGCCGCGATATCGGCCTCCTGGCGCGAGATGGCGGCGCGCATCTCGGCGACCCGGTCGAGGTACTTCTGGGCATTGCGCGATTCGTCGCCCCGGCGGTCGGGCTCGCCGTTGTTGAACTCACGCCGCAAGGTGTCGAGCTGCTCTTCGGCGCGTTTCAGCTCGGCCTCGAGGATGCGGCGGGCGTCGCTGTCGCGGGCTCGTTGGTCGGCCGAATCGACACGGTCGGTGGCTGGCTTCGCACCGGAGGCCGGCGGGCTGGCCACCGGCCGCGGCTTGGGGCCGGCGATGGTGGTGGGCTGCTGAGCCTCGCGCGCCTTGCAGCCACGCGACTCGGCTTCCTTGGCGCTGATGGTGTTGGTGAACACGTTGCCTGGGCAGACGTAGTACACCGAGCCCGCCTGGGCGGACACCAACGCCGGCAGCGCACCGGCCGCGGCGATCAGGGAGAGACGAAAGATGGCCTGGGTCATCATCGGCAGATTGTGACGCGAATCCCCTGCAACGCCGGCAAGGCCCCAGGCGCCGACCGGGCGCACCAACAAAAAAGGGCGGCCGAAGCCGCCCTCTGATGCCGAAGGCCGAAGCCTCACAGCGCGTAGTACATGTCGAACTCGACCGGGTGGGTGGCCATGCGGAAACGGGTGACTTCCTGCATCTTCAGTTCGATGTAGGCATCGATGTAGGCATCGGTGAACACACCACCCTTGGTCAGGAACGCGCGGTCCTTGTCGAGGTACTCGAGCGCCTGATCCAGGCTGTGGCAAACGGTCGGGATCTTCGCGTCTTCTTCCGGGGGCAGGTGGTACAGATCCTTCGTGGCGGCTTCGCCCGGGTGGATCTTGTTCTCGACGCCGTCCAGGCCGGCCATCAGCAGCGCGGCGAAGGCCAGGTAGGGGTTGGCGGAAGGATCCGGGAAACGCGCTTCGACGCGGCGGCCCTTGGGGTTGGCCACGTAGGGGATGCGGATCGAGGCCGAGCGGTTCTTGGCCGAGTAGGCCAGCTTCACCGGGGCTTCGAAGCCGGGCACCAGGCGCTTGTACGAGTTCGTGCCGGGGTTGGTGATGGCGTTCAGCGCGCGGGCGTGCTTGATGATGCCGCCGATGTAGTACAGCGCGAAGTCGGAGAGGCCGGCATAGCCGTCACCGGCGAACAGGTTCTTGCCGTCCTTCCAGACCGACTGGTGCACGTGCATGCCCGAGCCGTTGTCGCCGACGATGGGCTTGGGCATGAAGGTCGCCGTCTTGCCGTAGGCATGCGCCACGTTGACGATGATGTACTTCTGCAGCTGGACCCAATCCGCGCGCTCGACCAACGAGCTGAACTTGGTGCCGATCTCCATCTGGCCGGCGTTCGCCACCTCGTGGTGGTGCACCTCGACCGGGATGCCCATCTGCTCGAGCAGCAGGCACATCTCCGAGCGCATGTCCTGGCCGGAGTCGACAGGCGGCACCGGGAAGTAGCCACCCTTGACGGTGGGGCGGTAACCGGTGTTGCCGTGCTCGTATTCCTTGCTGCTGTTCCAGGCGGCTTCCTCGGATTCGATCTTGGCGAAGCAGCCGGACATCTCGTTGCCCCAGCGCACGCTGTCGAACACGAAGAACTCGGGTTCCGGGCCGAAGTAGGCCACGTCGCCCAGGCCCGACGCCTTCATGTAGGCCTCGGCGCGCTTGGCCAGCGAACGCGGGTCGCGCTCGTATGGCTTGCCGTCGGTCGGGTCGATCACGTCGCAGGACAGGATCAACGTCGGCTCTTCGAAGAAGGGGTCGATGTTGGCGGTGTTCGGATCCGGGATCAGCAGCATGTCGGAGGCTTCGATGCCCTTCCAACCAGCGATGGAGGAACCGTCGAACGCATGGCCCGAGGTGAACTTGTCTTCGTCAAAGTGGGAAACCGGCACGCTGACGTGCTGTTCCTTGCCACGGGTGTCGGTGAAGCGGAAGTCAACGAACTTGACTTCGTTGTCCTTCACCATCTGCATCACATCGGCGACGGTCTTGGCCATCAAAAGGGCTCCTGGCGGATGAGTTGTCAACGGGGGTCCGAGGGGTCGATGTCGCACGAAGACCGTGCCTGCCCGCAAAGGCAGGCCCGTCGTGGCGACCCCGGCGCGGGGAATGTAGCAGAAAGCATGCCCACAAATGGTGATTACCCGGGAGCCACGTCGCCCACCGGTCTGGCCGACCAAACCAGGCTCAACAGCGTTTCGTGCCCGCCCGGCAGGGTCACCGTGCCCTCAAGCACGAAGCCCAGACGCTTCAGCAGGCCGAGCGACCGGTCGTTCTCTGGCGTCACGATCGCCAGCAGACGCTCGAGCTTCAGGTCGTCGCGGGCCCAGCGCAACACCCCCTGGGCGGCCTCGCGGGCCAGACCCTGGCCGCGCCAGGCCGGCAGGAAGGCAAAGCCCAGATCCACACTGTCCAGCCCCTCACGCCGCACGAGACCGCACATGCCCACCGCCTCCGACGTGTCGCGCCGCTCGACCAGAAACAGGCCGTGGCCGAGGCGCTCGCACATCGCACGCGGCCCCTGACGCAGATACGCTTCAGCCTGTTCGCGGGTGCTCACATCGCGCTTGCCGATGTGCGCGATCCAGTCCGGGTCGTTGACCATGTCGATCAGGAACTGCTGGTCACCTGCTTCCCCGGGCTCAAACCAGCGGAGCCGAAGTCGGGGCGTTTTCAGGACGGTGTGCACCAAGTTGGCCCCATCGGATGCACCACTTTAAAGCATCCAGGTTGCACCTATTCGGTGCTCACCTGCAAGCCCGGGAAGGCGGCCAGGCCCGACCGGAGGGCGGCGAAGGCCATGTCGACCGCGCTGGGCTCGCCCTTGACGCCGAGCTCGATGTGCCGGCCACGCGTCGGGTGGTCGACACTCGGCAGGCTGAAGACCCGAACGCCGGGGTGCTCGGCCTCGATGGCCTCCATCAGGGGGGTCAGGGTGGCCTCCATGCCGCCCTGGACGAACAGTGCCCGCTCGGCATGGGCAACCGGGCGGAGGTGGCTGTAGCGTTGGTCCAGCACCCACTCGATCATCGGGTGGGCCATGACCGGGAAGCCCGGGACGAAATGCACATCGCCCAGACTGAAGCCCGGGATCTTGTTGTACGGGTTCGGGATGACCGTGACCCCCTCGGGGAACACGCCCATGTTCAGGCGATGGATGTTGTCCGGCCGGTCGGGTTCGAAGGTCACCCCCTGTTCGGCCGCGGTCTCGCGCATGCGCTGCTCGATCAGCAGCTTGGCTTGCGGGTGCAGGGCCAGGGCGCGCCCGCTGGCGGCGGCGGCGCATTGGCGGGTGTGGTCGTCCGGCGTGGCGCCGATGCCGCCGCAGGAGAAGACCACGTCGCCCGAGGCCATGGCCTCACGCAGCGCCGCGGTGATGCGCGGGCGCTCGTCGCCGATGTAGCGGGCCCAGGACAGCGCGTGGCCGCGCGCGCCGAGCAGTTCGATGACCTTGGCCAGGTGCTTGTCCTGGCGCCGGCCGCTGAGGATCTCGTCGCCGATGATGATCATCCCGAAGCTCATGGCAGCAGGCCCTCCGGGCTGGAAGGCGGCAGCGCCGGGGGCGGCGCCTCGACGACCACCTCGGTGACCACCACCGCCCGCTGGGCCGCCAGCGCCGCCAGGGCATAGTGGGTGAACCACAGCGCCGCGAAGGCGAACACCAACGTGTAGAGCCAGACCGAGACCGCCATCAGGATGGGCGCGAAGATCAGCGTGGCGGCGCTCACCGCCCAGATCAGCGACGGCGCCGCACCGAGAAAGCCGGTGACGATGCCGATCAGCAGCAGCTGCCAGCCGTGGGTGGCCACCAGCAGCCGGCGCTCGTCGCGGCTGGCGTGTTCGGCCAGCACATCGAAGCTCATGACGCGGGTCGTCAACCAGCCCCAGATCAGCGGCGGCACCACCAGCACCACGCCGGGGATCAACCACAGCGGCATGGTCACGAACAACCCCACAAGAGCCAGCAGTGTCACGCCCAGCGACCACAAGGCACTGACCCAGAACGGCGCGCCATGCTTGCGCTCCAGGTTGGCAAAGCGCCGCTCGGCCACCAGGCTGACGATCGCCGGCGTCATCAGCCAGGCCACCAGCAGCAGCGACAGCACCACCACCACCGGAGCGGCCAGCGCCACCACGATCAGCGGCGCGATCATCGCGCGGAAGGTCGGGCCCAGCGAGCCGTCGAGCCACTTCAGCATCGACTCGACCAACGACCAGCTCTCGAGCGTGGCGCGCACCGCGGCCACGGCCGCCTCCCAGAAGAAGTAGCCCAGCACCAGCGCCAGGCCACCGGCGATCAGCAGCGGCAGCAGGGACAGGCCGATGACGCGGGGCATCAGCAGATAGGCTGCCGCGCGCCAGAATGAATCGAGCAGGAGTTTCATCCGGCCAGCATAACGCCGGGCCGCTCAGCCGAGCGCCGGGCCGCCCCAAGCCGGCTGAGCACCCGCTCGGCGGGTGGGGCCGGTACCCCGGCACCGGGTGCCATATCTCACCCGCGCCCGACGAGCCGCTTCAACCCCAGCCACTGCTGGGCCCAGAAGCCCTGGCCGTAGTCGCGACCCCCCTGGTCGATCAGCTGGTCGCGGATGCCGGTGGGCTCCACCGCGCCGCCGAAGCGCGCCGTGCGGAAGAGCAGATCCCAGACCGGAAACAGCACGGCGAAGTTGTGGCCACCCAGGCTGCCCGGCCCGGCCGACTCATGCCCCAGGCCAATGCCATGGTGCAGCCGGTGGAAGTTTGGCCCGACCAGCAGACGCTCGCCGAGCCAGCCGAAGGACAGGCGCAGGTTGGCGTGCGACAGGTTTTCCACCAGCTGCGAGCAGGCCACCAGCGCGACGAACTGACCCGGCGCGACACCGATGGTGCGGGCCAGCAGCACGAACAGGCAGTCGCGGATCAGGTCGTCCAGCAGATGATTGCGGCTGTCCGTCCACATCGTCATGTGGCGCTGGCTGTGGTGCAGGGCATGCAATGCCCACCACCAGCCGAAGCGATGCTGGGCGCGGTGCAGCAGGTAGTCGGCGAAGTCGAACACCACCAGGTACGCGAGGAAGCCGGCCAAGGCGGTGTCGGTGAGGCCCGGCAGCCACGGCGCGATGGCCTGGTCGAGGTGCCAGCCGTCCAGCCCTTGCACGGCCAGCCAGCCGAACAAACCGTTCCACGCCGGCTCCACGGCGAAGAACAGCAGCACGCGGAAGAGCCCAAGGCGGTGGATCACCGTGTAGAGCACGTCGGTGGCCACGGCAAGACGGCGTACACGGCGACCCTCGGGTTCGGACGGCAAGGGCTCGATCGGGCGAAGGCGCTCCAACGGCCCGAGCACCACCAGCATCAAGACGATCTGAAGCAGGCCCACCAGCAGCCAGCCGGTGGCCGCATAGGCGTCCTCCAGCACGTTGGCCGCGCCGATGGCGAAGAGCAGGGGCTGGATCAGACCCTCGAAGAGGCTTTGCTGAGCCTGGCCAAAGAGTGCCGCAAGAGTGTCCATGCGGCTTCAACGCGCCAGCGGAATGGCGGCGAATGCCGCGCGGTAGTCCGGGTGCTCGCGCAAGGTGGCGAAACACAGGCCGCGCGCCTTCAGCCCGGCGATCAGGGGCTCCAGCACGGTCGGCGCCCAGGGATCCTGGCGCGACCAGATGCCCAGGTGTGCCAGCAGGATGTCACCGGCCTTCACGGTCTTCAGTGCCTGGGCCAGCAACCGGGCGTTGGGATGGCGGTCGCTGGCCAGCTCGTCGCCCAGGAAGCCGGCTGGCGCCCACCCGACGTGGGTGTAGCCGCAGCTGCGCGCCGCCGCCAACAGGTTGGGCGAGGTCTTGCCACCGGGTGCACGGAACAGCGGCGCCATCGTGGCGCCGGTGATCGCGGTGAAGCGGGTGGCACTGCGCTGCAACTCGGCGCAGTAGTCGGCCGCCGACCAATCGAGCAGGCGCCCCGCCTGCGAACCGAACCCGGGCTTGACGGCCAGGCGGCCACCCGGTCGGTCTGCCTGCCAGACGACATGGTCGAAGGTATGGCTGCCGAACGCGTGCCCCTCGGCAACGCGGGCCTTCCACCACGGCGCCCAGCGCTCGTCCAGGCTGCTGCCGCCGTCCTGGGTGCGTTCGTTGGCGAGGAAGAAGGTGGCCTCGATCTGCTGGCGCTGCAGGACCTCGGCCACCAGCGGCGCCACACCCATGTGGCCGGTGTCGAAGGTCAGGTAGACCGGTTTGTCGCAGGCTGGCGCGGCGAGGGCAGCGCCGGCCGACAGCGCCAGCGCGAGCAGGGCCCACCACTCACTGGCGCGGCGCATGGTCGAGCGTCCAGACACCGTGCGGCGAGCGCCCCACCGCCACCTGCCGCACCACCTGCCGGGTCTCCAGGTCGACCACACTGAGCTTGCGTGCCCAGCGCGAGCTGATGAGCAGGGTCTTGCCGTCGGCGGTGACCTCCAGGCAATCGGGGCCGCCGGGGCCGGGCACCTCGGCCACCACCGCCAGCGTCTGGGTGTCGATCAGGCTGATGGTGTTGGCCACCCGGTTGCTGACGAACACATGGCGCTTGTCGCCGCGGGCCCTGAACGCGTGTGCGCCCTCGCCGGTCTCGATGCGCTTGACCAGCCGCGCCGGGCCGTTGGACACATCGTAGGCCTCGACGAAGCGGTCACCGGTCAGGCCGACCAGCAGCAGCCTGTCATCGGCCGTCAGGTAGACATCCGCCGGCAGCTTGCCTGTCTTCACGCGCCAACGGATCGCCTGCGTGGCCAGGTCGATGGCGACCAGCTCGTCGCTGTCCTGCATGGTGGCGTAGACGACGCTGCTCTTGCTGTCGATCCATTGGTGGCTGGGCGTCTGGCCTGTGGCGATGCGCTTGACGAGTTGCAGCGGCTGGGCCTCATTGGCCGGCTGCCAGCGGTAGATGTCCACGTGGTTGAGGCGGTTCGCCAGCGTGACGAACCACTTCATGTCGGGCGAAAAGCGCAGCTGATACGGGTCGAGGATGTCGGGGATCGTGCGCTGGACCTTGGCGCTCACCGGGTCGATGAAGGTCAGCGTGTCACCCACCGCATTGGCCACCAGCAGCGACTTCTCGTCCGGGCTCAGGTACAGGTGGTGCGGCTCCTTGCCGACCGGGATGCGGCTACGCTCGAGGTAGCTGACCGGATCGATCACGCTGACGGTGGCGTCCAGCGAGTTCAGCACGAAGATCGGCCGCAACGGCTTGGCCGGGCCAGCCGAACTGGCGGGCCCCTGGGCCCAGCCCGAGGAGGCACAGGCCAGCAGGGCCAGCACCGGCAGGGCGCGCCGGGCAAGCAGGTAAATCGACAGGTTCACAGGGTTCGGACCGGCAGCAGGCACAAGCGCAATCCGCCAGTGTAGGTGGCGTGTGCTGGAGCTCCGCCCCCGGCGCCTCGTGCCGGCTTGATACGGCACAAAAGCGGGATCAATCGTCGTCGCCGCCCAACACCGCACCCAGCAAGCCACCCCCGGCAAAACCGCCCAGCACCGAACCCTCCTCACGCGAGCCGCCGGTTTGTGGCGCGGCGGCGAACACGCGGCTGGCCAGACGCGAGAACGGCAGGCTCTGCAGCCAGACCGTGCCAGGGCCGCTCATCTTGGCGAAGAACAGGCCCTCGCCGCCGAACAGCGCGGTCTTGATCTTGCCGACGTACTGGATCTCGAAGTTCACGTTCGGCGTGTAGGCCACCACGCAACCGGTGTCGACCATCAGGGTCTGGCCAGCCTGCAGCTCACGCTTGACCACCGTACCGCCGGCATGCACGAAGGCCAGGCCGTCGCCCTCGAGCTTCTGCATGATGAAGCCCTCGCCGCCGAAGAAGCCCACCGACAGCTTCTGCTGGAAATGCAGGCCGATGGACACGCCGCGCGCGGCGCACAGGAAGGCGTCCTTCTGGCAGATGATCATGCCGCCCAACTGGCGCAGATCCATCGGGATGATCTTGCCCGGGTAGGGCGCGGCGAAGGCCACGCACTGCTTGATGGCACCCTGGTTGGTGTAGACCGTGGTGAACAGCGACTCGCCGGTGATCAGCCGCTTGCCGGCACCCAGCAGCTTGCCGAACAGGCCGCCGGACTGCTTCGAGCCATCACCGAAGATGGTGTCCATGCCGATCGTGGCGTCCATGTAGAACAGGCTGCCGGCTTCGCCGACGGCTGCTTCGCCGGGGTCGAGTTCGACCTCGACGAACTGCATCTCCGAACCCTTGATCTCGTAGTCGACAACATCCATGGCCATGGCTTGCTCCTTTGCCCTTTCATCGGGGTGGGCCGGCCGCCAGGCGGCTCGGCAAAGGCGCGAATGGTACCGAAACTGCGGCGCTCGGCCGCCGCGCTCAACCTGCCGAGACCGCGGCGTCCTGGCGGGTGGCGCTGGCCGGCCGGGCCAGACCGCCGAAGCATGTCTGCAACAGCATCGCGATGATCTGCTCGTCGCTGAAGCGGCCGCCGGCCTTCATCACGCCCAGCACCGGGTCGCAGGCTCGGGCAAACAAGGTGTAGAGGATCAGTTCGGGCGGTAGCGCCGGATCCAGGTCACCGCGTGACTGCGACTCGGTGATCCAGTCGCCCAGCTTGTCACTGACCTCCATCAGCCGGTCCATGTAGGCACGGTGCCCGACCAGCGCGGTACGCAGGCTGGAGTTCTGGGCCGGCAGGGACGGCATCTCGCCGGCCAATTGCACCTGCATGGTCCAACGCGCCACGGCGTGCAGGCGCTCGATCGCGGTCGGCAGCCCGTCGAGCGTGGCCACGAAGGCCAGTGCCCGATCCAGCACGCGCACCATGGCTTCGGCAGCCAGCGCCTCCTTCGACGGGAAGTGCTTGTAGAGGCTGGCCTTGGCGATGCCGACATCCGCGGCAACCTCGTCGACCGTCATCAGGTCGAAGCCCTTTTCGGCCAGCAGCCGATTGACCGACGCCACGATCGCGTCCTCGCGGACGCGCAGCACCTGCTCACGAAAAGACACCTTGGCCATGCGCCCATTCTAGGCTGGACCAGGTGGGATCAGAACTCCACGGTTCGAATGCGACCCTTCAGTCCGATAATTACCTCACAGTTGACATTGTGAACTCATCAGTTCACAGTAGGACCAGATAGTTTTATTGCTGGCATCCAGCAGTTGCTGTCGCCCCATCGCCATCCACTCATCGCAGGAGATCTGCCCATGAATTTCCATTGGTTTCGACGCATCGGCCTGATTTCGCTGCTCGGCCTGTCGGCCCTGGTCGCCGCGTGCGGCGGCTCGGACGACGCGCCGCCGGCGGACATCGCCACCACCGCCGCCCTCACCCCCGAACTGAGCATCCTGGCCGAGGCACTGGACGCCGCCGACCTGACCGACACCTTGAAAGGCGCCGGCCCCTTCACCGTCTTTGCCCCGACCAACGCGGCACTCGGCGCGCTGCTGGCCGAGCTGGGCATCACCAAGGAAGCCCTGTTTGCCGACAAGGACCTGCTGACCGCCGTGCTGACCTACCACGTGCTCGGTGCCGAGGTGCCGAAGGCCAGCGTGCCGGTCGGCAGCCCGATCACCACGCTTCAAGGCGGCTATTTCAAGATCGACGTGGTCGGCTCTGATCTGGTCTTCACCGATGGCCGCAACCGCACCGGCAAGATCACCGCCACCGACGTGGACGCCACCAACGGCGTGATCCACATCGTCGACACCGTGCTGCTGCCCGCCGACAAGAACATCGTCCAGACCGCCGTGGCCCTGTCCACCAGTGCGACTCCGGAGTTCACGATCCTGGTCGAGGCCCTCGTTGCAGCCGGCCTGACCGACACGTTGAGCGGCACGGGGCCGTTCACGGTGTTCGCGCCGACCGACGCCGCGTTCGCCGCCTTGCTCGAAGAGCTGGGGATCTCCAAGGAAGCGCTTCTGGCCGACACCCCCCTGTTGACCAGCGTCCTGACGTACCACGTGGTGCCCGGCCTGGTGCTGAAGGCCGACGTGCCGGTGGGCCCCGCCATCACCACCGTGCAAGGCGAGACCTTCACGATCGACGCGACGCTGACCATCACTGACCAGCGCGACCGCCAGGCCGGAATTGCCGCCACCGACGTGCTGGCCAGCAACGGCGTGATCCATGTGATCGACAAGGTCATCCTCCCGGCTCCCTGAGCCTCCCTGCCTCCTCACCCCTCCAAGGACTCACCATGAAAAAGTACATCTCCCTTGCCGTTCTGTCGGTTGCCGCCTTCTCGGCGCAGGCCAAGGACATCGTCGACACGGCCGTCGCGGCCGGCAACTTCAAGACCCTGGCGACTGCACTGCAGGCCGCCGGCCTGGTGGACACCCTGAAGGGCAAGGGCCCGTTCACGGTCTTTGCGCCCACCGATGAAGCATTTGCCAAGATCCCCAAGGCGAAGTTGGATGCACTGCTCGCTGACAAGGCCGCACTCACCAAGGTTCTGACCTACCACGTGGTCGCGGGCAAGGTGATGGCCGCCGATGTCAAGGCCGGCAAGGTCAAGACCGTGCAAGGCTCGGAGTTCACCGTGGGCACCATGGGCGGCGTCACCGTCGACGCGGCCAAGGTCGTGAAGACCGACATCGTGGCCGACAACGGCGTCATCCACGTCATCGACAGCGTGATCATGCCGATGTAATCGAAACCGTCCGCACCAACAAAAAAGGCCGCCCTCGGGCGGCCTTTCTCATTCGGCGGGGTGCCGACTACTTGAGCGCCTTGAAACGCAGGCGGTGCGGGCGGGCGCCCTCCTCGCCCAGGCGCTTCTTCTTGTCGGCCTCGTACTCCTGGTAGTTGCCGTCGAAGAAGACCCACTGCGAATCGCCCTCGCAGGCCAGGATGTGGGTGGCGATGCGGTCGAGGAACCAGCGGTCGTGGCTGATCACCATCACCGAGCCGGCGAACTCCAGAAGGGCGTCTTCCAGCGCGCGCAGGGTTTCGACGTCGAGGTCGTTCGACGGTTCGTCGAGCATCAGCACGTTGCCGCCCTGGGCCAGCGTCTTGGCCAGGTGCAGGCGGCCGCGCTCGCCGCCCGAGAGCGAGCCGATCAGCTTCTGCTGGTCGTTGCCCTTGAAGTTGAAGCGGCCGATGTAGGCCCGGCTGGGCATCACGAACTTGCCGACGATGATGTTGTCCAGCCCGCCCGACACGTCTTGCCACACGGTCTTGTCGTTGGCCAGGCTCTGGCGGCTCTGGTCGACGAAGGCCAGCTGCGCCGTCTTGCCGACCTTGACCTCGCCGCTGTCCGGTTGCTCGACACCCTGGATCATGCGGAACAGGGTCGACTTGCCGGCGCCGTTCGGCCCGATGATGCCGACGATCGCGCCAGCCGGCACCTTGAAGCTCAGGTTGTCGATCAACAACCGGTCGCCGAAGCTCTTGCTGACGTTGACGAACTCGATCACCTCGTTGCCCAGGCGCTCGG
>JADMKA010000273.1 GCA_018780145.1 Vitreoscilla sp. | reverse complement strand
GGTCAGGCCGCAGTCGCCCTGCGGGCCGCCGATGACGAAGCGGCCGGTCGGGTTGATCAGGTAGGTGGTGTCTTTCAGCCACTCCTTCGGCAGCACCGGCTTGATGATGTCCTCGATCACGGCTTCGATGAATGCGGGCTTCATCTTGTGGCCGTCGCTCATCTCGGGCGCGTGCTGGCTGGAGAGCACCACGGTGTCGATGCTGTGCGGCTTGCCGTCCACATAGCGCATGGTGACCTGGCTCTTGGCGTCCGGCCGCAGGAACGGCAGGCGGCCGTCCTTGCGCAGCTGGGCCTGGCGCTCGACCAGGCGGTGCGCGTAATAGATCGGCGCGGGCATCAGCTCGGGCGTCTCGTCGCAGGCGTAGCCGAACATCAGGCCCTGGTCGCCGGCGCCGGTGTTCAGGTGGTCGTCGCTGGCGTGGTCCACGCCCTGGGCGATGTCGTTCGACTGCTTGTCGTAGGCGACCAGCACCGCGCAGCCCTTGTAGTCGATGCCGTATTCGGTGTTGTCGTAGCCGATGCGCTTGATCGTGTCGCGCGCGACCTGGATGTAGTCGACGTGCGAGTTGGTGGTGATCTCGCCGGCCAGCACCACCAGGCCGGTGTTGCACAGCGTCTCGGCGGCCACGCGGCTGCGTGGGTCTTCGGTGAAGATCGCGTCGAGGATCGCGTCCGAGATCTGGTCCGCGACCTTGTCGGGGTGGCCTTCCGAGACCGACTCGGAGGTAAAGAGATAATCGTTTGCCACTGGGGTGCTTGCTCCGGTTGCGTTTTGACGAGGGCGTCGTCCAGCTCAGCAACCTGACAAGAGCGGCGAACGCTTTAGCGGCATTTGGCGGATCATTCTGTGAGGAATGGCCCGGCGGGTTTGGTCGATAACCACCCGCATCGCCCCGCAAGTTGTCCTTTTAACTCGGCGATGGGCCCGATTATAGAGACTCCCGATTCCCCCTTGACCTCGTTGGCCCGCTGGCTCGCCCGCTGGCCGCTGGCGCGGCTGCACCGGCTCGGGGCGCTGCTGGGCTGGGCCACCTGGTTGCTGTCGCCCCGCTACCGGCGGCGTCTGGCCGAGCACGCCGCGCTGGCCGGGTTGTCCTCGGCCGAACGCCGCCAGGCGGTGGCCGAGGCAGGGCGGCTGGCTGCCGAGGTGCCCTGGCTGTGGCTGATGCCGGCCCACCAGCGGCTGGGCGAGCTGGTGAGTTGGCCTGACGATCGCCTGATCCGCGACGCCGTGCAGGCGGGGCGGGGCCTGCTGTTGTTGACACCCCACCTGGGCAGCTTCGAAGTTGCCGCGCGCGCGGCGGTGGAGCGCTTCGGCCCGCAGGCTCCGGTCACCGTGTTGTACCGGCCCGCGCGCCAGCCCTGGCTGCGGCAGATGGAAGAAACGGCCCGCCACCGGCCTGGCCTGGCCACCGCGCCGGCCTCGCTGGCCGGGGTGCGGCAGATGCTGCGTGCCTTGAAGCGCGGCGAGATTGTCGGCCTGCTGCCGGACCAGGTGCCCCCGCTGGGCCAGGGCGTCTGGGCGCCGTTCTTCGGCCGGCCGGCCTACACGATGACGCTGGCAGCGCGGCTGGCGCGCCAGACCGGCGCCGCCATCGGCCTGATCTGGTGCGAGCGCCTGCCGCACGGCACGGGCTACGTCGTGCACCTGGCACCGTTGGCCGAGCCGTTGCCGGCCGACGACGAAACCGCCGCCGCGGCCGTGATCAACCGCTCGATGGAGCAGGTGATCCGCGCGCTGCCGACCCAGTACCTCTGGGGCTACCACCGCTACAAATCGCCCCGCCGACCGAAGCCGGGCCACGAAGGAGATCCGGGATGAAAGGGTTGGGACGCCTGGGCGCGCGCGCCGTGCTGGGGCTGCTGTGGCTCGTCCACGGCCTGCCGCTGGGGCTGCAGGCGGCGTTGGGCCGCGGCCTGGGTGCCGTGCTGCATGCGCTCGCACGGCGCCGCCGGCGCATCGCGCTGCGCAACCTGGAGCTGTGCCGCCCCGACTGGCCCCTCGCCAAGCGCCAGGCCCTGGTGCGCGAGCACTTCGGCTGGCTGGGCCGCAGCCTGCTGGAGCGCGGCCTGCTGTGGTACGCGCCGGGCGAGCGGCTGAAGCAACTGATCCACGTCGAGGGCGAGGTCGATTTCGCGGAGAAGCACCCCGGCCCGGTGATGTGGCTGGTGCCGCACTTCATGGGGCTGGACGTGGCCGGCATGGCCTCGCAGCTGTTCCAGACCCGCCAGGTGGCGTCGATCTACCAGCGCCAGAGCAACGCGGTCTTCGACGACGCCATGAAGAAGGGCCGCCTGCGCTTCGGCCGCGCCGAGATCTTCTCGCGCCACGAGCGGGCCTTGCCGCTGGTGCGGGCCATCAAGCGAGGTGCCGTCTTCCTTAACCTGCCCGACATGGATTTCGGCGCCAAGGACGCCGCCTTCGTGCCCTTCTTCGGCGTGCCCGCCGCCACCTTGCTGGCCCCGGCGCGCATGGCCGCCAGCCTGAAACTCACCGTGCAACCGGTGGTTGCCGAGATGCTGCCCGGCGGGCAGGGCTACCGCGTGCGCTTCCTGCCGCCGTGGACCGATTTCCCCGGCACCGACGACGAGGTCGCCGCCACCCGCCGCATCAACGCCTTCATCGAGGGCGAGATCGAGCGCCTGCCGGCCCAGTACCTGTGGGTGCACCGGCGCTTCAAGACGCGGCCGCAGGGGGAGGCGTCGTTGTACTGACTCCGCAGTCCGTTCACGAACCGCAGGTCATGGGTGGCGCGACGGCGGCGCCCGCATTTCCAGGACCGAGCGTGCCGCGTCTCGCACCACCGCAGGCGTTTCGGACCCGGCGTTGGCCAGGGTCAACACCCGTTGCGTGGCTTCAGGATCGTCGTATCGACCAATCAAGGTGATGCTGAGGGCGCGCAGTTGAACGTCTTCGCTGTCCAGGTTTTCGAAGGCGATCTCACGAATGCGGGCCCGCGAAGCCTCATCCAGTTCGTTCCCCTGACGCACCTTGCCTGACAGCATGTCTCGAAAGACAAGCGACATGCTGAACGCGACATGGCTGTCGTTCGGACGTTTGGCCAACTCTCCCATCAATCGTGGAAACGCCCGCTGCCCAAATGCCGCCACACCGCGTGTCGCCATCGCGCCCGTATCCAAGACAGATGGGATCAGCAGCGCGTCGAGCGCAGCGTCTTCTGGCAGTGTGGCGACGGTACCAATGAGATCGGCGTAGTACTCCGTGTACTCCTCCGGCAGGCTCCTGCCGGCCAAAACGTACGCGCCTTCGGTCTTCAGAAGGGAAATGAACTCGGCACTGAGCTGGTTCCTGACCGCCGACGACGGGTCAGCCACCCCATACCGGCGCTCGGCTCGAACGAACCTGGCCTTGCGCACCTGCCATGGCTCCTGGCGCGCGACCTGCGACACAGCAGGCCGCGTCTTGACAGGCTCGGCCCATGCGACGGGCCCCAAGAAGATGGGCAGGGCCACGGCGCCGAGCCTGAGGATGTTTGGTGCCAACACGTTGTCTCCCTGCGTCATGTGGTCGCGCATCTCGATGCTACCCACATAACAGGTGACTGTGGGTTGTTCACGGCGGCCGCCTCTCGCGGGTGGTCACCCCAGTCCGGCGACTTGCGCTGGCCCTGTCTCCGAGGGTGGAGCGGCCCGGCGCGGATAATCCGCGCCATGCGTGTTCGCTTTACCAAGATGCAGGGTGCCGGCAACGACTTCGTCGTGCTGGACGCCACGGCCGCTCCCCTGAACCTCAGCCCGGCGCAATTGCAGCGCCTGGGTGACCGGCGCTTCGGTGTCGGTGCCGACCAGATCCTCGTCGTCGAGCGGCCGACGCGGCCGGATGTCGACTTCCGCTACCGCATCTTCAACGGCGCCACGGGCGCCGAGGTCGAGCATTGCGGCAATGGGGCCCGCTGCTTCGTGCGCTATGTGCGCGAGCACGGGTTGACCGACCTGAGCACGGTGCGCGTCGAGACCGTCAACAACCTGCTCGAACTGCGCCTGCAGGCCGATGGGCGGGTGACAGTCAACATGAACCAGCCGCGTTTCGAGCCGTCCAGCCTGCCCTTCGACCCCACCGGCCTGGTGCCACGCCACGTCGGTGGCGGCGAGCTGTGGCCGCTGGCCCTGCCCGGTGGCCCCACCCTGGAGGTGGCCGTGGTCTCGATGGGCAACCCGCATGCGGTGCTGCGGGTGGACGAGCTCACGCAGGCGCCGGTCGGCCAGCTCGGGCCCCTGGTCGAGCACCATGTGCGCTTCCCGCGCCGCGTCAACGCCGGCTTCATGCAGGTGCTGTCGCGCTCGCACATCGCCATCCGCGTGCACGAGCGCGACGCCGGCGAGACCCTGGCCTGCGGCACCGGTGCCTGCGCGGCGGTGGTGTCGGGCATCGCGCTGGGCTGGCTGGATGCCAAGGTCGACGTCGAGACCCGCGGCGGCCGCCTGACCATCGAATGGGCCGGCGGCGACGCCCCGGTCTACATGACCGGCCCCGCCGAGACCGTGTTTGAAGGAGAAATCGAACTGTGACCACCCCTGGAGGAGCCGGCGTGCAAGGCATCACCGAAGACGACATCGCCGCCTACCTGGCCATCACGCCGGGTTTCTTCGAGCGCCATGCGGAGCTGCTGGCCGCGATCCAGCTCGCCAGCCCGCACGGCGGGCGCGCGGTGTCGCTGCAGGAGCGGCAGATGGAGATGCTGCGCGAGCGCATCAAGGGCCTGGAGCGCCGCATCATCGACATGATCCGCGCCGGCCACGACAACGAGGCGCTGGTCGGCAAGATGCACCGCTGGACGCGGGCGGTCATGCTGGCCCGCAGCGCCGCGCTGCTGGGGCAGATCCTGATCGAGGAGCTGAAGCACGAGTTCATGATCCCGCAAGCCGCGCTGCGGGTGTGGGGCGTGGCACCGTCGCATGCCGGCCTGCCTTGGGCGCAACCGACCAGCGACGATCTGAAGACCTTCGCCGCCAGCCTGCGCGTGCCCTATTGCGGGCTGAACTCGGGCTTCGAGGCGGCCGCCTGGCTGGCGGCGGACGGCGCGCCGCCGCAGTCGCTGGCCCTGGTGCCGCTGCGCCTGGGCCCGGCCGCCGGCGAGTGCTTCGGTCTGCTGGCCCTGGGCTCGCCCGATGCCTTGCGCTTCCAGAGCGACATGGGCACCGAGTTCCTGGTGCAGGTGGGTGATCTGGCCAGCGCGGCCATGGCACGCCTGCTGAGCGACTGAGCGGCATGGACGGCAGCGCGCGCCCCGAAGCGGTCGAGCGCTACCTGGCCCACCTGCGTGTCGAGCGCCGTGCCGCGGCGCGCACGCTGAGCCTGTACGAGAACGCATTGGCGCGCCTGGTGAGCGGCGCTGCCGAGGCGGCTGTGCCATTGCAGTCGATGCAGCCGCACCACGTGCGCATGCTGATGGCGAAACTGCATGCCGGTGGCCTGGCCTCGCGCAGCCTGTCGTTGCAGCTCTCGGCCTGGCGCGGCTTCTACCGCTGGTGGGGCGCCCAAGGCGGCGTGGCCCTGAACCCGGTCGACGGCGTTCGCGCGCCCAAGGCCGCCAAACCGCTGCCCAAGGCCTTGCCGGTGGACCAGGCCGTGGCGCTGGCGATGCGCTCCAGCGAGCACGGCGCACCGGCGCTGCGGGTGCGCGACCACGCCATCGTCGAGCTGCTGTACGGCAGCGGGTTGCGCGTTGGGGAGCTCGTCGGCCTCGATGCACGCGCCAGCGACGCCGCCGCCGGCTGGGTCGACCTGGCCGACGCCAGTGCGCGGGTCTTGGGCAAGGGCGCCAAGTGGCGCAGCGTGCCGGTCGGCGGGCCCACGCTCGGTGCCCTGCGCGCGTGGCTCGACCTGCGCCCGGCTCTCGCCCGGCCCGACGAACCGGCCCTGTTCGTCAGCCAGCGCGGCACGCGCCTGACCGCCAGCCAGGTGCGCTCGCGCCTGAAGGCGCTGGCGTTGGAGGCCGGCCTGCCGACCTCGGTGCACCCGCACATGCTGCGGCACAGCTTCGCCTCGCACCTGCTGCAGTCCAGCGGCGACCTGCGCGCGGTGCAGGAACTGCTGGGCCACGCCAACATCAGCACCACCCAGGTCTACACCAAGCTGGATTTTCAGCACCTCGCCAAGGTGTACGACGCGGCCCACCCGCGCGCCAAGCGCCGTTGACTGGCGGGTGCTGGGCCGGCCTGGGGCGGCCCGGTGCCCCGCTGCGTGCTGCAGTTCGTCGCCGGCCGGTGCAGCCTGTCGCATCGGCCGAGACAGCCGCCGCACCCCGGCCTACAGTGTTCTACATCAGTAACACACCGAGCGGGGGCAGCGATGCAAACCTGGGATGACCGGCAGCCGATCTACCGGCAATTGGCCGACCAACTGGCTGGCGCCTTGCTGGACGGCCAGCCGCCCGAGGGCGAGCCGATGCCGTCGGTGCGCGCCCTGGCGGCGCACTACATGCTCAACCCGATCACCGTCGGCCGGGCCTTGCAGGCTCTGGCGGACGACGGCCTGCTCGACAACCGCCGCGGCGTCGGCCTGTATGTGCGCCCCGGTGCCCGGGCCCGGCTGCGTGACCTGGAGCGCCAGCGCTTCCTGGAACTGGAATGGCCCCAGCTGCGCACCCGCCTGCGCCGGCTGGGCCTGCAAGTGAACGAACTCCAATGGGAAGCCTGAACGGAGCCGCATGATGAACCCCAACGACACCCTGATCCGCGCCGAAGGCCTCTCGCTGCGCTACGGCAAGAAGCTGGCGCTCGACAACCTGAGCTTCTCCATCCCCAAGGGCCGCGTGGTCGGCCTGCTGGGCCACAACGGCGCCGGCAAGACCTCGCTGATGAAGGCGCTGGTCGGCCTGGCCGGGCACGACGGCCAGCTCGAGGTGCTGGGCCTGTCGCCGCGGCGCGAGCGCGTCGCCCTGCTGCAGTCGGTGACCTACATCCCGGACGTGGCCATCCTGCCGCGCTGGGCCCGCGTGGAGCAGCTCATCACGCTGATGAGCGGCCTGCACCCCAAGTTCTCCGCCGAGCGCGCCCGCGCGCTGCTCAAGCGCACCAGCGTGCAGACCACCGACAAGGTGAAAGCCTTGTCGCGCGGCATGGTGGTGCAGCTGCACCTGGCGCTGATCGCCGCGGTGGATGCCCGGCTGATGATCCTGGACGAGCCCACGCTGGGGCTGGACGTGCTGTCGCGCAAGGCCTTCTACGACATGCTGCTCGACGAGTGGTGCGACGGCGAGCGCAGCGTGCTGATCTCCACCCACCAGGTGGAGGAGGTCGAGGCACTGCTGTCCGACGTGATGATGCTCAACGAGGGCAAGCTTGTGCTCAACATCAGCCTGGAGCAGATCGACCAGCGTTTCGTCGCCCTCAAGCACAGCCCGCAGACGGCCGAGGCCATCGCCGCGGCGCACCCGATCCTGCGCTACCGCCAGCAGGGCGAGGCGGCGGCGCTGTTCGACGGCGCGCCGCCGGCCGAGGTCTCGGCGCTCGGCCAGCGCATGCGGCCCAGCCTGGTGGACCTGTTCGTGGCGCTGACCCGTGCGCCCGAGATCAACCCGCAACGCACCTGAGGAACCGAGATGAACACCTTCAAGACCTTGCTGCTGCGCGAGTGGATGCAGCATCACTTCGGCTGGCTGCTGCTGGGCGGCGTGCCGCTGCTGATCATGGTGCCGCTGCTGATGTTCGGCCAGATCCACTTCGGTGACGAGGTGCCGCCACCCGGGCTGATCGCCTTGGGCTTCGCGGCCGGCTACACCGGCTTCCTGATGGCGCTGGCGGGCCTGGTGGTGGCGTTCCAGGCGCCCGGGCTGGCGCGCCGCGACCAGCAGGACCGCTCGATCGAGTTCTGGGTGTCCCTGCCCACCGGCCATGTGCAGAGCGTGGGCGCCACCGTGCTGATGAACCTGCTGCTGATGCCGTTGATGCTGCTGGGCCTGGCGGTGCTGGGTGGCCTGCTCGCCGCGATGCTGGCGGTGCTGCGGGTGCACGGCCTGGCCGGCTGGGGGGCGCTGCCCTGGGGCACCTTGTTCTCGGTGCTGCTGGCCGGCGTGCCGCGCCTGGCGCTGGGCCTGGTGCTGGGCATGCTGTGGCTGTCGCCGCTGCTGATGCTGGCCATGGCCGCCTCGGCCTGGCTGAAGCGCTGGGGCGTGCCGGTGCTGGCCGCCGTCATCGGCCTGGGCGGGCTGTTCCTGCGCGAGGCTTACGACCAGCCGTGGTTGCTGGATGGCGTGGGCGAACTCTTCACCCACTTCGCCTGGGCCGTGGTGCCCACCGGCCTGGGCACGATGGATTTCGAGAGCAGCCCCTGGCCAGCCGGCGACCTGGGCCAGTTCGGCGCCTGGATCTGGAAGGACACGCAGTTGGTGCTGGGCGACCTGGCCAGCCCGCTGTTCGCCGTGGCGCTGGTGGTGGCCGCCATCGGCTTCGGTCTCGTCGTGCTGCGCCGCATGAAGGCCTGACTTGAGGCACCCGGTGCCGGGGTACCGGCCCCACCCGCCGGGCGACAATCACACCCATGAAAGTGATTCGCCTGCGTGACGGCAAGGAACGCTCGCTGCTGCGCAAGCACCCCTGGGTGTTTGCCGGCAGCGTGGAGAAGGGCAAGGCCGATCCGGGCGAGACGGTGCGGGTCGAGGCCCAGGATGGCCGCTTTCTCGCCTGGGCCGCCTTCAGCCCGGCCTCGCAGATCCGCGTGCGGGCCTGGAGCTTCGACGAGGCCGAGCGCATCGACGCCGGCTTCTTCCAGCGCCGCATCGCCACCGCGGTGGCCCTGCGCCAGCGCATGGCGGTGGCGAGCGACGGCGTGCGCCTGGTCCACGGCGAGGCCGACGGCCTGCCCGGCCTGGTGGTGGACCGCTACGGCGACCTGCTCAGCGCCCAGTTCCTCTCCGCCGGCACCGAGCGCTGGAAGGCCCCCATCGCCGACGCCTTGCTGCAGGCCACCGGCTGCAGCCGCCTGTACGAACGCTCCGACGCCAGCGTGCGTGCGCTGGAGGGCCTGGAGCCCGTCACCGGCTGGCTGCGCGGCGATGGCGCCACCGAGGCCACGATCCGCGAGCATGGCTGGCGGCTGACGCTCGATGTGGCGGACGGCCACAAGACCGGCTTCTACCTGGACCAGCGCGACAACCGCGCCCGCCTGGCCGGCTGGGTGCGCCACTTTGGCCTGAAGCGGGTGCTGAACTGCTACAGCTACACCGGCGGGTTCAGCGTGGCCGCGCTGGCTGGCGGCGCCGAGCAGGTGGTGAGCGTGGATTCCTCCGCGCCGGCCCTGGCCCGCGCCAGCGCCCACGTGGTGCTGAACGGCCACGATGCGGCGCGCCACGAGGCGCGTGATGCGGATGTCAACGCCACCCTGCGTGCGGCGCTGGAGGCCGGCGAGCGCTTCGACGCCATCGTGCTGGACCCGCCCAAGTTCGCCCCCACCGCCGCGCACGCCGAGCGCGCCGCGCGGGCCTACAAGGACATCAACCGCCTGGGCCTGAAACTGCTGGCTCCCGGCGGCCTGCTGCTGAGCTTCAGCTGCTCCGGCGGCATCGGCGCCGAGCTGTTCCACAAGATCGTGGCCGGCGCGGCGATGGATGCCGGCGCGGACGGCGCCATCCTGGCCCGCCTGGAAGGCGCCTGCGACCACCCGACCACGCTGATGTTCCCCGAGGGCGAGTACCTCAAGGGCCTGGCGATCCTGAAGCAGTAGGCGCCCCCAACGCAGGGGATTGACCCCGCCAGGCGGCCGGCCGCAAAGTCCGGGTGCGAACGCACTGGACGCACATCACCATGAACGCCGAAGCCACCAGCCTGGCCTTGGACACCACGCGGCAGAGTCCGCGCACCGATGCGCGCGGCTGGTTTCAGGCCCTGCTGGCCCGTGCCGACATCCGCCTGCAGGGCGACCGCCCCTGGGACCTCCAACTCCTGCACCCCGGCGTGCCCGAGCGCGTGCTGGGCGCGGGCAGCATCGGCCTCGGCGAGGCCTACATGGACGGCCACTGGCGCGCCGAGCGGCTGGACCAGTTCTTCGAAAAGCTGCTGGCCGCACAGCTCACGGCGGCCTCGGCCGTGCCGCGCCCGGCCGCCTGGCACTTCCTGCGGGCCCGCTGGCTGAACCGCCAGACCCGGGGGCGCGCCTTCCAGGTGGCCGAGCGCCACTACAACCTGGGCAACGATTTCTACCAGGCGATGCTCGACGCGCGGCTCACCTACACCTGCGCCTACTGGCCCGACGCCCGCACGCTGGACGAAGCCCAGGAAGCCAAGCTCGAACTCGTCTGCCGCAAGCTCGGCCTTCAGCCCGGCATGCGGGTGCTGGACATCGGCTGCGGCTGGGGCAGCTTCATGCAGTACGCGGCCGAGCGCCACGGCGTGCAGTGCGCGGGCCTGAGCGTCTCGGCCGAGCAGGTGGCGCTGGGGCGCGAGCGCTGCGCCGGGCTGCCGGTCGAATTCCGCCTGCAGGACTACCGCGCGCTGGCCGAGTCGCCCGAGCGCTTCGACCGCGTTGTCAGCCTCGGCATGTTCGAGCATGTGGGCCACAAGAACCACGCGCAGTTCATGCGCCTGGCGCAGGCCTGCCTGGCGCCCGATGGCCTGTTCCTGCTGCACACCATCGGCCGCAACGAGCAGGGCGAAGGCACCGACCCCTGGATCGACAAGTACATCTTCCCCAACGGCGAGTTGCCCACCATCGCCCGCATCGGCCGAGCCTGCGAGCAGCGCTTCGTTGTCGAGGACCTGCACAACTTCGGCGCCGACTACGACCGCACGCTGATGTGCTGGCATGCGAATGTCGAGGCCGCCTGGCCGCGCTTCGCGGCGCGCCTGGGCGAGCGCTTCCACCGCATGTGGCGCTACTACCTGCTGTCCTGCGCCGGCGCCTTCCGGGCGCGTGACATCCAGCTCTGGCAGTGGGTGCTGTCGCCGCGCGGTGTTCCGGGTGGCTACCGCCGGTGCAGCTGATTCCCCGGGATCAGGGCCCTGGCACGCGCGGCTCGAACTTGGCGCGCTTGATGCCGAAGAAGGTCTTCACGTTGCGCACGTTGGCGTCGGCCGTGAACAGGCGCTGGGTCAGGGCATGGAACGCGGGCATGTCCGCCGCCCAGGCGACCAGCACGAAATCCGGCCCCGGCGAGACGCGCCAGCACTGCTGCACCGCCGGCTCGGCCAGCGCGCGCGCCTCGAAGGCATCCAGGTGCTCGGCACCCTGCCGGTCCAGCGACACCTCGCACAGCGCGGTGAGCCCGCGGCCGGCGAAGCGCGGGGCCAGCAGGGCCGTGACGCGCTCGATCACGCCGGCGTCGACGAGTCGCTTGACCCGCCGCAACGCGGTGGCCGGCGAAACATGCGCGGCCTCGGCCAGCGCCTGGTTGGTCAGGCTGGCATCGGCCTGAAGCAGATCCAGCAAACGCCAGTCGGTGGCATCGAGGGAGATGGGTTCTTCCAGCATTCGACATTGTTCGAGGGATTATTGCATTTCACGTGAATGGCGGCGAAATATTGCATCAAGTCATCGATTGCGCAAGCTTCATCCGTGGCGTCAGGCCTAGGATCACCCTCCTTGAGCCGCTCCGGCGGCCCCCAACAGGAGCCCGGCCATGTGTGGCATCGTCGGCGCGGTCAGCCCGCGCAACATCGTTCCCGTCCTCGTCCAGGGCCTTCAGCGGCTCGAATACCGCGGCTACGACTCCTGCGGCGTCGCCGTCCACCAGGGCGGCCAACTGCGCCGCAGCCGCAGCACCGCCCGCGTGGCCGAGCTGCAGACGCAGATCGACGCCGACGGCGTGGCCAGCGGCACCGGCATTGCCCACACCCGCTGGGCCACCCACGGCGCGCCGGCGGTGCACAACGCCCACCCGCACTTTTCCAACGGGCGCATCGCGCTGGTCCACAACGGCATCATCGAGAACCACGACGAGCTGCGCGACGAGCTGAAGGCCAAGGGCTACCTGTTCGAGAGCCAGACCGACACCGAGGTCATCGCCCACCTGGTCCACCAGCTGTACGACGGTGACTTGTTCGACGCCGTCCAGCAGGCCACGCAACGCCTGAAGGGCGCCTACGCCATCGCCGTGTTCTGCCGCGACGAACCGCAGCGCGTGGTGGGCGCCCGCGTCGGCTCGCCGCTGGTGCTGGGCGTGGGGGCGGGCGCCGACGGCGAGGCGCGCTACCTGGCCTCCGACGCGATGGCCCTGGCCGGCGTGACCGACCGCATCGTCTACCTGGAGGAGGGTGACGTCGTCGACCTGCAGCTCGGCAAGCACTGGATCGTGGCGCGCGGCGCCGACGGCCAGCACCGCAACGTGCAGCGCGAGGTGCGCACCGTGCAGGCCCACAGCGGCGCCGCCGAGCTGGGGCCCTACCGGCACTACATGCAGAAGGAAATCTTCGAGCAGCCGCGGGCGATCGCCGACACGCTGGAAGGCGTCGAGGGCATCACCCCCGAGCTGTTCGGCGACGGCGCGTACCGCATCTTCAAGGAGGTGGACCGGGTGCTCATCCTGGCCTGCGGCACCAGCTACTACAGCGGCAGTACCGCCAAGTACTGGCTGGAGAGCATCGCCCGCATCCCCACCAGCGTGGAGATCGCCAGCGAGTACCGCTACCGCGACAGCGTGCCCGACCCGCGCACCCTCGTCGTCACCATCAGCCAGAGCGGCGAGACGGCCGACACGCTGGCCGCGCTGAAGCACGCCCGCTCGCTGGGCATGCCGCACACGCTGACCATCTGCAACGTGGCCACCAGCGCCATGGTGCGCGAATGCGCGCTGGCCTACATCACCCGCGCCGGCGTGGAGGTGGGCGTGGCCAGCACCAAGGCCTTCACCACCCAGCTGGCCGCGCTGTTCCTGCTGACTCTCTCACTGGCCCAGGTGCGCGGCCACCTGAGCGAGGCCGACGAAGCGGCGCATCTGAAGGCCATGCGCCACCTGCCGGTGGCCCTGCAGGCCGTGCTGGCGCTGGAGCCGCAGGTGGTGGCCTGGGCCGAGGCCTTTGCCCGCAAGGAGAACGCGCTCTTCCTCGGCCGCGGCCTGCACTACCCCATCGCCCTGGAAGGTGCGCTGAAGCTCAAGGAGATCAGCTACATCCACGCCGAGGCCTACCCCGCCGGCGAGCTGAAGCACGGCCCGCTGGCCCTGGTGACCGCCGAGATGCCGGTGGTCACCATCGCCCCCAACGACGCGCTGCTGGAAAAGCTCAAGAGCAACCTGCAGGAGGTGCGCGCCCGCGGCGGCGAGCTCTTCGTCTTCGCCGACGCCGACACCCGCATCACCGCCGGCGAGGGCCTGCACGTGATCCGCATGCCCGAGCACTACGGCGCGCTGTCACCCATCCTGCATGTGGTGCCGCTGCAGCTGCTGGCCTATCACACGGCGTGCGCGCGGGGGACGGATGTCGACAAGCCCAGGAACCTCGCCAAGAGCGTGACGGTTGAATAGACCGGCGCGCTCTTGCGGGCCGAAGGCCCGGCGCCGAAGGCGCGAGAGGGTCCTGGGCTTGGGGCGGAACTCATGTGACGCAGGCACGTGAGTGGAGACCAGAAGCCACGCAACCTCGCCAAGAGCGTGACAGTCGAATAGACGCGAGCCGGATGCGATGGCGGTTGGTCGCTCAGAACCACCCGAGCCGGCGACAGCAGCCACCCAAGCTGAAGGCCTTCGTGGAGCATCTGCGGGGGCACTCCGTGAGCCGACAGGGCCGGGGCGACGGGGCCGTTCGGATGGAGCGGCTGGAAGATCCCACACCGCCGCAAGGCAGTTGCTGCGCCGGCGATGATGTTGTATGATGAACATCATGCGAAGTGCAAAGACCAATGCCCGAAGCGCAGCCAAGGACGCCACGCATGAGCGCATCGTGTCCGTCGCCGCGCGGGCCATCCGTCGCAGCGGCTACGACGGAACGGGCGTTGCAGACATCATGAAGGAGGCCGGTTTGACGCACGGTGCCTTCTATTCGCACTTTGCGTCACGCGAGGCCATGTTGGCCGAAGCAGCGGCAAAGGCCTGCGCGGAGTCCGCTGCAGGCGTGGCCGGGCTTGCAGCCGCCGCACCGCCCGGGATGACGCTCCAGGCCATGCTCGCGGCCTACCTTTCCAGAGAACACGTCGAACAACAAGAGGCCGGTTGTCCCCTGGCCGCGCTGGGATCCGAGACCTCGCGACAGGCTCCCGAACTGCGGCGGGTCGTGACGCGTCATATCAAGGCGACGATCGACCTGCTCGCCCGCCAGTCGCCAGACTGGGGGCAGCACGGCGCCCACGAGAGGGCGCTCGTGACGCTGTCCACCATGGTGGGTGCGGTGATGCTGGCTCGCGCGGTGGATGAACCCGGTCTCTCGGACGGCCTGCGCGAAGCGGCACTCAAGCACCTGAGCTCGATGGAGCCCTGAGCCCTCGCTCCCGGCCGCCTTTTTTTTCCTCAATACATATGATGAACATCATGCGAAAGTCATCTGAACAGCCTTCCACGTCAGCACCACCCGAAGGAGAAGCGTCATGAGCCTGAAGAACCAGAACCACCAGATCGCCCTCGTGACGGGTGCCTCATCGGGCATCGGGCAAGCCACTGCGGAGTTGCTGGCAAGCGCGGGCTACACGGTCTACGGCACGAGTCGACGCGGCGGCAGTGCGAGCGGGCGATCATTCGAGATGCTGACGCTGGACGTGACCAGCGATGCATCCGTCGAGGATGCAGTCACCCAGTTGATGCAGCGGGAAGGGCGCATCGACCTCCTCGTCAACAACGCCGGCTTCGGGGTTGCCCCGGCCGGGGCAGAAGAGAGTTCAACAGAGCAGGCGCAGTCGATTTTCGACACCAACTTCTTCGGGATCGTCCGCATGACCCGCGCCGTCCTCCCGCACATGCGCCGACAGGGCGCGGGACGCATCATCAACATCGGCTCGGTGCTGGGCCTGTTGCCCATGCCGTACGGCGCGCTCTACGCCGCGACGAAGCACGCGATCGAAGGCTATTCCGAGTCGCTCGACCATGAGTTGCGTACCAGGGGCATCCGGGTCTCGGTCATCGAGCCGGCGTACACGAACACGCCGTTCGATGCGAACTTCATGCAGCCTGACGCCAAGCTTGAGGCGTACCGCGAGGTTCGTGCCGCTGTCAGCCAGCGCGTGAAGGAAGTGATGGCCACGGCAGACCAGCCGGGCGTCGTGGCCGAGATCGTGTTGAAGGCCGCCGTTGCGGCCCGCCCGCGGTTGCGCTACGCAGCTGGCGGGCTTGCGGGCCGGCTGACATGGCTGCGCAGGTTTGCGCCTGCCGGGCTGATGGATGCCGGGATTCGAAGGGATCTGCGGCTCGATGCCGTGCCGGCTGTGAAATCATGAAGGCATTCGTCGTCGATCGCTATCAGAAGCAAGCCGCTCTGCGCTGGGCGGACATGCCAACCCCAGAGCCTCGTGACGACGAGGTTCTGGTCGAGGTCCATGCCGCCGGCGTGAACCTGCTGGACGCCAAGCTCCGCAGCGGCGAGTTCAAGCTCATCCTGCCCTATCGCCTGCCTCTCATCCTTGGTCACGACTTGGCTGGCGTGGTGGTCAAGGTGGGCGCGCGCGTGCGGCAGTTCAAGCTGGGTGACGAGGTCTATGCGCGGGCGGATGACTACCGCATCGGCACCTTCGCCGAATTCGTCGCGGTCAAGGAGGCGTCACTGGCCCTCAAGCCCAAGGGCCTGACGATGGCGGAAGCCGCTTCCATTCCGCTGGTGGGGTTGACGGCATGGCAGGCGCTCGTCGAGAAGGTCGGCCTGAAGAAGGGCCAGAAGGTCTTCATCCAGGCTGGCTCGGGCGGCGTGGGCAGCTTCGCCATCCAACTGGCCAAGCACCTGGGGGCAAGCGTCGCCACGACGACGGGTACGGGCAATGTCGCGCTCGTCAAGAGCCTGGGTGCAGATTTCGTCATCGACTACAGGACGCAGCACTTCGAGGATGTACTTCGCGACCACGACCTCGTGCTGCACAGCCAGGACGGCAAGACACTCGAAAAGTCTCTTCGCATCCTCAAGCGTGGTGGCAAGCTCATCTCCATCTCCGGGCCGCCCGATCCCGCCTTCGGACGCGAGGTCGGCGCCCCCGGGTTCGTCAGGCTGGTGATGTGGCTGCTGAGTTCGGGCGTACGGCGGAAGGCGCAGCAATTGGGCGTGGGCTACTCGTTCCTCTTCATGAAGGCGAGTGGGAGCCAACTGCGCGAGATCACCCGGCTCATCGATGCCGGGGCCATACGCCCCGTGATGGATCGGGTGTTTCCCTTCGCGTCGACCAACGATGCCCTGGCCTATGTCGAGGCCGGGCATGCGAAGGGCAAGGTCGTCATCACGCTGAAACGAGGCGCCGCATTCGACGACACGCCCGCAGCCTGAACAACGGCACGGCAGGAGCGCTGGCGCGAACTCGATCCCCCAAGGGTTTTCACTGGTGTTATTGATTGATTTATAAAGCACAATGAAATCGCACTGAACCATCATCCCGCCGCAGACCCATTCCCATAGGCCCACACTCATGTGCAAAGCCCTGCTGAGAATCAAGGTCGCTGCGTGCCAGGTCATGACGACCGAAGACATCGAGTTCAGCAAGAACCGCGTGATCTCGTTTCTCGAAATCGCCGCGGCACAGCAGGTGGATCTGGTGCTCTTCCCGGAGGCCACGCTGTCGGGCTACAGCAACCGCGCAGAGTTCTGGGCCACGGCGCGGCCGGAGGCGTTCGAGGCCGCTGAGCGCGACATCGCCGCCGCCTGCAAGCGCCTCAAGCTCGCGGCAGTCGTCGGCTCGGCGTATCAGGGGCCGGCAGGCTGGATCAACGGCCTGGCTGTCTTCGAGCGGGATGGCCGGCTGGTCGGGCGCTACGGCAAGACCTTCCTCGGCGGCGACGCGTGGTGCACGAACTTTGCCGCCAAGATCCCGCTGATCAAGGTGGCGGGCGCCAATGTCTGCTTCCTGATCTGCCGAGACGTCCGCTACCCGGAGCTGGTCCGCCTGCCGGCGGCCATGGGCGCTGAAATCTGCCTCATCAGCTCTTGCGAATCGGGCCTGCTGGCGGAGCGCAAGATGAACGCCTACCGCGCCATGGCCATTGCCCGAGCGTTCGAGAACGGCATCTACGTCGTCAAGGCCAATACCCCGGCCGATCCGGACAACCTGCGCCGCCAGGGTTCGTCGCACGGCAAGTCCTGCATCGTCAGCCCGGAGGGTGAGGTGCTGCAGGAGGCGGGCTTTTTCGAGGAATGCATCATCAGTGAGGAAATTCGACTGGGTGCCGCCCACGGCCACACGGCAAAGCGAACATTGATCGAGAAGACCGTGCTGAACGAGTGGTACCGCGAGGGGCTGAACCATGTCGAGCGCGTTGCGGCCGACGAACTTGGTGAACTCCGTTGATCGGCCGGGCCGCAGGGCCACGGTGGTCCGCCCTGAAGGCTCGGTCAGCGTGGTCGGCCATCGTGTTGGCTCGCTGACCGCCTCCAACAGCGCGAACGGCGCAGACGCCGTGAGGGCGATGACCCCATCGCTCCTTGACGACATCTATGGGCATGCCGACTATTGCGTGCTGGTGCTGGGCGCGGCCGGGGAGATCGTCTGGGAGAACCCCGCCGCCTCCCTGCAGCTGGCGGCCGAGTTCGAGAGCCTGCGAGGCAGGCTGTTCGGCGAGCTGCTCGGCCTCGATCCGCGCCGCTACGAGAACGTGATGCGCCTGAACCGCCTGCTCGCGGGCGAGTCGACTTCGCTGAAGCACGAGGCCGCGTGGCACAACCGGCGCGGCGAAGAGCGCATCTTCGAATGGTGGCATACGCGCATTGCACCCGGCATGCTGGCCGGCGGTGAGGATATCGCCTGCCTGACCATCGGGATCGAGATCACCTCGCAGAAGACCGAGGAGCGCCGCCTCGTCAGCCTTGCCGACCGCGACCCGTTGACGGGCCTGTACAACCGGCGCCGCTTCGAGGACAACTTCGAGAAGGTCCTGGCGCGCGCGTCGCGCTACGGCCACGGCGTCGCGCTGCTCTACTTCGACATCGACAACTTCAAGCTGATCAACGACCTGAGCGGCCACAAGGTCGGCGATGAAATCATCCAGAAAGTTTCGCAGGTGCTCAAGCAGTCCATCCGCGCCTCGGATCTTCCGGTCCGGCAGGGGGGCGATGAGTTCGCCGTGGTGATGGACGAGGTCGACATCGACACGGTCAACGCGGCGGTGCTGCAGTTCAGCGAGCGACTGAGCAGCGTGCGGTTTCGCCGCAACGACCGCTTGAACGACATCTCCTGCAGCATTGGCGTGGCGCTGTTCCCCGAGCACGGCTCCACCGTGAGCCAGCTGATGGCGAACGCCGACATGGCGATGTACCGCGCCAAGTCCGAAAGCCGCACCCACACCAATTGGGTGGTCTACGACCCCTCGTTCACCGACCTGGACATGTTGTCCGAGCAGGTGAAGTGGAAGGACAAGCTGCAAACCGCCCTGCGCGAGGAGCGGCTGCTGCTGTTCTACCAGCCGATCCAGCAGCTCAAGGACGGCCGGGTCACCCACTGCGAGGCGCTGATGCGCATGATCGGCGAGGATGGCCACCTCGTGATGCCGAACGCGTTCATTCCGCACGCCGAGCACACCGGGCTCATCAACGAGCTCGACCGGCGCGGCGTGGACATCGCCCTGATGCACATGAGCCAGTTGCTCGTGCAGGGCCGTCAGCCGCGGGTGTCGGTCAACGTGTCGACCAAGACCTTGCAGGCCGGCGGCTTCTACGAGTTCCTCAAGCAGCGGCTCGAGTACAGCAACGTGCCGGGCGAGTACCTGACCATCGAGATCACCGAAACCGTGGCCATCGACGGCGTCGACAAGATGGCCGAGCTGCTGCACCGCATCAGCGCGTTGGGGTGCCAGTTCAGCCTCGACGACTTCGGAGCCGGCTTCTCGTCATGGCTCAACCTGTGCAAGTTGCCGATCAGCTTCCTGAAGATCGACGGCAGTTTCGTTCGCCAGATCACCGAGCGCCCCGACGATCCCCTTTTCGTGAAGGCCATCAACGAGGTCTCGCAGGGCCTGAACATCAAGACCGTGGCGGAGTGCGTCGAAGATCAACAGACCTTGGACACCCTGAAGGCACTCGGCGTGGACTACGTGCAGGGCTTTCTCATCGGCAGGCCGATGGAGCGGCTGCACGACGTCTTCAGGTAGTACGCGGCACACCGGCAGGCATCATGGCGGCACCACGCCTGCCGACACCCGCCACCCTGCGCCGCAAGGAGCCGCCTCCATGTACTGCCCTGCCAGCTTCCGAGAAGACCGCCTGGAGATCCTGCACGCGCTGATGCGCAGCCACCGCCTGGCCACGCTGGTCACCGCGGGCGAGGGCGGCCTGCTGGCCAACCTGATCCCGTTCACGCTGGTGACGGGTGACGACGGCAACGGCCCCGGCCTGCTGCGCGCCCATCTGGCCCGGGCCAATGGCCAGCTCGATGCCTTGCGCGCGGGCACCCCCGCGCTGGTGATCTTCCAGGGCCCGCAGAGCTATGTCTCGCCGTCCTGGTACGCCACCAAGGCGGAGACCGGCAAGGTGGTGCCCACCTGGAACTTCGTGATGGTGCAGGCCCGCGGCACGCCGCGCGTGGTGGACGAGGCCGACTGGATCCGCGCGCAGATCGGCGAGCTCACCCACAGCCAGGAGAGCCCGCGCGCCGAACCCTGGCACGTGAGCGACGCGCCCGAGCCCTACATCGCCGCGCAGATGCGCGCCATCGTCGGCGTCGAGATCCCGATCGAGCGGCTCGAAGGCAAGTGGAAGGTCAGCCAGAACCACCCGGAGGCCAACCGCCAAGGAGTGGTCGACGGCCTGCGCCGCGAGGGCGGCAGCGAGGCCATGGCTCAGTTGGTGGCCGAGCGCGGGACGACGCGCTCAGGCTGAGCCGGGGCACCCGGTGCCGGAGTACCGGCCCCACCCGCCGAGCGGGTGCTCAGCCGGCTTGGGGCGGCCCGGCGCTCGGCTGAGCCAGGCCGCGTCGCGCCCGCATGGCCAGGCCGACCCGGTCGAGTTCCGCGTCGCTCAGCAGGCGTGCGGCCATCGGCAGCAGCTCGGCCTCCTCGCGGGCGATGTGGGCCTCGTAGAGACCCACGAAACCCTGCACCATCTCCTCGGCCAGCATCGTGCTGCGGCCCTCGGCCAGCGCCGACAGAACCTGGCGCAGCTCACCCCAACGGGCTTCGAGCGCGCGGTGGTCGGCGCACAGCGCGGCGGTCAGCTCACGCAGACAGACGGCATCCGAGCCGGCCATCGATTCGAGCAGCGCCGGGAACAGATCGAGCTCTTCGTCTTCATGGTGGTGGCGCGCCGCGGTGTCGAAGTAGCGCATCACGGCCGTGGCGGCTTCCTGCGCGGGGCGGTCGGCACCGTGCGCCGCCAGGTGGGGCACCAGACGAAGCAGCGTCGCGCACTGGGCCTGCACGCGGCCATGGCAGGCCGCCAGCATCTCCAGCGGCACCTCGAAGCCGACGGCCGGGGCCGAGTGGCCGGGCAGGCTGTTGCTCATCGGGCGGCCCTGCGGGTCGGTGCGGGCAATGCGACCGTGGCGGGCCGGCTGCGCTTCGCCGTGCCCGGCGGGGGGCTGGCGACATCGGCCAGCGTCGCTGCGTCGAGTGCCTCGAAGTAGGCCTGCAAGGCATGGTTGAAGAGGTGCTTCAGCCGGCAACTGGGCGTCAGGCTGCAGGCGTTGGTGCGCGCGTCGAAGCATTCGACGAGCCGGAAGTCGGTCTCGGAAGCGCGCACCACGTCGCCGATGCGGATCTCCGCCGGGTCCTTCATCAGGCGCAGCCCGCCGCCGCGCCCGCGTGTGGTCTCGATCAGGCCCTGGCGCGCCAGGTCGTTCACCACCTTCATCAGGTGGTTCTTCGACACGCCGTGGTGCTCGGCCAGCTCGCCAATGGTGACCAGCTCCTGCGGGCGCGCCGCGCAGTACATCAGCACGCGCAGCGTGTAGTCGGTGTATTCGGAAAGCCGCATGGATCGCCTTGAAGATGCATTCAGTGTATTGCTTTAAAGGCGGGCGGTCACTAAGATGTACCAACTCTGCATCTTTTGGAATCCAGCGATGGCGCTCCCCCTTCTCACCCCCACCGCGGCGGCCCGTGCACCCGCGCCGCGCGGTTGGCCCCTGCTGCGGCTCGGCTTCCGGCCCTTTTACCTGGGGGCGGCGGCGTTTGCGCTGCTGGCCGTGCCGCTGTGGGTGGCACTGCTGCTGGGGGCGGTGTCGGTGCCGTTGGCGCTGCCGCCCATGCTCTGGCATGCCCACGAGATGCTGTTCGGGTTCGCGGTGGCGGTGATCGTCGGCTTCCTGTTGACCGCCGGCCAGGCCTGGACGGGCCTGGCCACGCCGCGCGGCGCTTCGCTGGCCGCGCTCGCGGGCTTGTGGCTGGCCGCACGGCTGGCCGGCGTGCTGGCGCCCTACGGTCTCTACGCGCTGCTGGATCTGCTGCTGTTGCCTGTCGTCGCGGCCCTCTTCGTCGGGCTGCTCTGGCGTGCAGGCAACCGGCGCAACCTGCCCATCGGCCTGATCCTGGTGCTGCTGTCGCTGGCCAACGGCGCCTTCCACCTGGCCGTGGCTGGCGTGCTCGGCTTCCCCCCGGTGCGGGCCTTGCACGCCGGCCTGGCGCTGATCGTGATGATCGAGTGCGTGATCGCCGGGCGGGTGATCCCGGCCTTCACGATGGCGGCCTTGCCGGGCGTGCGCCTGCAGGTGCCCAGGGCCCTGGAGATCGCCGCCCTGGCCGGCACCGCCCTGGCCCTGGCCCTGTGGGTCCTGTGGCCGGCCGGCCCGGTCACTGGCGCGGCCTTCGCGGCCGCCGCTGCCCTGCACGCCGCACGCCTGTGGCACTGGAAGCCCCTGCGCACCCGCGGCCGCCCGATCCTCTGGATCCTCCATGCCGCGTACGCCTGGCTGCCGGCCGGCCTGGCCCTGCTGGCCTTGGCTCCGTTCGGTGTGGTCAGCCCGTCGGCCGGCGTGCATGCCCTCGCCGTGGGCGCCACCGGTGGCTTGATCATCGGCATGGTCACCCGCACGGCGCGCGGCCACACCGGCCGGCCGTTGAAGGCCTCACGCCCAGAAATCTGGGCCTATGGCCTGGTGATGGTGGCAGCCGCGTTGCGCGTGCTGCTGCCGCTGCTGGCACCCGAGGCCCTGGTGATCTCGTTGATCGCCGCAGCCGCCGCCTGGAGCGCCGCGTTCGGCCTGTACCTCGTGGTCTTCACGCCGTGGCTGTTGGGCGCGCGCCTCGACGGCAAGGACGGTTGACGCGTTGGTGCCGCCAAACGGCGGGCACTCGCTGCCGCCGGGTGCCAGCCGCTGGCGCAGTTCGGTCTTCAGCACTTTGCCGTAGTGGTTCTTCGGCAACTCGCCGACCATCACGTAGCGCTTGGGCCGCTTGAAGCGCGCCATCCGGTCCAGGCAGTGCGCGTCGAGCTGGGCTGCGGTCACCTCGGCGCCGGGCGCGGCCACCACGAAGGCCACCACCACCTCGCCCCACTCGGGATCCGGCGCGCCGACCACGGCCGCCTCGGCCACGCCGGGGGCGGTCAGCAGCACCTCCTCCACCTCGCGTGGATAGATGTTCGAGCCGCCACTGATCAGCAGGTCCTTGCTGCGGTCCTTCAGGGTCAGGAAGCCCTCGGCGTCCAGGCAGCCGAGGTCCCCGGTGAACAGCCAGCCGTCGCGCAGGGCGGCGGCGGTGGCCTCCGGGTGGCGCCAGTAGCCCGCCATCACGCTGTCGCCACGCACCAGCACCTCGCCCACCGCGCCGAGCGGCAGCTCACGGCCTTCGGCGTCGGCGATGCGCAGTTGCACCGGCGTCTGTGCCACGCCCACCGACGCGATGCGTTCGAGGTGACGCGGGTGCCCGCTGTCGGCCAGGTGCCGGCGCGACAGCGCCGTGCCGATCATCGGCGTCTCGCCCTGCCCATAGATCTGCACGAAGCGCGGGCCCATCACGCGCAGCGCACGCTGGATGTCGGCCACGTACATCGGCGCGCCGCCGTAGACGATGGTCTTGAAGGCACGCGCCGAGTCGGCCTCGCCCAGCCCGGCCTGCTCGGCATGGTCCACCAGCCGCTTGACGATGGTGGGCGCGGCGAAGGTGGACAGCGGCCCCAGCCGCCAGCCCAGCTCGAACAGCTCGGCGGGATCCACCCCACCCGATGCCGGCACCACGTGGCGCGCGCCGGCCATCAGGTGCGGGATCGCATAGAGGCCGGCGCCGTGCGACATCGGCGCGCTGTACACGATGGCGTCCGCCGCCGTGACGGCGTCGACATCGACGAAGTAGGCCAGGCCCATCGTCATCAGGTTGCGGTGCGTGATCATCACGCCCTTGGGCCGGCCGGTGGTGCCGCTGGTGTAGAACAGCCAGGCCAGGTCGTCGGCCCGACGCTCGGTGACAGGAACCGCCAGCAGGTCGTCGACCGGCGCCAGCAGGGCGTCGGCGTCCAGCGAGTCGATCTCGACCTGGCGTTCCAGCCCGGTGAGCGGCTCCGGCGCGACATCGTGCGAGACGAAGCCCCAACGCGCCTGCGCGTTGTCGATGATCCACTCGGTCTCGCGCGGGTGTAGCTTGGCGTTGACCGGCACGACGACCAGGCCGGCCCACCAGGCGCCCCACAGGAGCTCCAGGGTGCGGGGATGGTTGCGCAGGAACAGCAGCACGCGGTCGCCGGGCTGCAGGCCGGCGGCACGCAGGCGCTTCGCCAGGCCGGCACTGCGCGCGGCCCACTGGCCATGCGTGGCATGCACGGCCGTGCCTTCGTGGATGGCAGGCCGCGACGGGTTCTCGCGGGCCTGCCGCAGCAGCAGGTGGGCCAGGCTCATGCAGGGTTCTCCAGGGCGGTGGCGGAAGGTGCGGGCTGAACGCGGTTCTACCGCATCAGCAGCCGGCTCGCATACCCGGTCATCTCCAGATAGCCCAGCCCGATGCGGCGCCCCTGCGCGTCCACCAGCTCGGAAAGCCCTTCCCAGTAGATCGCCCCGGTGCTGCCGCGGCTGTCCAGCTCCTGCGCGTCCAGCAGGGCGCGCACCTCGAATCGGCCGGCGGGTGTGTCCACCTGCCATGCCACCGGGTAGCGGGCCTGCGAGGATGGGCTGGCCCAGGTGCGGCCGGGCGTGAAGCGGACCTCGCTGGCAGCAAACGAGCGGCTCGCCGTCCCGGCCACGCGGTGGCTGCCGCCGGCCCACAGCACCGAGCCGTCGGCGCGGCGCAGGCGGAAGGCGGTGAGCGCGCTGCCGTCGAACAGGTTGAAGCCGATCCAGTCCCAACCCACGGCCTCGGGGGCCAGGTACTCGTCGCTCCATTCGTGGTCCAGCCAGGCGCGGCCGGGCTCGGCGACGCGTTGGCCGGCCAGCGTCACGGCGCCGCTCACGGCGAGTTGCGGCTCGCTGGTGTAGTGGCTGGCCTGGTGGGGTTCGGGCCCCTTGCGTGAGTAGCCGGCCTCGCCTTGCAACAGCAGGGGCTGGGTGGCTTGCAGCCGCAGGTCGAGCGCGAAGCCATCGGCCGGCAGGCGGGCGATGCAGGCATCGCCCTCGCGCCGGAGCGACCAGCCACCCAGGTGCACATCGGTGTCTGTGATCGACGCGCGCGCGAGCGGGGCGGTCTCGTCACCGGACCAGCGTGCGATGCGTTGCGCATGATGGTGGCGCTTGGCACCCAGGTCGGTGACCGCGGCGTGGGCGAACAGCAGCTGCCGGGCGGCAAAGCGGCTGGCGCTGCCCTCCGCCAGCCCGGTGCGGCTGCGGAAGAAGGTGAGCTGGAAGCCCAGCCGCGGCGCATCGTTCGGCCCCAGCCAGCCGGTGGCGTACCACCACTCGGTGCGGGCCTCGGGGTGCGCGCCGTGGTCGCGCGGGAAGCTCAGGACCCGGCCGCGGCGGATCTGCGCCCGCGCACCGAGCGGCAGGCCGGCCAGCAGGAGCGCGCGGCGCCTCATAAGCTCGCCTTCACCAATCTTCCTTCACCGACAGCACGGCGGATCGCCCCGCGGCGCTGCGCGCACTGAACGCGGCCGTGCCCACCCCGGCCAGCCAGACCGCTGCGCACAGCGCCGCCAGCCGGCCCCAGGGCAGCACCAGCTCCATGGTCCAGTGGAAGCTCTGCGGGTTGACCACGAACACCAGCACCATGCTGACCAGCAGCCCCAGGGCCAGCCCCACCAGCGTGCCGGCGGCCATCCAGGCCGCGCCTTCGCCCGCCACCACACCGATCACCTGGCCGCGTGTCAGCCCCAGATGGGCGAGCAGGCCGAACTCCTTGCGCCGCGCCAGCACCTGGGCCGCCAGGCTGGCGGCGATGCCCACCAGCCCGATGGCGATGGCCACTGCCTGCAGGTAATAGGTGACGGCGAAGCTGCGGTCGAAGATGCGCAGCGACATCACGCGCAGCTCGGTGGTGGCGGCGAACTCGAGCATGCCGGGGTCGGGCAGCAGGGCGCGCAGGCCCGCCTGCACCTCGGCCACCTGGGCCCCGGGGGCGAGCCACAGCGCCAGGTCGTTGATGCGGGTGTCGCCGGTGAGGCGGCGGTAGTCGGTGTCGGCCATCGCGATGGCGCCGAACTGGCGTGCGTAGTCGCGCCAGACGCCCAGCACGCGGGCCTGCACCGGCGGCTCGCCGATCGGCAGTGCCAACAACGTGCCCGGCCCGGCGCCATAGAGCGCCACCACCGCCTCGCTGACGTAGATGCCCACCTCGCCCGGCTGGGCCGTGCGCGCCGGCGATACCAGCGGCAGGGCCTGCTCGGGTGCCGCCAACGGCCGCGCGATCAGCGCCACCGCGGGCCGGCCCGGCGCCAGGTGCAGCGCGCGTTGGCGTGCCGCCTGCACCCGCAGCACGCCGGGCAGCCGGGCGGCGGCCTGCACGGTGGCCGGGTCCAGCCAGGCCTGGTCGGCCAGGCTGCCGCTGCCCGCGCTGCGGGCATACAGGTCGGCCGGCAGCACGCTGTCCAGCCAGGTGGCCACGCCCTGGCGGAAGCTGGTGACCATGACGGTCAGCGCCACGCTCAGCGCCAGGCTGGCCACCACCCCGGCGACCGCCGCGGTAGCGGTGCGGCGCTGGAAGCGCGCACGTTGAACGGCCAGCAGCGCCAGGGCCGAGCGCGGGGCGGGCACCAGCGCCAGCAGGCCGTGCACGACCGCCGGCACCAGCGCCACGCCACCGAACAGCAGGGCCGCCACCGACGCGTAGGCCGGCAGCGGCAGGCCGAACACCGGGGGGGCCAACGCCAGCGCGCCGCCGGCACCCAGGAGCATCACCCCGGGCCAGGCGACCGGGGGTTGCGCATGCGGATCGCCCAGGCCCTTGAGCGCCATCGCCGGCGACAGCCGCTCGGCCTGCAGGGCCGGCCACCACCCGCCCACCAGCGCCGAGGCGGTGCCCAGCGCCGCGAAGCCCAGCGCACCCACCCAGGTGAACTGCACCGCCGGGGCGATGCCCGGAAAGTAGCCACCGCCGAGATCCCCCGCCAGCCAGCGCAAGGCCGCGGCCGCCATGCCGTAGCCCATCGCCAGGCCCAGCGCGCTACCGGCGGCGCCGAGCACGGCGCATTCGGTCAGCACCAGCACGCGCCGCTCGCGCGCCGACAGGCCCAGCACGCCCAGCAGGGCGAAGCTGGGCGTGCGCTGCGCCACCGACAGCGAGACCACCGAGAACACCAGGAAGGCGCCGACGAACAAGGCCACCAGCGCCAGCACCGTGAGGTTCACGCGGTAGGCGCGAGACAGGTTGGAGACGCGCTGCTCGCCTTCGTCCGGGCCCACCGCCACCACCTCGGGGGGCAGCGCCAGGCGCGCCAGCAGCGCGGCGCGGTCGGTGCCGGGCTGCAGGCGCAGGTCGATGCGCGAGAGCCGGCCGGCCCAGCCGAAGTGCGTCTGCGCGCCGGCGATGTCCATCACCACCAGCGGCGGCCCGCCAGCCGCCACGCTGCCGGCCACGGCCAGGCGCTGCCAGGCGGGGCCGTTCTGCAGCGCCAGCAGCGCCCCATCGGCCACGCCGGTGCGCTCGCGTGCGGCAGCGTTGAGGAACACCGCGTCGGGATCCAGGAAGACCAGCCGCGGTTGGCCCTCGGCCGGGCGCGGGAACAGGCTCGCCGCCAGCGGCGCGGCCTGCAGCGCGTCGATGCCCAGCACGCGCAGGGCCACGCGGCGCGCGTCGCTGCCTGGTGCGGCCGGAGCGTAGGTGTCGATCTCGACCACCGGGCTGGCCAGCGCCACCGACGCGTCGGTGGCCACCCGCTCGTAGAGCCGTTCGTCGAAGCCGGTGCCCTGGCCACGCAGCACCAGATCCGGCTCGCCGTTGGCCGAGCGCACGGCGGCCGAGAATTCGGCCAGCGCCGACTGGTTGATCAGGTGCACCGACCAGGCCAACGCCACACCCAACGCCACCGCCAGCAGCGCGATGCCGTGGCGCCACGGGTGGTGCCGCCACTCGCGCCGCAGCAGGCTGGCCGCGAGCCGTCGGTTCACGGCGCCAGCACGCCGGTGGGTGTCAGCCGCAGCACGCGGTCGGTGCGCGCCGCGGCGGCGGCCGAGTGGGTCACCAGCAGGCAGGCCGCGCCGGCCTCGCGCACCTGGGCCAGCAGCACGCCCAGCACCCGCTCGGCGGTGGCGGGGTCGAGGTTGCCGGTGGGCTCGTCGGCCAGGATCAGCTGCGGCGCATGCACCACGGCGCGGGCGATCGCCACCCGCTGCAACTGCCCGCCCGACAGCTGCGCCGGCAAGCGGCCGCCCAGGCCGGCCAGGCCGACGGCGTCGAGCAGCTGGTTCACCCGCGCCGGGTCCGGCCGGCCCAGCAGCAGCAAGGGCAGGGCCACGTTCTCGGCCACCGTCAGATGCGGCAGCACGTGGAAGGCCTGGAACACGAAGCCCAGGTGGCCGCGGCGCAGGTGGGCTCGGCCGGCCTCATCGAGCCCGGCCAGATCCTGACCGGCCACCACGACCCGGCCGCTGTCGGCCTGCTCCAGCCCGGCGATGCAGTTCAGCAGGGTCGACTTGCCAACGCCCGATTCGCCCAGCAGCGCCACGAACTCACCGGGCGCAAGCCGCAGCGAGACAGCGCCGAACACGGGGGTCTCGCCGAAGGACTTGGAGAGGCCATCGAGTTGCAGCATGTGGGGTGATGATGCCCCAACCTAGGCTGAAAGGAGTCTTGGCAGGGACCGCTCCACGGCCCGGATCCGTTCCCAGAGGACCGCCTTCGGCATCCGCATGTCCAGGGCCTGCATGCAACGCTCCAGGCGGCCTGCACGGTCTTTCAGCTGTTGGATGGCCTTGGCGAGGTCCCGCAGCACCGTGTCGCCATACGACCCTCGGGCCTTCTCGACGGCGCGCCGGAGCAAAGGCAGCTTCGGTGACAGCATCGCCAGGTCGATCAGATCGCGGCTGAACACGCCGTCGTCGGCCCAGCGGTCCGAGTTGGCCAGCAGCTTGCTGGTGGCCATGTCGAGCGGCGTTAAGGTCGCGACTCCGCAGACCACATCGGTGACCGAGGGGTGCTCCAGCACGATGCGCCCCTCCAGGACGATCTCGAGCTTGATCTCCTGGCCGTCGACCGCGAGCGCTGTCCGCATACCGTACTGGTCCGCCCGCACCTCGCGCGCTTGCTGCAGCAAGGCGCCTGCGCGGACCACCGCGTTGATTCCTTGGGGGCCCGTCAGCAACTGGCGAAGCTGCCGACAGCCGCCGACCTCGGAGACGAGGAAGTCGATGTCCACCGATTCACGGTATTCGCCGCCGCGCAAGGCCATCGCCGTGCCGCCACCGAACAGGCAACCCTGGTCGCGGAGCAGCGCAGCATCGAGCGCCTCGAGCACCCTGGCAATGCGTTGGTGGTGCGGCCGCTCAAACACTGGGTGCGCCCTGGCCCAGTGCCAGCCGCAGCGAGTCGATCAGGCCCTGCTCGCTCGGGTCCAGGGTTTCGAGGTCGAGGTGCCGCGCATTGCGCTCGTAGATGCCAAGCGCCTCCGCAGGCGTGAGCTGGTCGGTACCTGTGACCTGCCAGGCCAGCCGCTTGAGCTGGGGGTAGTCGGACAGCCGGATGCGGGCGGGAATCCAGCCCTTTCTGTCCGGTGGCGGACCCGTCACCGCCCGGGCATCGGGTTGCAGGCCCAGATCGAGCCCCAGAGCAACTGCTGCATTCATGTAGGCACCGATCGTGACCGAGGCTTCTCCGTTTTCGATCCGGTGCAGGGTCACGCGTGACATGCCGGCCGCCTGGGCGGCGGTGGTGGCGCTGACGTGCAGGCCTTTACGGTGCTGGCGAATTTGCTGCCCCAGGGCCAGCAGACGTGTACTCACGGTCGCTGTGGGGGCTGGGGCTTTGGATGGCATTGTGCCACCCATTCTATACATTCAAACTGGAAAGTACAGAATGAGATGCAGATCGTGAAATTGCGCGGCCCTCTATGGACCACGATCTTGGCCTCGTTGGCTCAAGGCGCCGGCGCGGCCACCAGCGCCCAGTGCGGCGCCGCCAGGCGCCCCAGGCGGATGGCGCGGCCCAGGAAGATGCCGCTCATCGCGCCGTAGGCCGCGCTGACTGGCAGTGCGAAGCCGGCCGACAGGGCCAGCGCCGGCGAGACCGACAGCGACACGCCCACCGCGTACTTGGTGAAGAAGATGCCCATCATCAGGGCCAGCGGCACCGCGCTGCCGGGCACGCCGAACTGGCGGGTGGCGGGGTCGAAGAAGCTGCCGCCGGGCAGGGGCCGAGCGGCCACCGTGGCAGCGGCCGACCCCAGCGCGGTCAGCCAGGCCAGCAGGGCGAGCGGCTGTTCGGCAAAGGCCGAGACCACGCCAAAGAACGACAGCGCGCCGAACACCAGCGGCAGCACCGCCACCCGGCGCCAGCCGACGCGGCGTCCGGCGAGCTGCGACAGGCCGGCCACCAGCAGCACCAGGAACAGGACGAACACCCAGCGCGGGGTGTGGAGGAGGATCTGCATCAACATCGTGGGTGCCTCATCGGGGGGTTGGCGATGGGCGGATGTTGGCGGCGGGGCCCCGCAGTGGCGAGCCGGTTGCGACGGCTGGCCGGCCCATGGCGCGAAACGCAGCAGGCGCCGCGCGAGCGGCGGCTAGGCTGCCACGCCTTCGCGGCCCGCCCCGCGCCGCAGCCGGCTCAGCAGGAACAACGCGATCGACAGGTTCAACAGGTTCCAGCCGATCCCGTTGAGGAAGGCCGCGTGGTACGAGCCGGTCAGGTCGAACACCTTGCCCGACATCCAGCCGCCCAGCGCCATGCCGAACAGCGTGGCCATCAGCACGGTGCCGACGCGGGCGCCAGCCTCGGCCGGCGGGAAATGCTCGCGCACGATGATGGCGTAGCTGGGCACGATGCCGCCCTGGAACAGGCCGAACAGGGCCGAGATCAGGTAGAGCGACACCAGCCCGTCGAAGGGGATGAACAGCAGCAGCGCCAGCCCCTGCAGCACCGAGCCCAGCAGCAGCGTGCGCAGGCCGCCGATGCGGTCGCAGATCAGGCCGGAGACCAGGCGGCTGACGATGCCGCAGGCCAACATGAGGCTCAGCATCTCGGCGCCGCGCGCGGCGCCGTAGCCCAGGTCGCCGCAGTAGGCCACGATGTGCACCTGCGGCATCGCCATCGCCACGCAGCAGGCGACGCCGGCGATGCACAGCAGGGTCTGCGCGCTGCCCAGGCTCAGGCCGAAGGGGCGGTCCGACGGCACCGGGCCGCCGGCCGCCGCCGGTGACGCCGCCGCGGCCGGCGGGCGCTCGCGCAGGCCCAGCGCCAGCAGCGGCATCACCACCGCGCACAGCAGCCCCAGGCCGATGTAGGTGGGGCGCCAACCCACCGTCTCGACATAGTGCTGCACGATGGGCGGCCACAGCGCTCCAGCCACATAGTTGCCGCTGGCGCAGACGGCCACCGCGATGCCGCGCCGGCGCACGAACCACAGCGAGGTGTCGGCCACCAGCGGCGCGAAGGTGGCCGAGCTGCCCAGCGCGCCCAGCAGCACGCCATGCGCCAGCGCGAAGCCCCACAGGCTGCCCGACAACCCGGCGGCGACGAAGCCGGTGCCCAGCCCCACGGCGCCCAGCATCACCACCGCCATCACGCCGTAGCGGTCGGCCAGTTTGCCCATCGCGATGCCGCCCAGGCCGAAGCCCACCATCATCAGCGTGTAGGGCAGCGAGGCGTCGGCACGCGCCACGCCGAACTCGGCCTGCACCGTGGGCAGCACCACGGAGACGACGTACATCGCGCTGCTGCCCAGGGTCATCAGCGCCAGCGCGCGCATCAGGCGCCACCAGGCGTAAGGGGAGTCGGCTTGATGCATGGGCGGTGGGTGCGGCGGGGGTCGATCGAGTATCGCCGAGCCGCCGCGCGCGAGAATCCGGCCTGGTGATCGAACGGGCAAGGGGCCAGGACATGCGCAAGGCGGGGCAGGGCGGGTTGGTCTATTCCACCGAGGGTGGGCGCATGTGCCCGGCTTGCCGCCAGGCGCTGGCCGATTGCCGCTGCGCGGCCGCGCCGGCCCGCCCCACCGACGGCGTGGTGCGCGTGGGCCGCGAGACCGGCGGCCGCGGCGGCAAGACGGTGACCGTGGTGCGCGACGCGGGCGGCACCGACGAGGCCCTGGCCGCGCTCGGCAAGCGCCTGCGCAACGCCTGCGGCACCGGTGGCACGGTCAAGGACGGTGTGATCGAGTTGCAGGGCGACCACCGCGACAAGGTGGTCGCTGCGCTGCAGGCCGAGGGCCGGACGGTGAAACGCGTGGGCGGCTGAGGCAGCCTCAGCCGGCGCCGGGTTCCCGGCTCAGAGCCCGGCGCGCCACAGTGCGTCGGCGGCGGAAAAGATCGAGCGTTGGGCCAACGTGCCGCCGTCGTCGGCCAGGCGGACCCAGGCCAAGGTGTCGTGCGGGCTGCCGGGGACGTGGTCCAGTTCGCGCTCCGCCACCAGCCAGGCGTGCAGCCGGGCGTAGTGTTGCGGGTGATGCTGTTTCGTCCAGGCCAGCCCGACCAGGTCGCCGTAGGCCTCTTCGCGGCGGATGGCCTGCTCGGCAGGGCCCGTTGCCGAGAAGCCCGACGGCAGGCCCAACCAGGCGCCGTCCAGGTAGCGCCGGCAGTGGCCCAGCTCGTGGGCGGCCATCAGCTCCAGCGCGGTGTCGAGCAGGTCCGGCTCGATGCGCCTGATGGCGGCCTCGGCCTCGGGGTTGTCGCGCAGCGTGAAGACCAGCTTGCAGCGGCCGTCGACGAAACCCAGCGCCAGCGGCGCAGCGCCGTCGGCCGCTTGCGGTTGCACCACCACGTCCAGTGGCAGCGCCTGGGCCTTCGCGTACTGGACGACCGGCCAGGTGCCGCGCAGCCAGCGCATCTCGGCCGGCGTGAGCTCGGCCGCGGCGCTGGCCGAGGTGGCCAGAGCGGCGCAGACTGCTGCGACAAAGGATGGGCGCACGGGAAGCCTCCTGATCCTGGGATCTTCGGCCGGATGCCCCTGGAGTTGAGCGGCCGGCCTGTAAAGCTCGCCTGTAGGCGGCGTCCGACGGCTTGGCGGCGGGCCGGGAGCGCGCAAGCGAGCCGACCATCCCTGGGCCGCGGCGGCCTGCACGCCTATGCTCGGCGCATGACGATGACCACTTCCAAGGGACAGCCGGTGCCCTCGGCGCGAGCGTGAGCGCGCGGCGCCGTGCGTCGCCGTGGGCGCAGCTGTTGCGGCGCAACCTGCGCGTCCTGACCCGGCAGGCGGCGGGTGCCGGCCAGCGTGCCGTGGCCCAGGCGATGAAACCGGTGGTGGCCCGGCACACCCGGCCGCCCGGCGAGGGCGACTGGTTGCCCGGCGTGGCGTTGGGCCCGGCGGGCGTGCGCCGCTTTCGCCTGTACCGCCCGCCCGACCTGCAGCGCGGCGAGCGCCTGCCGTTGCTGGTGATGCTGCACGGCTGCGGGCAGGACGCACCGAGCTTCGCCAAGAGCACCCGCATGAACAGCCTGGCGGCGCGCGAGCGCTTCCTGGTGCTCTACCCGGAGCAGGACCGGCTGGCCAACCCCCAGGGCTGCTGGAACTGGTTCGACAAAGCCTCCGGCCGGGCCGAGGGCGAGGCCTCGCTGGTCATGAAGGCGATCGACCAGGTCTGCCTGCTGCACCCGGCCGACCCGAGCCGTGTGGCGGTGGCCGGCCTGTCGGCCGGCGCCAGCCTGGCGGCCCTGTTGGCCACGATGTACCCGGCGCGCTTCCAGGCCGTGGTGATGCACTCGGGCATCGCCCCTGGGGCGGGGAAGGCCCTGGCTTCAGCGAAGGCGGCCGGCCGGCCACCTCTGCTGGTGATCCATGGCGACGCGGATCTCCTGGTGGCCCCCCAGCATGGCCTGGCCGCGGCCAAGGCCTGGGCTGCGACGGGCGGGGCCAACGAGGGCCCCGTGCGCCGGGTCCAGCGTGGCCAGCGCCACCCGTCGGCGGTGACCGATTTCAAGCGGCGCGGCCACCTCGCCGCCACGCTGGTGGCGGTGGCCCGCCTCGGCCACGCCTGGAGCGGCGGCGCGGCCAGCCAGGCCTTCAGCGACCCGAAGGGCCCGGACGCCTCGCGCATGCTCTGGTCCTTCGTCGAGCGTTGCTTTCGCGATCGGGCCGGCGCGGGGAAACAGAAGCCGGCCGCCTGACGTGCGCTTGCGCACAGACGGCGTGGTGGAGCGGGGGCCAGAGTCCCCCATCTTCAGCCATGCCCCGGAGCCCGCGATGCCCCACCAAGCCTTCTTCCACGAGCCATCGGGTTCGGTTCGTTTCTGGGTCCTGATCGAGGGCGTCTACGTGGGCGCCACGGTCCGCAAGGAGACGCTGCACTACCGCTTCCAGCCGAACGCGGTGGACGACGACCCGCTGGCCACCTACCTCGCCAACGTGCCCCTGATGGACGCCGCCGTGCGGCGCCGTGTTGCCAAGGGATCGATCGAGCCGGTGATGCTGCGCGACCCCGACGTGAGCGTCGCCGCCCAGGCGTCCTGAACGCCCTGTGTCACCCAGCGCACCGACAGGCGCTGCCGGCCAGGCTACAAGGGATTTCATCCCTCGACCTGGAGAACTCACCATGAACACCCGTCTCATTGCCCGCGTGGCCATCGCCGCGTTTGCCCTTTCGCTGGCCGCCTGTGCCGGCATGTCCGCGCGTGAGCGCAACACCGCCTCCGGCGCCGTCATCGGCGGCGCGGCCGGCGCCATCCTGACCGGTGGCAGCGCGGTGGGCACTGTTGGCGGTGCCGCCGTTGGCGGGGTGATCGGCAACACCATCGACCCCAAGGACAAGAAGTAAGCCGACGGGCTCAGGGCTTCGGGCCGGGCGGCGGCCCTGACCGCGCCGCCTCGGCACAGAAGCCGGCCATCGAGCCCAGCGCAGCCTGCACGGCCCGGTTGGCGGCCTGAACGCCGCCGGCCGGGTTGTCGCTCGGCGAGGCCGCGGCCGTGTCGAACTCGCGCCAGGCCAGGACCCGGCGCGTTGCACTGTCCACCAGCGTGGCGCGCAGTGTGAACCGGGCCTGGCTGGGCACGCTGCCAAAGTCCTGTTGCAGGCGCAGGATCTCGGTGTCCAGGCGCCACTCGCCGGCCACTGGCCCCGGGGCTGACACCACCGCGCGGAAGGCGCCGCTCGCATCCAGCGCGGCCACGATCAGCGGCGCCAGCATGCGGGCCGGCGTGTCCACCCAGTCGCTGTGCGCGAAGTGCTCCAGCCGGTGCGGCTCGCGCTGGTAGACGATGCGGGCGCTGTCGTAGCCCGCCGCCGCCCGGGGTGGGCTGACGACGATGGTGAGCGGCATACTCCCTTCGGCAGTCGACGCCGGCCGCGCCGTTGGCGCCTCCAGTGCGTAAAGGGTGGGTGCTGCCGCCGGCTTGGGCAGCAGGCCGCCGCAAGCGGTGAGGAACACCACGGCGGTGGCGGTGACTGTCAGCATCACGCTGAATCGAAGCAGGTTCATGGGAGCCCTTCTACTCACGGCCGTTCCTCGGGGGCTGGCGTCTCGCCTGGCCCGGCGCTCAGCGTGCCGCGCCCGACCAGCAGGCTGGCTGGGTTGCGCTCGGTCTGTTCGGCGAGGCGTTTCAGCGAAGCCGACAGCACCTCCACCTCGTTCATCAGGCGCGCCAGCTCGGGCTGGGTCTCGTTGCCGAAGCGCTGGATCGCCGCGCCCGCCGCGTCCACCGCCACGCCCGCGCTGGCGCTGGTCGCGGCCACCTGGCGGCCCATGCCCTCCACCGCATCGGCGCCGCGGCCCACGCGCTCGGCCACCGGCCCGAGCTGTTTCGCCAGCCGCTCGCCGTGCTCGAAGGTGCGTGCCGCGCTGGCCAGGCCAGCGTCGATGGTGGCCCGGCGTTCGGCCACGGTGTGCGCCACGGCAGCGATGTCGGCCAGCGCACTGGTGATGGCGCGTCGGTTCTCGTCGCTCAGCACCGCGTTCAGGTTCGCCGAGGTGCTGTCGAGCTTGGCGAGCACGTCGGTCAGCACGTTCTCCAGCCGCGCGCTCAGCGACGGTTTGGTGCGGATGACCGGCAACTCGCCGTTCGGCCCGGGCAGCAGCGGCGCCGAGCCGGGCGCGCCGCCGCTCAGCTCCACATAGGCGATGCCGGTCAGGCCCTGGGTCTTCAGCACGGCCTCGGTGTCCACCTTGATGGGCGTGCCATGGGCGATGGCGAAGATCAGGCGCACGCGCTGCGGGTTGGTCGGGTCGAGGTGGATCTCGCGCACCTGGCCCACCTCGACCCCGTTGTACTTGACCGGGGCGTTCAGGTTCAGGCCGGCCACCGACTCGTCCTCGATCGCCAAGTACAGATCCACCTTCTGCCGCAGCGCGCCGCCCGAGGCGAGCCACAGCACGCCGGCGATCAGCAGCGCGCCGAGCGCCAGCACGAAGGCGCCGACCAGCGGGTAGTTCACCTTGGTTTCGATGGTGCGCTCCGTTCCTGGGTCTGCGCCGCGCGGGCGCGCGGGCCGTCGAAGAAGGGCCGCACGGCGGGGTGGTCCAGCCGCGAGAGCTCGTCCATCGAGCCCACGCCCTGCACCTTGCCGTCGGCCAGCACGGCCACACGGTCGGCCACCTGCCAGAGCAGGTCCAGGTCGTGGGTGATGACCACGACGGTCAGGCCATGCAGGTCGCGCAGCCTGAGCACCAGCTCATCGACGCCGTCGGCACCGTCGGGGTCGAGCCCGGCGGTCGGCTCGTCGAGGAACAGCAGCTCCGGGTCCAGCGCCAGTGCGCGGGCCAGCGAGGCGCGCTTGAGCATGCCGCCGCTCAGCTCGGACGGATGCTGCGCGCCGACCTCGGGCGCCAGACCGGCCAGCCCCAGCTTCCAGGCCGCCACCGCGTCGATCAGATCGTCGGCCAGCCGGGTGTGCTCACGCAGCGGCAGGCCGACGTTCTCGCGCACGTTCAGCGAGCCGAACAGGCCGCCATGCTGGAACATCACGCCCCAACGCTGGCGCAGCGCGGTGGCGCTGGCGTCGTCCAGCGTGGCCAGGTCGATGCCCAGCACCTTGATCGAGCCGCTGTCGGGCCGCTGCAGCAGGATCATTTCGCGCAGCAGGGTGGATTTGCCCGAGCCACTGCCGCCCACCAGCGCAAAAATCTCGCCGCGCCGCACCTCGAGATCCAGCCCGTCGTGCACCACATGGTCACCGAAGCGGGTGGCCACCTGGTGCAGCTCGATGACGGTGTCGGCGCCGGCCATGTCAGCGGCTCCACCGCGTGTGGTGCGGTCCGCGTTGGATGAAGTTCGCGACAGCGCTGGGTGCCGCCTTTCGGCCCCTTGCGATCGGGCGTGGTCGAGGGCTTCGCGCGTCGCGGCAGAGGGTACCCGGCAGGGGCTCACGGTTCCGCGGTCGGCGCTGCGCGCTGACTTCGTTGCGATGCTCGGGCCGGGGTCGCGCGCAGAACTCGCTCCGTTCGCTGCGCTCACTGCCCTCGGACAGCTGCGCGAGTTTGTCTACGAAGCGCGCTGCGCGCGCCGACCCCAACCCTGCGCTTCTCACCGCTGCACAGATCGCCCCTGCCGGGTACCCCCTGCCGCGAGTTCCACCAGCGGTTGTGTGCCGATGGTGGAGCAACTCCGCCGTGTCCGCAAAGGGGTGTGCGGGCAGGACGCGGCGCGCCTGTGCAGCGCCGAGTA
>JADMKA010000112.1 GCA_018780145.1 Vitreoscilla sp. | reverse complement strand
TGCCCGAGCTGATGGACGGCCTGGAGGTGGTGCTGATCGCCGTGGGCCTGTTCGCTGTCGGCGAGGCGCTCTACAACGTGCTCTACGAAGGCCGCACGGTCGAGACGCAGAACAAGATGAGCCGTGTCCACATGAGCCGGAGCGACTGGAAGCGCTCGTGGCCTGCCTGGATCCGTGCCACCTTCATCGGGGCGCCCTTCGGCACCATCCCGGCCGGCGGCAGCGAGATCCCGACCTTTCTCAGCTACGCCACCGAGAAGAAGCTCTCCAAGCACAAGGAAGAGTTTGGCACCACCGGCGCCATCGAGGGCGTGGCGGGCCCCGAAGCGGCGAACAACGCCGCCATCACGGCGACCTTGATCCCGCTGCTGACCTTGGGCATCCCGACCTCCAACACCACCGCCATCCTGCTGGGCGCGTTCCAGAACTACGGGATCCAGCCGGGGCCGCAGCTGTTCGACACCAACGGCCAGCTGGTCTGGGCACTGATTGCGTCGCTCTACATCGGCAACGTGATGCTGCTGGTGCTGAATCTGCCGCTGGTGGGCCTGTGGGTCAAGCTGCTGAAGATTCCCAAGGCACCCTTGTATGCAGGCATCCTGATTTTCGCGACGGTGGGGGTCTACGGCATGCGCCAGTCGGCCTTCGATCTGGTGCTGCTCTATGCGATCGGCTTGCTGGGCGTGGCGATGCGGCGCTTCGATTTCCCGACCGCGCCGGTGGTCGTCGGCATGATCCTCGGGCCGCTGGCCGAGGCGCAGATGCGCAACGCGCTGTCCATCGGCGAAGGGCACTGGAGCATCTTCCTGCAGCGGCCGGGTTCGCTTGCGCTGCTGGTGGTCGTGGTGTCGGTGCTGGTGCTGCCGCGTCTGGTGCGCTGGCTGCGCCCGCCGACCGAGCCGGGCGCGGTGACCCGCGTCTGATCGAAGGGGCGGTCTAGGAGTCTGCCGGGCTTTGGGTCAGGCCCGACCCACAGCCCGACAGCCTCCTAGCTGGCCGCGCCCATCGCCAGAGCGCGATCGCGGCTGGCGGCCAGTTCTGCCTCGTCGGGCTGCCTGTCGAGCCAGCCCGCCAGGTGACGCTGGGCCAGATCGGCCAGGGCGGCCATGCCGCTGGGCTGATCGTTCAGGCAGGCTATGTAGTGGAACGCCTCGCCACCGGCATGCAGGAAGTCCTCCTTGGCCTCTTGCTGGATCTCCTCGAGGGTCTCCAGACAGTCGGCCGAGAATCCGGGGCAGACCACGTCCACGCGTTTCGTGCCGGCCGCAGCCAAGGCCCCCAACGTGGTGGTGGTCGAGGGCTCCAGCCACTTCGCGCGACCAAAGCGGCTCTGGAAGCTGATGCGCCACTCGTCGGGCCTCAGTCCGAGCGACTCGGCCAGCAGGCGGGCGGTCTTCTGGCATTGGCAGTGGTACGGATCGCCCAGGGCGAGGGTGCGTGCCGGCATGCCGTGGAAGCTCATGACCAGCACGCCGCCGCGGCCCTCGTGCTGCCAATGGGCCCGCACGGTGCCAGCCAACGCAGCGATGTAGGCCGCATCGTCGTGGTACTGATTGACGAAGCGGAACTCGGGCACCCAGCGCGCCTGACGGCCCCAGGCACTGACCGCGTCGAAGGTGCTGGCGGTGGTCGCACCGGAGTACTGCGGGTAGGCTGGCAGCACCAGCACACGGCGCACGCCTTCAGCCTGGAACTCGTCCAACGCACTGGCAATCGACGGTTGTCCGTAGCGCATGGCGGGCTTGACCACAACCGCGCAACCACGCTGCCCCAGCCCCTCTTGCAGCAGCTTGGCCTGGCGCCGCGTATAGACCGCCAATGGCGAGCCTTCGGGCATCCACACGCTGGCGTACTTCTGGGCCGACACCTTCGGGCGGGTGCGCAGGATCACGCCGTGCAGGATCGGCCACCACAGCAGCTTGGGGATCTCCACCACCCGCGGATCGCTGAGGAACTCCGCCAGGTAGCGCCGCAGCGCGGCCGGTGTGGGGGCGTCCGGGGTGCCGAGGTTGGCGAGCAGTACGCCCACCTGGGGGCGCGTGCCATGGGGTCGGCCAAGCTCCGATCGAAAGGGCATGGGAATCGCAGTGGACGAGGCGATGTTCAGCCGCGTTCGGGTGGTGCCGACAAACGCATCGGCATGGTGTCGTCCGGGCTGGACATGACGTTGAAGCGCAGCAGTGGCACACCGACCTCGTTGGGCGAGCCTCCCAGGCCGATGTCGCCGCTGCCGTGCAAGGTGCAGGCGCCGCGACGCAGGCTCAGGACCTCGTCGTCTCCGGAGAAGCGTACATAGGTGCCATTGATGCTGAGGTCGGTGATCTGCAGCGAACCGCCCATCCAGTCGACACGCGCATGGGTGCGCGAGACACGCGCCTCGTCGATGTGCAGGCCGCAGGTCGAGCCGCGGCCGATCAGGATGGGCAGGTCGGCCCGGGTGAACTGATGGGCTTCGTCGCGCCAGAACAGTTGCAGGCCCTCGGGCTCCGCCAGATCCAGGCGGGTTTCCATCAGCGTGGCGGCGGTATCGGCACCGCGCGAGGCGACCATCATGTGGACCTCCACGGGTTCGGCCCGGCCACGCAGGTGCACCTTGTCGAGCGAGCGGAACTTGGCGCGGGTTTCGGGCGCCAGCTCGTCCAGCACCTCGCGGGTGATCAGCGATTCGTTGTCGCCGGCATGGTCGATCAGGCGGGCCGCCACGTTGACGGCATCCCCGAAGCAGTCGCCGCTGACCTCCACGACCTCACCCACGGCCATGGCGATCTGCAAGCGCAGCCGGGCCATGGCGGCGGCGCTCGGTGCGGCCGCGGCATTGGCTTCCAGCACGTCCTGCATCTGGATGGCCGTGGCCACCGCCATCGCCGGTGCGGCAAAGACAGCCATCAGGCCGTCGCCTAGGGTCTTGACGAGTTGCCCGCCCATCGCAGGCACACGCCGGGCCAGCGAATCGATGGTGTGGGTCACCACCGCGGTGGCTTGGGCGTTGCCCAGGGACTCGTACAGCGCGGTGCTGCCCCGCAGGTCGGCGAAAAGGACGGTGCGACGCTTGATCGTGGCCATGCGCGAACGAGTTTAGCCTGCAGCTCGCCGCGTCTTGGTGTTCAGATGTTGTCGAGGTACGTGCGCAGCTTGTCCGAGCGGCTGGGGTGCTTGAGCTTGCGGATGGCCTTGGCCTCGATCTGGCGGATGCGCTCGCGGGTCACGTCGAACTGCTTGCCCACTTCCTCCAGCGTGTGGTCGGTGGACATCTCGATGCCGAAGCGCATGCGCAGCACCTTGGCCTCGCGCGGAGTCAGGCTGTCGAGGATGTCCTTGACCACATCGCGCAGGCCGGCCTGCATGGCAGCTTCGATCGGCGCGGTGTTGTTGGTGTCCTCGATGAAGTCGCCCAGGTGCGAATCGTCGTCGTCGCCGATGGGGGTTTCCATCGAGATCGGCTCTTTCGCGATCTTCATGATCTTGCGGATCTTGTCCTCGGGCATCTCCATCTTCTCGGCCAGGATGGACGCATCGGGCTCGAAACCAAACTCTTGCAAGTGCTGACGGCTGATGCGGTTCATCTTGTTGATGGTTTCGATCATGTGCACCGGGATGCGGATGGTGCGCGCCTGGTCGGCGATCGAGCGGGTGATGGCCTGGCGGATCCACCAGGTGGCGTAGGTCGAGAACTTGTAGCCGCGGCGGTATTCGAACTTGT
>JADMKA010000118.1 GCA_018780145.1 Vitreoscilla sp. | reverse complement strand
GTACATGCCCGGGCGCTGCTTGACGGGCTCCAGGCCCTTGAGCACGCGGATCGAGCTTTCGCCGTAAGTCACTGGGGAAACTGCCATGAGGCAGATTCTAGGAGGCTGCCCCAGCACGACTCGGGGGCATCGCCTTTTCGATAGAGTGTTCCCATGCCCCACGCGCCGCGCACCGCCACCCTGTCGATGACCCAGGTCCTGATCTGCGGGGCGGCCATCGTCACGCTGTCGATGGGCATCCGCCATGGCTTCGGGCTGTGGTTGCAGCCGATCACGATGGAACGCGGCTGGTCGCGCGAGACCTTCGCCTTCGCGATCGCGATCCAGAACATCGCCTGGGGTGTGGCCGGGCCCTTCGCGGGCATGCTGGCGGATCGGTACGGCGCCTTCCGGGTGCTGATCGTCGGCGCCATCCTCTACGCGCTGGGGCTGGTGGGCATGGGCCTGGCCACCTCGGGCCTGGCCTTCACCGGCAGCACCGGCCTGCTGCTGGGCATGGCGCAATCGGGCACCACCTACGCGGTGGTCTACGGCGTCATCGGCCGCAACGTGGCGCCCTCGAAGCGATCCTGGGCCATGGGTGTCACCGCCGCGGCGGGCTCGTTCGGGCAGTTCCTGATGGTGCCCGTGGAGAACTGGTTGATCGGCGCCTGGGGCTGGCAGAACGCGCTGTTCGTGCTGGGCTGCCTGGCATTGGCCATCGTGCCGCTGGCCTGGGGCCTGCACGAGCCGAAGCAACCGGCGCCGGGCGGTCCGAGCCAGAGTGTGGGCGCGGCGCTGAAGGAGGCGATGGCCTACCCGAGCTTCCGCTGGCTGATGGCGGGCTACTTCGTCTGCGGCTTCCAGGTGGTGTTCATCGGGGTGCACATGCCCAGCTACCTGAAGGACAAGGGCCTGTCGCCGGACGTGGCCACCACCGCACTGGCACTGATCGGCTTGTTCAACGTGTTCGGCACCTACACCGCCGGTGCCCTGGGCCAGCGCATGGCCAAGCGGCACATCCTGTCGGGCATCTACCTGGCGCGTTCGGTGGCCATCGTCGCCTTCCTGGCCGCGCCGCTGACGCCCTGGAGCGTGTACCTGTTCGCGTCGGTGATGGGCTTCCTGTGGTTGTCCACCGTGCCGCCCACCAATGCGGTGGTGGCGCAGATCTTCGGCGTGCAGTACATGTCCATGCTGGGTGGGCTGGTCTTTTTCAGCCACCAGATCGGATCGTTCATGGGCGTGTGGTTGGGCGGACGCCTGTACGACAGCACCGGCAATTACGACGTGGTCTGGTGGATCGCCGTGGCCCTGGGCGTGTTCGCGGCGTTGGCCAACCTGCCGGTGCGCGAGACGCCGATACTGCGCGGCTCGCCGCAGCCGGCTTGATATGGTGCACCCGGTGCCGGAGTACCAGCCCCACCCGCCGAGCGGGCGCTCAGCCGGCTTGGGAACGGCCCTGCGCTCGGCTGAGGCCATGTCGCCGACACGCCCCTGGCTCGTTGGTGCCGCCTGGCTGGCCGGAGCCGTGGTGCTGGCCGCGGTGTTCCTCGCCTATCTGAACCCGCACACCGCGCTCGATCTGGCCAACCGGGTCTGGAGTTGCTTCTGATGCACGGCGACGGCGCGCCATCGGCCTGGTTGACTCGCTGGGCCCACCTGCTGCCGGCCGAGGGCAGTGTGCTCGATCTTGCCTGTGGCGGAGGTCGGCATGCGAAGTGGCTGGCCGAACGGGGCCACCGGGTCACTGGGGTGGACCGCGATGCCCAGTCGCTGGGCGGTCTGGAGCGCTGGTGCGAGGTCATCGTCGCCGACATCGAGAGCGGGCCGTGGCCGCTCGCGGGCCGGCAGTTCGACACGGTGCTGGTCGCCAACTACCTGTGGCGGCCGCTGCTGCCACTGATCGTGCAGAGCGTGGCTCCTGGCGGCTGGCTGATTTACGAAACCTTTGCGGCCGGGCAGGAAACCGTGGGCCGGCCGTCCCGGCCGGATTTCCTGCTGCAGCCCGGCGAACTGCTGCGCGTGGCCGCTGGGTTGCGGGTGGTCGCCTACGAGGACGGCTTCCTCGAAGCGCCCGGGCGTTTCGTGCAGCGCATCGTCGCCCAGCGCGAGGCCGAAGGCGGCGTTTACCCGGCCGTACACCGGCTTGACGAGGGGCCCCGGCCAGGCGGCTAAAATCAGCGATCTGCAAGGAACCCTGATGAAACCGATTGTTGGCAGCATCGTCGCCCTGGTGACGCCGATGCACGAGGATGGCAGCGTCGACTACGCAGCGCTGCGCGCGCTGATCGACTGGCACATTGCCGAGGGCACGGACTGCATCGGCGTGGTCGGCACGACCGGCGAATCCGCCACCGTCTCCGTGGACGAACACTGCGAGATCATCCGCGTGGCGGTCGAGCATGCCGCGGGCCGCGTGCCCATCATGGCCGGTGCCGGTGCCAACTCCACCGCCGAGGCGATCAACCTGTCGCGCTACGCGAAGGACGTCGGTGCCGACTGCACGCTGCAGGTCGTGCCCTACTACAACAAGCCCTCGCAGGAGGGCATCTACCGCCACTTCAAGGCGATTGCCGAAGCGGTGGACATCCCGCTGGTGCTGTACAACGTGCCCGGCCGCACGGTGGCGGACATGCAGCACGACACGGTGATGCGCCTGGCCCAGGTGCCTGGCATCGTCGGCATCAAGGAGGCCACCGGCAACATCGAGCGCGCCGCCTGGTTGATCAAGCATGCGCCGGCCGGTTTCTCGGTCTACAGCGGCGACGACGGCACCGCCGTCGCCCTGATGCTTCTGGGTGGCCATGGCAACGTGAGCGTCACGGCCAACGTGGCGCCGCGCGCGATGCACGAGCTGTGCATGGCGGCCATCGAAGGCAACGTCAAGCGGGCCCGCGAGATCCAGCTCAGCCTGCTCGCACTGCACCGCCAGCTGTTCTGCGAGCCCAGCCCCGCGCCAGCCAAGTGGGCCCTGGCTCAAATGGGCCGCTGCCAACCCGGCGTGCGCCTGCCGCTGGTGGAACTCACCGAGGCCGGCCAGGCTCTGGTGGGTGGTGCCCTGCGCGAATGTGGTCTGATCTGAGACTTGCGCGAACTTTCCTGAACCCGGTTTCAGCCGCCGATCCGGTGGCTGGCGACACGACATGCACCCCATGACCTCCAAATTTGCCCTCACGCCCGTGCGTGCCGCCACCCTCGTCCTGGCCCTGGGCCTCGGAGGCTGCTCGATGATCGAATCCGCCTTGCCGGGTGAGAAGTTCGACTACCGCAGCGGCGCCACGAAGACCCCCACGCTGGAGGTGCCGCCCGATCTGACGCCCCTGGCCAAGGACGGCCGCTACCAGCCGCAGACCGGCACGGTCACCGCGTCGGCGTTGGCCACGGGCGCCCGAACGTCAGCCACCGCCCCGGTGGCCAGCACCGTGGCGCTACAGCAGATCAACGAGATTCGCCTGGAGCGCTCGGGCGCCCAGCGCTGGCTGGTGAGCACCCAGACGCCCGAGCAGATCTGGCCGCGCGCGCGGCAGTTCTGGCTGGACCGGGGCTTCGCCATTTCCACCGAGAGCGCCGAAGCGGGCACCCTGGAAACCGACTGGGCCGAGAACCGGGCCAAGCTGCCGAACGACATCGTCCGCAAGACCCTGGGCACGGTGCTGGACTCGCTGTTCTCCACCGGTGAGCGCGATCGTTTCTTGATGCGCCTGCAACGCGGCACGGGCGGCACCGAGA
>JADMKA010000218.1 GCA_018780145.1 Vitreoscilla sp. | reverse complement strand
TGCGCTTGACCACCAGCACGTTCTTGACCGAGCCGCAGCCGCCCAGCGCCAGCGCCTCGTCGACGATGCTCTTGAGCGGCAGCTGCTTGCCGCCGCGCACCTGGTGGTCGGCGGTGATCACCGCCACGGCGCCGGTGTCTTCAATCCGGTCGCGCAGGCTCTGGGCGGAAAAACCGCCGAACACCACCGAGTGGGTGGCGCCGATGCGGGCGCAGGCCTGCATGGCGGCCACGCCGTCGATGGACATCGAGATGTAGATGACCACGCGGTCGCCCTTGCCGATGCCCAGCGATTTCAGGCCATTGGCGATCTGGCAGGTCTTGGCCAGCAGGTCGGTGTAGTTGATCTTGGTGACTTCGCCGCCGTCGGCCTCGAAGATGATGGCTGTCTTGTCGCCCAGGCCACGCTCGATGTTGCGGTCCAGGCAGTTATAGGAGGCGTTCAGCGTGCCGTCCTCGAACCACTTGAAGAACGGTGCCTCGGACTCGTTGAGCACCTTGCTGAACGGCTTCTTCCAGCTGAGCAGTTCCCGCGCCAGACGGGCCCAGTAGCCCTCGTAGTCGGTGTCGGCCTCGCGGCAGAGCGCGTCGTAGGCCGCCATGCTGGGCACATGCGCCGTGGCCGCCAGGGCCATGGGAGGCGCGTAGGTCTTCAGCTCGTCACTCATCGGTTGTCTCCTAAGCCTTCAACAAGAATACCCGGGCGCCGGTTCGGCGCCTTGCTCCCCGGCACTGTGGTCCGAGCGTCTGACGATGGCCTTACTCCCGGGTGTCGATGTGTCGCAGGCCTGCCATCCCAGCCTCCTACAATCCCCGGCGCCACGACTGAGATCTGCCGCCAACCATGCACCCCAAGAACGAATCGACTTCTGCCCGCCTGCGGCCGCTGCCCAACCTGATTTTCGCCAGCCGTTGGCTCCAGTTGCCTCTGTACCTGGGCCTGATCCTCGCACAGGCGGTCTATGTGTTCCAGTTCTGGGGTGAACTGGTTCACTTGATCGAGGCGGTCTTCGGCAGCCAGACGGCCCTGGCCAGTCTGGTGACCAGCCTGGGCTACAAGGGCACCGCCCTCCTCGACGCCGCCGGCAAGACCACCGGCGGCTACGCCCCGATCAGCCAGCTGAACGAGACCATCATCATGCTGGTGGTGCTCGGCCTGATCGACGTGGTGATGATTTCCAACCTGCTCATCATGGTCATCGTCGGAGGTTACGAAACCTTTGTCTCCCGGCTGAACCTGGAGAATCACCCCGACCAGCCCGAGTGGCTGAGCCATGTGAACGCCTCGGTGCTGAAGGTCAAGCTGGGCACGGCCATCATCGGAATCAGCTCGATCCACCTGCTGAAGACCTTCATCAACGCCGAGAACTACACCGAGAAGACCCTGCTCTGGCAGACGGTCATCCACGTGGCCTTCCTGGCTTCGGCGCTGGCCATCGCTGCCACCGACCGCCTCATGGCGGCCCCCAGCAAGCACTGAGGCGCTCAGCGGGCCGGCCGGCCCACCGCCAGTACCAGGCTGCCCACGATGCCGGCGAGCAGCGAGCCGCCCAGCACCCCCAGCTTGACCTGCGTGTCGTATGCCGGATCCAACCCGGCAAAGGCCAGGCCGCCGATGAACAGACTCATCGTGAAGCCGATGCCGCACAGCAGGGCCACACCCAGGCACTGACGCCAGGAGGCCCCCGCGGGCCGCTCGGCCCCAGCCCAGGCCACCATCAGCCACAGGCTGCCGAACACCCCGACCGCCTTGCCCAGCACCAGGCCACCGGCGATGCCCAGCGTCACCGGGGCCGCCAGCGCCCCCCAGCTCAGGCCCTGCAGCGACACGCCGGCGTTCACGAAGGCAAAGACCGGCAGCACGAGAAACGCCACCCAGGGGTGCAGGCCATGTTCCACCGCCTGCAAGGGTGAGCCGCCCTGCCCGTCGTGCAGCGGGATGGCCATGGCCGTGAGCACACCCGCCAGCGTCGCGTGGACACCGGACTTCAGCACGAACAGCCACATCACCAGGCCGACCAGCGCATAGGCTTCCACGCGCACCACCCGGAGCCGGTTCATCGCCGCCAGTACCAGGCCGCAGACGGCGGCGCCAGCCAGCATCCCCGGGCTCAGGTTCTCCGTATAGAACACCGCGATCACCGCGATGGCCCCGAGGTCGTCGATGATCGCCACGGCCGTGAGGAAGACCTTCAGCGAGACGGGCACCCGCGAGCCCAACAGCAGCACGACCCCCAGCGCGAACGCGATGTCGGTGGCGGCCGGGATGGCCCAACCGCGCAACCCGGCTGGATCGGCATGGTTCAGCGCCGCATAGATCAGAGCCGGGGCCACCATCCCGCCCAGCGCCGCCACGGCGGGCAGCGCCGCCTGCCGGCCGGTGGACAACTCGCCTTCGACGAACTCGCGCTTGATCTCCAGCCCGACCAGGAAGAAGAACACCGCCATCCACAGGTCGTTGACCCAGACGACCAGCGGCTTGGCCAGCACCAGCGCCCCGTCGCCGATACCGAGACGGATCTCGCCCGGAAGTTGCCGGAAGGCCTCGTAGGCCGGCGCCAAGGCGGAGTTGCTGGCCAGCAGCGCGGCGGCGGCGGCAAAGGCCAGCACGATGCCACCGGCCGACTCGTGCGACAGGAACCGCTTGAGCGCCTGCGTGATCATCCCGCTCCCCCCGAGTAAACTGAGTGGTAACCCTGACCACTCGCCGCACCACCATGACCACCATCCGCCAAGCCGATCTCGTCGAATCCGTTGCCAGCGCGCTGCAGTACATCAGCTACTACCACCCGGTCGATTACATCACCCACCTGGCACGTGCCTACGAGCGCGAGCAGAGTGCTCCCGCGAAGGACGCGATCGCCCAGATCCTGACCAACTCGCGCATGTGCGCCGAGGGCCGGCGGCCGATCTGCCAGGATACCGGCATCGTCAACGTCTTCCTGAAGATCGGGATGGACGTGAAGTGGGAGGGCTTCGGTGGCTCCATCGCCGATGCCGTCAACGCTGGTGTGCGCCAGGGCTACCTGAACCCCGACAATGTGCTGCGCGCGTCGGTGCTGGCCGATCCCATCTTCGACCGCAAGAACACCAAAGACAACACCCCCGCCGTCATCCACATGGAGGTCGTACCGGGCAACACGGTCGAGGTCACTGTCGCGGCCAAGGGAGGCGGCAGCGAGAACAAGTCAAAGATGTACATGCTGAACCCCAGCGACTCCATCGTTGACTGGGTGCTCAAGACGGTGCCCACCATGGGCGCTGGCTGGTGCCCGCCGGGCATGCTGGGCATCGGCGTCGGCGGCACCGCGGAGAAGGCCGTGCTGATGGCCAAGGAAGCGCTGATGGACGACATCGACATGTACGAGTTGCTCCAGCGCGGCCCCGCCAGCAAGCTGGAGGAACTGCGCATCGAGCTGTACGAGAAGGTCAATGCGCTGGGCATCGGCGCGCAGGGCCTGGGCGGCCTGACCACCGTGCTCGACGTGAAGATCAAGACCTACCCGACACACGCTGCCTCGCTGCCGATCGCGATGATCCCCAACTGCGCCGCGACCCGCCATGCGCACTTCGTGCTCGACGGCTCGGGCGCTGTCCACCTCGACCCGCCCAGCCTGGATCTGTGGCCCGACGTTCACTGGGCGCCCGACTACAACAAGAGCCGGCGCGTCGACCTCAACACCTTGACCAAGGCCGAGGTGGCCGCCTGGAAGGCCGGCGACACCCTGCTGCTGAACGGCAAGATGCTCACCGGCCGCGACGCCGCCCACAAGCGCATCGCCGACATGCTGGCCAAGGGCGAGGCCCTGCCGGTGGACTTCACCAACCGCGTCATCTACTACGTAGGCCCCGTGGACCCGGTGCGCGACGAGGTGGTGGGCCCGGCCGGCCCGACCACCGCCACGCGGATGGACAAGTTCACCCGCATGATGCTGGAGAAGACCGGCCTGATCGCGATGGTCGGCAAGGCCGAGCGCGGCCCAGTGGCCATCGAGGCCATCAAGGACAACGCCAGTGCGTACCTGATGGCCGTGGGCGGCAGCGCCTACCTGGTCTCCAAGGCCATCAAGGCGGCCAAGGTGGTGGGCTTTGCCGACCTGGGCATGGAAGCGATCTACGAGTTCGACGTGGTCGACATGCCGGTCACCGTCGCAGTCGATGCCGGTGGCACCAGCGCGCACATCACCGGGCCGAAGGAATGGCAGGCGAAGATCGGGAAGATTCCGGTCGCCGTGGCCTGATCGATCAGGCCAGCGTGCGCACCACCCGCTGCGGGTAGGGGATCTCCACCCCTTGCGCGTTCAGGCAGCGCAGGATCGCCAGGTTGACTTCCGAGCGCGCGTTGCCGCTGCCGTTCTCGGGGTCGGTGATCCAGAACTGCACCGTCAGCTCCAGCCCGTCGGTGGCGAAGCCGGACAACTGCACGGCAGGCGCAGGGTCGGACAGCACACGCTCGACACCCTGAACCGACTGCACCAGTTGGGGCCGCAAGGTGTCCAGGTCGGTGTCGTAGGCCACCTGCACCACGGTGCTGATCAGCACCTTGGGGTCGGCCAGCGACGAGTTCTCCACCCGCTGGGTGATCAGCATCTCGTTGGGCACGATGGCTTCGCGGCCATTGAGTGCGCGGATCACCGTGTAGCGGGTGGCGATGTCGGTGATGCGGCCTTCGAAACCATCCACCTTCACCATGTCGCCGATGCGCAGCGAACGCTCGGCCAGGATCACGAAGCCGCTCACGTAGTTGGCGGCGAGCTTCTGCAGGCCGAAGCCCAGCCCCACGCCGATGGCGCCACCGAGCACCGAGAGCGCCGTCAGGTCGATGCCCACCGCCGTGAGTGCCAGAAGCAGCCCGACGAAGGTGAGGATGGCCCGCACGCCGTTGGCCGCCGCCTTGCGCAACGACAACTGCTCGCCGTAGGCCCCCTGAAGCAGGCGCGACTCGATGGCGGCCGAGACCCACAGCACCAGCACCAGCACGAACCCGGCGGACAAGGCGCCTTCGATGACATTGCGCACCGAGACATGGGCGCCACCGAGCTTGAACTGGATCGTGTCGAGCTCGTCCAGCAGCACCGGCAAGACCCCGGTGATCCAGGCCACCACGGTCAGCCAGGCCAGCCAGGAGATGGTCCGCTCGGCCACCCGCACCACCCGAGACGCCGGGAAGGCAGCGCTGAGCACCCGCACCGATAGCCGTATCACGGCGAAAGACAGCAGCACCGGAATGGCGATCTTGAACACCGCCAAGGGAAGATCCAGCCCCAGCATGACCCGCCGCGCACCATAGGCCAGTGCCAGCGCCAGTATCGGGAACAGCACGCCGTCGATGATGCGGCGGCCGAACCAGACCGAGCCCTGGGGGACCTGGGCCCCGCGGATCAGGCGCACCACCACCCAGGCGGCTCCGAGGCACCCCAGCACCACACCGGCCTCGATCCAGGCACTCGACCGGCCGAGCGCCGTCAGCATTTCGTCCAGCGTCACCGCCGGGAGAATGGAAGTCGTCATGCCGGCATTCTCTCAGCCGGACATGACTTCAGACGTCCGCCAGCGCCCTCAGGTGGGCGGCCACGCTGCGTGCCAGGGCGCTCAAGGCATAGCCCCCTTCCAGGCACGAGACGATGCGCCCGCCGGCATGGCGCCTGGCCACGTCGACCAGGCGGCGGGTGATCCACTCGTAGTCGGCTTCGACCAGGCCCAGCTGGCCCAGATCGTCCTCCCGGTGGGCGTCGAAGCCGGCCGATATGAAGACCATCTGGGGGCTGAATGCGTCGAGCCGTGGCAGCCAGTTGGCCTCGATCAACTCGCGGATCTCGCCGCCCCGGGTGTAGGCCGGGATGGCCAGGTTGATCATGTTGGTGCCCAGCGGCACGCCGCCCGAATAGGGGTAGAGCTGGTCCTGGAAGAAACTGGCCATCAGGATGCGCTCGTCGCCGGCCACGATGTCCTCGGTGCCATTGCCGTGGTGAACGTCGAAGTCGACGATCGCCACCCTCTCCAGGCCGCGCACATCCAGCGCATGGCGCGCGGCGATCGCCACGTTGTTGAAGAAGCAGAAGCCCATGGCTTGCGACCGGGTGGCATGGTGCCCCGGTGGGCGGATGGCGCAGAAGGCGTTCTCGGCGCGGCCGTCGATCACCGCGTCGGTGGCCGCCACCGCTGCACCGGCTGCACGCAGGGCGGCGCGCCAGGTGGCCGGGCAGACCGTGGTGTCCGGGTCGAGTGCTCGGTGCTCGCCGTTCGCGGCAGCCTGCTGCATGAACTCGGAGAGCTCGACCAGGTAGCCCTCGCTGTGGGCCAGCGCCAAGTCGGCGTGGGCCGCCAACGGGACGTCGAAGCGGGTCAGCGCCACATCCAGGCCGGTGGCCAGCAGGTGGTCCTCGATGGCATCGAGCCGCGCGGGGCATTCCGGGTGGCCGCGGCCCATGTCGTGGCCGCGGCAATCGGGGTGGGAAAAGTAGGCGGTCGTCATGCGTAGGGAGGCTGTCGTGGGGCCCTGAAGCAGCGGGCAATCTGAGCTATCGTGCCTCTCATGATGAGCGCCACCCTGCAGACTCGTTTGATCCAACTCAAGAGTCAGATTAGCACGATCATCGTCGGCAAGGCGGCACAGATCGAGGACTGCATCGCCTGCCTGCTGGCTGGCGGCCACCTGCTGGTGGAGGATGTTCCCGGGGTCGGCAAGACCACGCTGGCCCATGCCCTGGCGGTGTCGCTGGGCTTGCAGTTCTCGCGCACCCAGTTCACCGCCGACCTGATGCCCAGCGACCTGGTGGGGGTCAGCGTCTTCGAGCGCGCCACCGAGCGCTTCGTCTTTCACCCCGGCCCGATCTTCGCCCAGGTGCTGCTGGCCGACGAAATCAACCGCGCCGGCCCCAAGACCCAGAGCGCGCTGCTGGAGGCCATGGAGGAGCACCAGGTCACCGTCGACGGCGAGACCCGCCCGCTGCCCGCGCCCTTCTTCGTCATCGCCACCCAGAACCCGACCGACCAGCTTGGCACCTACCCGTTGCCGGAGAGCCAGCTCGACCGCTTCCTGATGTGCATCACGCTGGGCTACCCGGACCGCGCGGCCGAGCGCGCCTTGTTGTCCGGTGAGGATCGGCGCGATGCCATCGCCCGCCTGCAGCCGGTCATGGCGCCGGCCGAGCTTCGCGAGGTGATGGCCGCCGTGCCGCAGGTGCACGCGTCGGCGGCGCTACTGGATTACCTTCAGGCGCTGATCGCCGCCACGCGATCGGGCCAGTGGTTCGTCGAAGGCATGTCGCCGCGTGCCGGCATCGCGGTCCTGCGCGCCGCACGGGCCCGGGCGCTGCTGGCCGGGCGCGACCACGTCACGCCGGACGACCTGCAGGCACTGTTGCCGCAGACCATCGCCCACCGGCTGGTGCCCGTGCCCGGCGCCGGGCGCGGCCGGCGCGAGCAGGTGCGGGCGATGGTCGACGCGGTTCCCCTGCCCTGACCGCGCCGCGCCGTGCCGCTGCGACTGCGCCAACGCTGGAACGCCTGGTGGCAGGCGCGCCACCAGCCGGCCGAGCAGTGGACGCTGACACAGCGCAACGTCTACATCGTGCCCACCCGTGCCGGCCTGGCCTTCGGCCTGACGCTGCTGCTGCTGCTGGTGGCCTCGATCAACTACCAGCTCAACCTCGGCTACGCCCTAACCTTCCTGCTGGCTGGCAGCGCGCTGGCCTCGATGCACATGGCCCACGGCAGCCTGCGTGGCCTGACGCTGCATGCCCGGCCGCCGCAGGCGGTGTTCGCCGGCGACCGGGCGTCGCTCGACATCGTCGTCACCAACCCGGGTGCGGCGCGACACGGCCTGGGCTTTGGCGTGCAACCTCTGGCGGGTGCGGCCGTGCTGGCCTTCGCCGAGGTGGCGGCACAGGGCCAGTCGAGCGTCGGCGTCGGTTTCCTCGCCGAGCGGCGCGGCCGCCTCGAACTGCCATTGCTGCGCATCGAGAGCCGTTTTCCGTTCGGTCTGTTCCGGGCCTGGTCGCTGTGGCGGCCGGCCGGCCACCTGTGGGTCTATCCGAGGCCCGAGCAGCCGCCGGCGCCCCTGCCCTCGGCCGGTGCGGTGGCCGGCGGCACCCTGCCCGCGCGGTCGGCGCAGGGTGGTGAGTTCGACGGCCTGCGCCCCTGGCGGCGCGGCGACAGCCTGCGCCAGGTGGCGTGGAAGAAGATGGCCCGCAACGGCGAACTGATCAGCCGCGAGGGTCGGGAGTCGGCGCGCCGGCAGCTCTGGCTGGATTGGTCGCAGACCCGCCAGGCCAGCACCGAGCAACGCCTGTCCCGGTTGGCCGCCTGGGTGCTGCTGGCGGACAGCCAGGGCCTGGCCTACGGGCTGCGCCTGCCAGGCCAGGAGCTCCCACCGGCGGATGGCGGCGCCCACCGTCAGGCGGCCTTGCAGGTGCTCGCAGAATGGGAGTGATGCAGTGAACCGCCTGCCCACCTGGGCCGCCCTGCGCCCGCCCAGCCGCGAGTCGCGCGACACCTTGTTCATGCTGGCCGTGATCGCCTGGACGGTCACGCCCCACCTGTTCCGCCTGTCGCCCTGGGTGGCCGTCCTGTGTGGCACGGTGCTGTGGTGGCGCGCGATGCTGGCCTGGCGGCAAGCCCCGTTGCCGGGGCGCTGGGCCCTGGTCGGCGTGCTGCTGGTGGCCGTGGGCCTGACCTTCTGGAGCGAACGCACCTTGCTCGGCCGTGGGGCGGGCGTCACCCTGCTGGTGGTGCTGATGGCCCTGAAGACGCTGGAGCTGCGGGCCCGCCGCGATGCGCTGGTGGTGTTCTTCCTCGGCTTCTTCCTGGTGCTGACCCAGTTCCTCTACTCGCAGTCGCTGTGGACGGCACTGGCCATGGGCCTGTCGGTGTGGGGCTGGCTGACGGCGCTGACGCTGGCCCACATGCCGGCCGGCCGGCCCCTGCTGCGCGAGGCGGCCGCCCTGGCCGGGCGCGCCGCCCTGGTGGGCACCCCGGTGATGGTGGCGCTGTTCCTGTTGTTCCCGCGCCTGGGGCCACTTTGGTCGATGCCCGGAGCGCACGCCCGCACCGGCCTGTCGGACAGCCTGCAACTGGGCGACGTGGCCGAACTGGCCACCGACGACAGCATCGCCTTCCGGCTGCGCTTCGACGGGCCGGTGCCGCCGCCCGGGCGCCTGTACTTCCGGGGCCCGGTACTCAGCGACTACGACGGCCAGCGCTGGCGTGCACCTCCGCTGCCACGCTGGCCCGCAGCGTTCAGCGGCCAACCGCCACCCGGGCCGGTGGATTCGGCCGGAGCGATCCGCTACGAGATGACGCTGGAGCCGCTGCGGGTGCCCTGGTTGCCGCTGCTGGAGTGGACCCAGGCGCCCCCCACGATCGACCCGCCCCTGGCGGGCCTGCCCCAGCGCCCGGACGACGACGGCCAGTGGCGCCTGCGCAGCCCGCTGGGCGAGCGCATCCGCTTGAGTGCCGTGGCCGACATGCGCGCCGCTCCGGCCGCTGAGCTCAGGCCCGCCGAACAGGCCCAGCTCACCGCCCTGCCCCTTGGGAGCCACCCGCGCACGCGGGCCTGGGCCCGAGCGCTGCAGGAAGATCCGGCCCTGGCTCGGGCCGACGCGGCCGGCTTGTCGCAGGCCGTGCTGCGCCATATCCGGCGCGAGCCCTTCCAGTACACCTTGTCGCCCGGCACCTACGAAGGCGACACCGTCGACGAGTTCTGGCTGGATCGTCGGGCCGGCTTCTGCGAACACTATGCGGCGGCCTACGTGGTCGTGATGCGCGCGCTGGGGGTGCCGGCGCGCATCGTCACCGGCTATCAGGGCAGCGACGCCGCGCCGGTCGACGGCTACCACGCGGTACGCCAGAGCCACGCCCATGCCTGGGCCGAGTTCTGGCGGCCCGGCCAAGGCTGGCAGCGGGCCGACCCCACCGGCGCGGTCTCGCCGGAACGCATCGACCGCAGCGTGGCCCTGGCATCGCCGCCAGGCTTGGTGGCCAATGCCCTGTCGGCCGTCAACCCGGGCTTGCAGCTGCGGCTGCGGCGCTGGGCCGAGTCGTTGGACAACCGCTGGAACCAATGGGTGCTGGGCTACGGCCGGCGCCAGCAATTCGACCTGCTGGGGCAGGCCGGTTTCGCATCGCCCGATCTGCTGTCGCTTCTGAGGGTGCTGGTGGGTCTGGTGGTGGCGGCCGGGCTGGCGGGGGCCGCCTGGGCCTGGATCGACGCGCGTCGGCAGACGCCGTGGCAGCGGCTCCGGCAGGGGATCGCCGGTGAGCTCCGGCGGCTCGGCATCGACTCCCGCGACAGCGACACCCTCGCGAGCCAGGCCCGCCGGCTCGTCGAGCGCCATGGCGCTACCGGCCAGCCCGCCGCCGACGCGCTGCTGTCGCTGGAACGTCACCGCTATGGCTGGCCAGGCCATTCCGACCCACCCCGCGGTTGGTGGCGTGGCTTCCGGCGCGCCCTGGCGCCGGCGCGCGGCCGACCATAATCGGCGCATGCGCTTGACACCCTTCAGCCCGGCACGAGCCGGCCTCTCGATGGCCCTGTTTGCGCTGGCCTGCGGCAGCCCGGTTTGCGCCCAGGCCGGCAAGAAGAAGCCGGCTGTGGTCCGTGCCGATGCCGCGCCCGATGTGGTCACCTACGGCCGCCGCGACGACGTGGTCGCCTTCGCCCGCCAGGCCGCCGAGACGCGCGGCCTGGATGCCGATTGGGCCATCGCCCAGCTGGCGCAGGCCCGCTACCAACCCAGCGTGGCCAAGCTGGTGATGCCGCCGCCCGCAGGCGTCGCCAAGAACTGGGAGGCCTACCGCGCCCGCTTCGTGGAGCCACAGCGCATCCGCGAAGGCCTGCGCTGGTGGCAGGCCAACGAGGCGGCGCTGGCCCGGGCGGAGGCACGTTGGGGCGTACCGCCCGACGTGGTGGCCGCCATCGTCGGCGTGGAGACCTTCTATGGCCGGATCCTCGGCAACCACAAGGTCATCGACGCCCTGGCCACACTGGCCTTCGACTTTCCCAGCGGCCGGTCGGACCGCAGCAGCTTCTACCGCGAGGAGCTGGGCGCGTTCCTGCAGTGGTGCTCGAACGAAGGCCGCGACCCACAAGGCGTGAAGGGCTCCTACGCCGGCGCCATCGGCCTGCCGCAGTTCATGCCCAGCAGCATCCTGAAGTACGCGATCGATTTCGACGAGGACGGCCGCATCGACCTGGACACCCACGGTGCCGACGTGGTGGGCAGCGTGGCGCACTACTTCGCGCAGTTCGGCTGGCAACGCGACCTGCCGACCCACTACCCGGTGGCACCACCTGGCGAGCTGCGCGAGCGTGCGGTGCTGCTGGCGCCCGACATCCTGCCCAGCTTCAGCCCGGCCCAGTTCACCGAGCACGGCGCCGTGCTCGACGAGGCCGGCCTCGCACACAGCGGGCCGCTGGCACTGGTCGAACTGCACAACGGCGACAACGCCCCCTCGTACGTGGCCGGCACGCGCAACTTCTATGTGGTGACGCGGTACAACTGGTCCAGCTATTACGCGATGGCGGTGATCGAGCTGGCCCGCGCGATGCGGCAGATGCGGCCGCCGCCGGCCGCGGAATAGACTTCAGACCGGCAGCCAGCTGCTGCCGGCGGGCAGCCAGTCGCAGCCGAAGATCTCGCGCAGCGACTCGGCCTGCAGCACCTCGGTCACCGGGCCGGCGCGCCAGCGGCCATCGCCCAGCAAGGCCAGCGCATGGGTCGCGGCACGGGCCACCCAATGCATGTCGTGGCTGCTCATCACCAGCGCACGGCTGGGCTCGGCCGCCACCCAGGCGTCGCACCAGCGTGCCACCAGGCCCTGGTGCGCCGGGTCCTGGAACGAGATCGGCTCGTCAAGCAGCATCAGCGGCGCCCCCTGGACCGCGCTTTGGGCGATCGCCACCCGCTGCCGCTCGCCACCGGAAAGCTGGGTCACGGCGCGAGTGGCCAGATCGGCGATGTCCAGGCTGGCCAGATCGAGGGGCTCGGCACCGGCACGCACCACCGACAAGTCCAGCAGGCGCCGGACCGACAGCGCGAAACGGTCTGCCGGCTGTTGAGGCATCCAGGCGCGCAGCGTGGCGGCTTCGGCTGCCGGCCACTCGGCCTGCGGGATACCACGCCAGCGCAGCTCGCCAGCGCGCCCTGGCACCGGCAAACCGGCCAGGGCCCGCAGCAGGCTGCTCTTGCCCACCGCGTTGCGGCCGATCAGGCACCAGCGCTGGCCCGCCCGCACCTGCCAATCGAGCTGCTCGACCAGCCGCCGCTCGCCGGCCCACAAGGCCAGGCCGCGTGTCTCGATCAGGGGCGCCGTGCTCATCGTGCACCTCGCACCAACAGGACGATGAAGCACGGGGCACCCAGCAGCGCCATGACCGCACCGACGGGCAACTCCATCGGCGCCGCGACCAGGCGCGACACCAGATCCGCCGCCACCAGCAGCGTCGCACCCCCAAGGGCCGACAGGCCGGCCAGCTGGCGGGTCTGCTGCACGCCCGCCAGGCGCCAGGCCTGAGGCACCACCAGGCCGACGAAACCCACCGCACCGGCCGTCGACACCGCCAGGCCCACCGCCAGCGAGGCGCCCACCAACAGCTCCAGGCGCAGGCGCCTGACGGGCTCGCCGAGCACGCCGGCCGCCTCGGCGCCCAGCATCAGGCGGTCGATCGAGCGGCCACGCAGCGCCAGCCCCGCCCACAGCAGCGCGGCACCTGCCACGCAAGTGCCGTTGTCCTGCGCCGCCGACAGGTCACCCACGAGCCAGAAGATGGCGCCACGCAGGCGCTCGTCCGGCGTCAGCATCAGCAGCAGCGTGGCCCAGGCGCCGAACAAGGCCGCCAGCATCGCGCCGACCAGGATCAGGCGCGGCGAGGCGTCGTCACCCGAGGCCAGCGCCGAGCGCGCCAGCAGCAGCAGCAAGGCCCCGGCGGCCAGCGCGCCGATGCCCGCACCGGCCCACAGCGACGCCCCGGCCAGCAGTGCCAGCAGCGCACCCACCGAGGCCCCGCCCGAGGTGCCCAGCACATAGGGATCGGCCAAGGGGTTGCGCAGCAGCACCTGCAGCGACAAGCCGGCCAGGGCCAGCAGGGCCCCCACGCCGGCCGCCGCCAGCACCCGTGGTGCGCGCAGGGCCAGGATCAACTCGCGGTCCAGCCCGGCGCTGCCGGCGGCCAGCGCCACCAGCACGACAAGCACCGAGGCGCCCAGAGCGAGCGTCCAAAGGGTGGTGGGTGGCAGCGTGCGGGCCATGTGGCAACCTGGTGGCTGGGTCGGTCAGCGCCACTGGCCCCGCAGCTGCACCGTGAACGCACGCGGCGCGGCGGTGTAGCCCAGGACCTCGGGAGCGCCCTCGCCGGTCGCATTGTCGAGCTTGAAGGCCAGCGTCCAATCCTTGCCGAGCGGGCGCTGGGCGGTCAGCGCGAGCGTCGTGCGCGACGGGTTGGTGGCGTTGGAGAAGGTTGCGGGGTCGGTGTCCAGGCGCGCGCCGCTGTAGCGCAACCAGGCACCGAGTTGCCAGGCATCGACCGGCAAGCGGTAGTTCACGGCGGCGGACTCTCGGGCGCGGCGCTTCAACGCCACATCCTGGCTCTCGTCGCGCGGGTTCTGGAAAGTGGCTTCCAGCCCCATCAGACCCGGTCCGACCGGGCCTTCGGCCATCAGCTCCAGGCCCTGGTTGCTGGCCCGCGCGATGTTCACCGTCTCGAAGGTCACCGGGTCGAAACTGATGCGGTCACGCTGCTTCTGGGCAAACAGCGTAGCACGGGCGAACCAGGCGCCATCGCGCCAGCGCAGGCCCAGTTCGGCGTCGCGCGAGTGCTCGGCCTTCAAGGCCACGCCCACGGGGGCGTACTGCTGGTCGACGAAGCTGGGCGCCGAGTAGCCGTTGGCCACCTGGGCGGACAGTGTCCAGCCGGGTGCCACATGCCAGCCGAGTGCCAGCAACACGGTGTTCTCCGCGCCAAAGGCACTGCTGTCATCGGCCCGCAGGTGGGCCTGCAGATCGATGCCCTCGCCGGACGCACCAAAGTGCCCCAGCCAGCCGAGGCGCAGGCCCTGCACCCGGCGCCGGGCCTCGGGTGTGTTGCTGTCGATGAAGCGCTCCTGCTTGCTGTCCAGGCCCACCTGCAGCGTGTGACCGGGCAGGGTCTGCCATTGGAGCTGCAGGCCGGCGAGTTCGGTCTGCGACTCGCCGTCGACCGCGAAGCCGGTCGGGTCGTTGAAACGCTCGCGGGTGCGGCCCAGGTCCACGCCGAGCTCCCAGGCCGGCGCCAGCGCGTGGCGCGACTGCAGGCCGATGCTGTCGATGTCGCTGGTCAGGCGGTCGTCGAGGCTGCCGTCGAAGCCGTCGTAGTCGCTGCGGGTGCGTTCCTTCATCAGGCTCAGCATGGTGCGCTGGCCCGCTGCCCAGCCTTGTTGCACCTGGGCCGACAACGCCGTCTGCTGGCCGGCGTCCCGGTCGGGGTTGGCGCCCGGCGAGGCGGCCGGGTCCTTGGCGCTGTAGCCTCCCGTCTGGCGGCGGGACAGGGTGGCCGCCAGCCGGGTGGCGGTCTCGCCCTCGCCGAACTGCCGGGCACCGCTCAGCGTGGCCCAGGCCGTGGCCTGGGTGCCGCCGCCGACATCCACAGCCAGGCCGGCAGCGCGGCGCGTGACGATCTGCACCACCCCACCCACCGCCTGGGCACCGTAGAGCGCGGAGAGGTTGCCGCGCACGATCTCGACCCGCTCGACCTGGTCCAGCGCGATGTGCTGCCACGAGGCGGAGCCGAAATCGGCACGCGCGAACGGCACACCGTCGATCAGCACCAGCACCTGTCGGCTGTCGGCGCCGCGCAGGAACACGCTGGTCTGCGAGCCCAGGGGGCCGGCCTGGCCGATGTCCAGGCTGGTGGTCTGGCGCAGCAGTTCGGCCATGTCGGCGCTTTGGGCGGCCTCGATGTCCGCCCGCGTCAGCACGCGGGTGCTGGGCAGCGTGTCGGGCACCGGCTGTTCGAACCGGGCGGCGGTGATCACCAGGGTGTCAGGGGGGGCCGCGTGGCCGGCCAGCGGCACGACGAGCAACGACAGGGAAGGAAGCAGGCGTGCGCGAGCCGCGCGCGACGAGATGCGCGGCAGCGCCTTGGAACGAGTCATCATGGATTGAATCAACCGACAAACGTGCGCACCAGCGTCCCCGCAGGTGCATCACCGACATGGCGGCCCGCTCGCGCGGACCGCCCCCTGGTTGTTGGCCGGTATCCGGGCTGGCGGACAAGCGCGCCTGCAGCCTTCCCACGCGTCACCTTCCGAGAAAGGCAACGCGCAGTGGCGTCAAGGGCGGGCGCGGGCACCGCCGTGGCAAGCCACGACAGCACCATCCGCTGACCGTTGCGGGGGCAGCGCAGGCGGGGTGAACAGATCGACCGGCGACCCGAAGCACCTTCCTGCTTCCCGTTTAACCCGGGCCGCGACGACGCGCGGCCCAGAGCACCAACAAGCCAAATGCTAGCACCCCTACAATGCCCGTTCCCCAGTCAGCCCCCTCGTGAAGGCCCATGTCACGCCTGCCGGATCTTGCCGAGCGCATCGACCGCCTCGTGTTGCGCCACGAGGAACTTGCGCGCACCAACGCCCTGCTCGAACAACAGGTGCAAGCCATCACGGCGGAGCGCGACAGCCTGAAGTCCCGGTTGGCGGCGGCACGCGCACGCATCGACGCGCTGCTCGAGCGCCTGCCCGTGGAACGCAGCAGCCCCGGGGCCAGCGAATGAAACAACTCGAAGTCATCATCCTGGGCCAGAGCTATCTGCTGGCCTGCCCCGAAGGCGGCGAAACCCTGTTGCACACCGCCGTCTCCACGGTGGACCAGGAGATGAGCGCGATCCGCGACGCCGGCAAGGTCAAGGCCCGCGAACGCATGGCGGTGCTGGCCGCCCTGAACCTGGCCTACAGGCTGGCCGAGCGCCCGGTTGCCGTGCGCCCGGCACCCGGCGAACCCATCCCGGAAGACGAGGCCGAGGCCCTGGTGGCCAGCCTGATCGACAAGCTCGATGCGACCTTGGGCGACGACGGCCAACTTCTGTGAATTCAGCCCGCCGCGGATGCGCGGCACGGCCTAGAATGAATTCGTCCGCCGCATCTGCGTGGGTTTTATATTTCCTTGAACCGATGCTCTCGCGAGCCCGGGCTTGGAACATTGCTCGGCTGGTGTGATCGTCTCGCGTCAGATGAACCCGACGCCGTGCTGACCTCGCCCACCTGAATCCCTGGGTTCAGGAATGCGGCCCACGGTTTGCGGCGGACACCTCTACCTCTCCCCCAGTCGATGCCCCAGTTCTGGTTGATGAAGAGCGAGCCCGGCGAGTGCTCGATCGACGACCTCGCACGCGCCCCTCGGCAGACGGTGCCGTGGATCGGCGTCCGCAACTACCAGGCGCGCAATTTCATGCGCGACACGATGCGGCTGGGTGACGGTGTGTTGTTCTACCACTCGTCGTGCCCCGAACCCGGTGTGGCGGGTCTCGCCGAGGTGGCCAGCGCGGCCTACCCGGACGACAGCCAGTTCGACCCAGCCAGCCCCTACTTCGACCCCAAGTCCTCGCGCGCCGCGCCGCGCTGGCTGCACGTGGACGTGAAGCTGGTGAAGAAGACCCGCCTGCTCGGCCTGCGCGAGATGCGCGGCCACGCCGCCTTGTCCACGATGCTGTTGCTCAAGCCCGGCAACCGCCTGTCGATCACCCCCGTCACGCCGGCTGAATGGCAGGCCGTGCTCGGTTTGCTGGAGCCCTGATGGCGTTGCTGGACCCGACCCTGGTGGCCGAGTTGTTGGCACTGGGCATCTGCGCCGGCTTCCTGGCCGGCCTGTTCGGCATCGGTGGCGGCATGCTGATGGTGCCCTTCATGACCATCATCCTCAGCCACCGCGGCGTCGAAGGCAGCATGGCGGTGAAGATGGCGATCGCCACCTCGATGGCGACCATCCTGTTCACCTCGCTGTCCAGCGTGCGGGCCCATCACCAGCGCGGCGCGGTGCGCTGGCCCATCGTGCGCGGCATGGCGCCGGGCATCCTGCTGGGCGGCTTGCTCGCGGGCGGTGGTGCCTTTGCGCTGCTGAAGGGCCAGGTGCTGGCCGCCGTCTTCGGCCTGTTCGTCAGCTTCTCGGCCACGCAGATGCTCAGCGGCCGCAAGCCGGCCGCCGGCCGCCAGATGCCTGGCTGGGGCGGGCAGGCGGCAGCCGGCACCGGGATCGGCTTCCTGTCCGGCCTGGTCGGCGCCGGCGGCGGCTTCGTCAGCGTGCCCTTCATGACCTGGTGCAACGTGCCCATCCACAACGCCGTGGCCACCAGCTCGGCACTGGGCGTGCCGGTGGCGCTGGCCAGCACACTGGGCTACCTGATCGGTGGGCGAAGCCTGGCCCCGGCACTGCCGGGTGCGTTCGGCTACCTCTTCCTGCCGGCACTGGTGGTGATCGCCGTGGCCAGCGTGGCGATGGCGCCGCTCGGCGCACGGGCGGCCCACGCGATGAACGTGGGGCAGCTGAAGCGCGCCTTCGCCGTGCTGTTGTACGGCCTGGCGGCGTACATGCTCTACAAGGCCTGGGCGGGCTGAACCGCGGTGCATCGTTTCGACGTGGTCATCCTCGGGGCGGGCGCCGCCGGCCTCTTCTGCGCGGCCCAGGCCGGCCAGCGCGGCCTGCGCGTCCTGCTGATCGACCATGCCGCCAAGCTGGCCGAGAAGATCCGCATCTCGGGCGGCGGCCGCTGCAACTTCACCAACATCGAGGCCTCGCCGGCGCAGTTCCTGTCGGGCAACCCGCAGTTCTGCCGCTCGGCGCTGGCACGCTACAGCGCGGCCGATTTCGTGGCCCTGGTACGGCGGCACGGCATCGCCTTCCACGAGAAGCACAAGGGCCAGCTGTTCTGCGACGACTCGGCCGAGCAGATCATCCGCATGCTGGTGCAGGAGTGCGATGCAGGCCAGGTCACGCGCTGGCAGCCGTGCCGCGCTGCCGAGGTGCGGCGCGAAAGTGACGGCTGGGCCGTGTCCACCGACCGCGGCGAGGTCCATGCAGCGGCCGTGGTCGTCGCCACCGGCGGCCTGCCGGTGCCCAAGATCGGTGCCAGCGACTTCGGCCTGCGCCTGGCCGAGCGCCTGGGCCACCGCCTGGTCACGCCACGCGCCGCACTCGTGCCCCTGACCTTCGACGCCAAGGGCTGGGCGCCGTTCGTGCCGATGGCCGGCATCGCGCTGCCGGTGGCCATCTCCACCGAGGCGCCGGCACGGCGCGGCACCCAGACGGTTCGTTTCCTGGAGGACCTGCTGTTCACCCACCGCGGCATCTCGGGCCCGGCGGTGCTGCAGATCTCCAGCTTCTGGCAGCCGGGGCAGCCCGTCCGGCTGGATCTGGCTCCGCAGCTCGACCTGGCAGAGGTGCTGGCCACGGCAAAGCGAGAATCGAAGCGCCAGCTCGGCAACGAACTCGCCGGCCACCTGGCGCAACGCCTGGCCGACACCTGGCTGGCGCTGCGCGGGCCTGCGCCCGACATGCCCATGCCCCAGGTGCCCGACGCCGCCCTGCGCACCCTCGCCGAGGGCCTGCAGCGCTGGGATCTCACACCCAGCGGCACCGAAGGCTGGAACAAGGCCGAGGTGATGGCCGGCGGCGTGGACACCCGGGATCTCAGCTCGCAGACGATGGAAAGCCGGCTCCAGCCTGGCCTGTATTTCATCGGCGAGGTGGTCGACGTCACCGGCTGGCTGGGGGGCTACAACTTCCAGTGGGCCTGGTCCAGCGGCTTCGCCTGCGCCGAGGCCCTGGCGGCTCGCCAGGCCCAGCTTGGCAGCCCATGAATTTCCAGAGTAGAATCCCTGTCTTTGCTAGCAAACCGCGTGTCGACTTTGCGTGACTGTGTGTGACTGTTCCCGGTGGTCGAGTTCATGGCTCGACCTTTCTTGATCAGCGCAAGGCACCGAGCGCATCCATCCCGAAGGATTTTTCTCTCAATGACCACCATCCGAGTCAAGGAAAACGAGCCGTTCGACGTGGCCCTGCGCCGTTTCAAGCGCACCATCGAAAAGCTGGGCCTGCTGACCGAGCTGCGCGCCCGCGAGTTCTACGAGAAGCCCACGTCCGAGCGCAAGCGCAAGAAGGCCGCTGCCGTGAAGCGCCACTACAAGCGCGTTCGCAGCATGCAGCTGCCGAAGAAGCTGTACTGACCCCAGTACGGCTTCGCGCCACGAGAAGCCCGCGCGGGACGCCGTTGCGGGCTTTTTGCATTTCCTGATCGAAGAGAACCCACCATGACCCTGAAAGACCGCGTCACCGAGGACATGAAGGCCGCGATGCGTGCCAAGGACGCCGACCGCCTGTCCACCATCCGCATGCTGCTGGCCGCCTGCAAGCAGAAGGAGGTCGACGAGCGCGTGGTGCTGGACGACGCCGCCGTGATCGCCATCGTCGACAAGCTGATCAAGCAGCGCAAGGACTCGATCGCCGCCTTCACCCAGGCTGGCCGCATGGACCTGGCCGACAAGGAATCGGCCGAGGTCGTCGTGCTCGCCGCCTACCTGCCGCAGCGGCTTTCTGCCGACGAGATCGCCGCCGAGGTCGCCGCCCTGGTGGCCGAATTGGGCGCCGCCGGCCCGGGCGACATGGGCAAGGTCATGGGCGCCGCCAAGGCGCGCCTGGCCGGCAAGGCCGACATGGGCCTGCTCTCGGCTGCGGTCAAGCAGGCTCTGGCAAAGTAAAGCCCCCCAGGAGACCCGCCGCATGAACACCACGCTGCCGCTGCGCCCGATCGCTGACGACGTCTGCGTTGCCCCGCAACTCGATTCGGCCGCCATGGCCGAACTGGCCCGCCTGGGCTTTCGCAGCGTGGTCAACAACCGCCCTGATTTCGAGGGCGGCCCGGACCAACCCACCAGCGCAGCCGTCGAAGCCGCCGCCCGCGCGGCGGGCCTGGAGTACCGGTTCCTGCCGGTCCAGGGCGGCTACCAGTCGCCCGAGGAGATCGCGGCGTTCGCCCGCCTGATGGCCGAATTGCCCCGGCCGGTGCTGTTGTACTGCCGTTCTGGCGCCCGCTCGACCAAGCTGTACCAGGCCGCCCTCTCGACCTGAGTCTCCACCATGCCGGCAGCGCTCGATGGGGGTTTCCCTGAGCGGCCGGCGATTTCAGGCACGGTTCAGGTGCTTGCCGATACATTGCAGGCCATCGGTGCCGGCTGGAACGTCGGCGCCCTCCTCGAACCCTTCGCCGGAGCCGTCGCCATGTGCCTCGCTTGCCTCAGGCGCCCCCATTCGGTGGGTGCCGCATGAAGCCCCTGTTCGCCCTTGCCCACGGCATCGACTGGCTCAACGACCGCTTCGGCACGGTCGCCGCATGGGCGGTGATCCTGTCGTGCTTCATCAGCGCCACCAACGCCGTGGTGCGCTACGGCTTCGATTTCAGCTCGAACGGTTTCCTCGAGGTCCAGTGGTACCTGTTTGCCGCCTGTGTGATGCTGGGTGCCGCCCAGGTGCTGCGGGTGAACGAGCACGTTCGCGTGGACCTTTTCTATGCGCGACTGGGTGGCAAGGGCAAGGTGCTCGTCGATCTCTTCGGCCTGGTGTTCTTCCTGGTGCCGGTGATGGTCACGATGATCTGGTTCGCGTGGCCTCTGTTCTGGCGCATGTTCGAGTCGGGTGAGATGTCCAACAACGCCGGCGGGCTGATCCGCTGGCCAGCGATGCTCATGCTGCCGCTGGGTTTCACCCTGGTCCTGTTGCAGGGCCTGGGCGAGATCATCAAGCGCGTCGGCTGGCTCACGCACTCCTACGAGATGGATACGCACTACGAGAGGCCGCTGCAATGATCGCGATGGAGAATTTCGCGCCGGTGATGTTCGCCGGCCTCGTCGTCGTCATGCTGATCGGCTTCCCGGTCGCGTTCTCGCTGGCCGCACTCGGTCTGGGCTGCGGCATCTTCGCCATCTCCCAGGGCTGGTTTCCGCCGGAGTTCATGGCAGCCCTGCCGCAAAACGTGTTCGGTATCCTGTCGAACGATCTGCTGCTGGCGATCCCCTTCTTCACGATGATGGGCGCACTGCTCGAAAAGTGCGGCCTGGCCGAGGACATGCTCGACTCCATGGGGCAGCTCTTCGGCCCGGTGCGCGGTGGCCTGGGCTACTCGGTGATCATCGTCGGTTTCATTCTCGGCGCCATCACCGGCACCGTGGCGGGCCAGGTGATCGCGATGGCGATGATCTCGCTGCCGGTCATGATGCGCTACGGCTACAACATGCGCTATGCGACCGGGGTGCTGGCCGCCTCCGGCACCATCACCCAAGTGGTGCCGCCATCGCTGGTGCTGGTGGTGCTGGCCGACCAGCTCGGCAAGTCGGTCGGCGACATGTACAAGGGTGCGTGGGGCCCGGCCATCCTGCAGGTGCTGATCTTCGCGCTCTACACCTTCGTCCTGAGCCGCGTGAAGCCGCATCACGTGCCGGGCGTGCCCAAGGAAGCGCGCACCCTGCAGGGCTGGGCGCTGTGGAAGAAGTGTCTGCGCGGGATCATCCCGTCGGCGATCCTGATCTTCGCCGTGCTCGGCAGCATGGGCGGCCTGCCCGGCATGAAATCGGCCATCGCCACGCCCACGGAGGCTGGCGCCATGGGCGCCGTTGGAGCCTTCATCTTGGCCGCCCTGCACGGACGCCTGAGCTGGCCCCTGGTCAGAGAGGCCATGGCCGGCACGGCCCGCATCACGGCCATGGTGGTCTTCATCCTGATCGGATCGCGCGTGTTCTCGCTGGTCTTCCAGGGTGTGGACGGCGGGATCTGGATCGAGCACCTGCTGACCAGCCTGCCGGGCGGCCAGGTCGGCTTCCTCATCGTCGTCAACATCTTCATCTTCTTCCTGGCGTTCTTCCTGGACTTCTTCGAGATCGCCTTCATCATCCTGCCCCTGCTCGGGCCGGTGGCCGACAAGATGGGCATCGACCTGGTCTGGTTTGGCGTGATGCTGTGCGTGAACATGCAGACCAGCTTCATGCACCCGCCCTTCGGCTTCGCCCTGTTCTATCTGCGTGGCATCTCGGACAGCCTGTTCAAGACCGGCACGATCCCGAAGAAGGTGGAGTCTCGGGACATCTACATGGGCGCCATACCGTGGGTCTTCATGCAGCTGATCCTGGTGGCGGTCGTGATCTTCGTGCCTGAAACCGTCACCGCCTTCCTCGACAAGGAGGCCGTTGTCGACATGGACAAGGCGTCTGAACTGCTCCAAGGCATGGGCAACGAGAGCGCAGCGTCGGCGGCCGACGGATCCACCCCCGCATCGACGGCTGCCGACGATGCCATGGACGCGGTCCGGCGCACCATCGAGCAAGACGCGGCAAAGAAGTGACAATGCCCGGGGCCGCCCTCGTGGAAACGGGGGCGGCCCCGCCGGCAGCTGCCGGCACTTGCGTGCCCACACGATGCTCACCGCCATCGCCCTGATCTTTGTCTGCGCGTACCTTGCCATCGCGCTGGAGCACCCGCTCGGCATCAACAAGTCGGCCTCCGCGCTGATCGGCGCGGGGCTGCTGTGGACGGTGTATGCGCTGGGCATGGGCAATGCCCAGCTGGTGAGCGAGCAGCTCGGCGAAACCCTGATGGGCACCGCGCAGATCGTCTTCTTCCTGATGGGTGCGATGACCATCGTGGAGCTTGTCGATGCCCACAATGGCTTCGACGTGATCACCAGCCGCATCAAGACGGCCAGGCTCACCAGCCTGATGTGGCTGGTCGGCATCGTCACCTTCTTTCTCAGTGCGATCCTGGACAACCTGACCACCACCATCGTGATGGTCTCGCTGTTGCGCAAGCTGCTACACAAGCAGGATGACCGGCTGTTCTTCGCCGGCATCATCGTCATCGCCGCCAACGCTGGCGGGGCGTGGACGCCGATCGGCGACGTCACCACCACCATGCTGTGGATCGGCGGGCAGATCACCAGCCTGGCGATCATGAAGGCCCTGTTCCTGCCCTCTGTCGTCAGCCTGCTGGTGCCGCTGGCGGTGACCGCCTACCTGCTGCGCGGCCTCCCGGTCGTCGCCCCGCCCCGCGACGGTGGGGAGGCCGAGTTTCACACCAGCGCGTTCGAGCGCAACCTGATGTTCTTTCTCGGCCTCGCCATCCTGGTGGCTGTGCCGGCGTTCAAGACCGTCACCCACCTGCCGCCTTTCCTGGGCATCCTGTTCGGCCTGGGCCTGCTGTGGCTGGTCGGCGACCTGGTGCACCGCAAGAAGGAAGATCTCCACAAGCAGCGCCTGACCCTGGTGCACGCGCTGAGCCGGATCGACATGGCGTCCATCGTGTTCTTCATCGGCATCCTGCTGGCCGTGGCCACGCTGGAGCACACCCACATGCTGGCGTCGCTCGCCGGCTGGCTGGACCAGACCATCGGCCGCCAGGATCTGATCGTGATGAGCATCGGGCTGGCCAGCGCGGTGGTCGACAACGTGCCGCTGGTGGCCGCCGCCATGGGCATGTACAGCCTGCAGACCTACCCGACCGACCACTTCCTGTGGGAGTTCCTGGCCTACTGCGCCGGCACCGGCGGGTCGATCCTGATCATCGGCTCAGCGGCCGGCGTGGCGGCGATGGGCCTGGAGCGCATCAGCTTCGGCTGGTACCTCAAGCACATCAGTGGCCTGGCGCTGCTCGGCTATCTGGCCGGCGCGGCCGTCTACCTGATCGAGATGGCCTGACCGCACATGAAAAAGGGCGCGGCTCTCGCCGCGCCCCTTTGCGCTCAGGCTGACGTTGTCGATCAGAGCTTCTGTTGCTGCATGAAGTCGTCGAAGCCGGACTCGGCGAAACGGAACCACAGGTTCTGGTCGCGGCGGAAGTTGGCGAAGTCTTCGTAGACCTTCTTCCAGTTCGGGTTCTTGCCGCTCAACTCGCTGTACAGCGCCATGGCTTCCTTGAAAGCCGCGTCCATCACGTCCTTCGGGAAGCGGACCAGCTTGGTGCCCGCGCCCACCAGCTGCTTCAGCGCCGCCGGGTTCTTGGCGTCGTACTCGGCCTGCATGTCGGCATGCGCGACCGCCGCCGCGGCTTCGACGATGGCCTTGTACTCGGCCGACAGGCCTTCATACGACTTGGTGTTGATGTAGAAGTCGAGCTGCGGGCCACCCTCCCACCAGCCAGGGTAGTTGTAGAACGGCGCCACCTTGTTGAAGCCCAGCTTCTGGTCGTCGTAGGGCCCCACCCATTCGGCGGCGTCGATCGTGCCCTTCTCCAGCGCCGAGTAGATCTCGCCGCCCGGGATGCTTTGCGGCACGCCACCGATGCGTTCCAGCACCTTGCCGCCGAAGCCGCCGATGCGCATCTTCATGCCCTTGATGTCGGCCAGCGTCTTGATCTCCTTGCGGTACCAGCCGCCCATCTGGGCCCCGGTGTTGCCACCCAGGAAGTTGATGATGTTGTAGTTCTTGTAGAACTCGCGCATCAGCTTCAGGCCGTTGCCCTGCAACATCCAGGCGGTCATCTGGCGGCTGTTCAGCCCGAAGGGAATGGCGCAGCCCAGGCCGAAGGTTTCGTCCTTGCCGAAGAAGTAGTACGGCGCGGTGTGCGCCATTTCAACGGTGCCGTTCTGCACGCCATCCACCACGCCGAACGGGGGCATCAGCTCGCCACCGGCATGCACCGAGATCTCGAACTTGCCGCCGGACATCTCCTTGACCTTGCGCGCGAACACCTCGGCCGCACCGAAGATGGTGTCCAGCGATTTGGGGAAGCTGGAGGCCAGGCGCCAGCGGATGTGGGCCTGGGCATGCACGATGGCAGGCGCGGCACCTGCGGCAAGCACACCGGCCAGGCCAGCACCACGAACAAAGGAACGACGTTCCATGAAGAGTCTCCTGTAGCGAGGGGAACGAACAGTGGGTCAGACGCGGCAAATTCTAGAAGTGCACCTGCAGGCCACGAGCGGGGAATACCCGCGCGGCACCTGCACGGTGCGCTCGCCACGATCCGTGGCCGGATGATCGGCCCGCGAAGCTTGCAAGTGCCTGAAATTCGGGTAGACCCCGAGATCAGCTGCCCGCCAGTTTCATGCGGTCGATCAACACCGAGCCAACCGTCTTGGCGCCCAGCGTGTAGGCATCGGCGCCCACGGCAACCACACCCTTGAGCATGTCGCGCAGGTTGCCGGCGATGGTGATCTCATGCACCGGGTAGGCGATTCGCCCACCCTCCACCCAGAAGCCGGCCGCACCGCGCGAGTAGTCGCCGGTCACGTAGTTCACGCCCTGCCCCATCAGCTCGGTGACGAACAGGCCGCGGCCCAGCTTGCGCAGCATCTGCTCGAGGTGGTCGCCGGGCTGCGTGAGCCGGCTGGTCAGGCGCAGGTTCTGCGATCCACCGGCGTGGCCGGTGGTCTTCATGCCCAGTTTGCGGGCCGAGTAGCTGGAGAGAAAGTAGCCCTGCACCACGCCGCCGCGGACCACCTGGCGCGCCGTCGTTCGCACGCCCTCGTCGTCGAAGGGCGCGCTGCCCTTGCCGCGGCGCTCGTGCGGGTCTTCGGTGATGTCGATGTGGTCGGCCCAGATGGCCTGGCCCAGGCTGTCCTGCAGGAAGCTGGCCTTGCGGTAAAGCGCACCACCGCTGGTGCCTTGCACGAACCCGCCCAGCAGCCCGGCGGCCACCGTGGACTCGAACAGCACCGGCACCTCGGCCGTGGCCACCTTGCGCGATTTCAGGCGCGACAGCGCGCGCTCGGCGGCATAGCGCCCCACCACCTCGGGCGAGGCCAGCTCCATCGCGTCGCGCATCGAGGTGTACCAGTAGTCGCGCTGCATGTCGCGGCCCTTGCCGGCAATCGGGGAGACCGACAGCGAGTGGCGCGAGCTGGCGTAGCCGCCGCGGAAGCCCCGGCTGTTGCCGGCCCAGAAATGCGACTGCTGCGCGGACACCGAGCCACCCTCGGAGTTGGTGATGCGCTTGTCCAGCGTCAGGGCCGCGTCCTCGGCGCGCCGGGCCAGCTCGGTGGCCGTCTCGGCATCCAGCGCCCAGGGGTGGAACAGGTCGAGGTCGCGCGCCACCTCGGCCGCCGTGGCCAGATCCTCGGCGTCGGGCAGGCCGGCGGCAGGATCTTCGGCGGTGAAGCGCGCGATGTCGTAGGCCGCACGCACCGTCTGCGTGAGCGCCTTGGCGGAGAAATCCGAGGTGCTGGCATTGCCGCGCCGCTGGCCCAGGTACACCGAGACGCCGACCGACTTGTCGCGGTTGCGCTCCACGTGCTCGACCTCGCCCTTGCGCACCGACACGCTGATGCCGCTGCCCTCGCTGACCTCCACCCCGGCATCGCTGGTGCCGAGATCACGCGCCATGCCGAGCACGTCCTCGATGATCTGCTGGAACTGTTCGCGGGTGTAGGCAAAGCCCTGGCGGGCATCGGTGTGGGCGGTCATCGGGCTCTCGGTGCGTGAAGGACAAAACCCGCCGGAGCGGCCAGGCGGCCACGGGCGGGCAGGCAAGTTGAATTGCGGGACAATCATAGCGACACCCACAGTTCTCGACGACGCCATCGTCCCACCCATGCGCCGAGCGCCCTCCGACCCCGACACCCCGCTGGACGATGCCGAGCGCGAGCCCGAGCGCCCCAGCAAGTCGGCCCTCAAGCGCCAGATGCACGATCTGCAGGCGCTCGGCGAGGCCCTCACCGAGTTGCCGGCGTCGCGCCTGGCCAAGCTCGAGCTGCCCGAGCCGCTGCGCGATGCGCTGGCCGAATGGCGCCGCACCCGCTCGCACGAGGGCCGGCGCCGCCAGATGCAATTGATCGGCAAGCTGATGCGGCAGACCGACGATGCCCCGATCCGCGAGGCGGTGGCCGCCGCCAAGCTCGGCAGCGCCAAAGAAACGCTGGCCCTGCACGAGGCCGAGCGCTGGCGTGCCGAATTGCTGGCCAGCGACGACGCCATCACCCGCTGGCTGAACCACTACCCGGACACTGAAGTGCAGACCCTGCGCAACCTGGTGCGCGCTGCCCGCAAGGATGCCAAATCGGAGGTGCTCGAACAGCGCCACGGCCGGCCCTACCGCGATCTGTTCCAGCTGATCAAGAACGCGCTGGCCGACACCGGCGAGCCGCCTGCCGACACTGTGGAGGAGCCTGTAAGTGAGTGACCTCGACCGCATCCGCATCGGCCTGGTTTCCATCAGCGACCGCGCCTCCAGCGGTGTCTACGAAGACCAGGGCATCCCCGCCCTGCAGGCCTGGCTGGGCCGCGCGCTGCGCAACCCGGTGGAGTGGGAAACCCGGCTGATCCCCGACGAGCAGGAACGCATCAGCCAGACCTTGATCGAGCTGGTGGACCAGGCGCACTGCCACCTGGTGCTGACCACCGGAGGCACCGGCCCCGCGCCGCGCGACGTGACGCCCGAGGCCACCCTGGCCGTGGCCGACCGCGTGATGCCCGGCTTCGGCGAGCAGATGCGGGCCATCAGCCTGAGATTCGTGCCCACCGCCATCCTGTCGCGCCAGGTCGCGGTGATCCGCGGCGCTGCGCTGGTCATCAACCTGCCGGGCCAGCCGAAGTCCATCGCCGAGACGCTGGAGGGCTTGCCACATGCCACACCGCCCGCCGCCGGCATCTTCGCTGCGGTGCCCTACTGCATCGACCTGATCGGCGGCCCCTACCTGGAGACCGATGCCGCCGTCTGCGACGCGTTCCGGCCCAAGTCGGCGCGCCGCCCTCCCGTGGCATGAAGGCCGCGCTGGCCCTGCTGGCGGGGGCCGCCCTGGCCGGCATGGCGGCCGCTGCGCCGGCGATCACCGAGCCGGTGCTGGATTACACCGTCGTGGCCGGCGACACCTTGATCGGCCGCGGGAACACCCTGCTGCGCTCGCCGGCCGCCTGGCGCGAGGTGGCGCGCCTGAACCGCCTGGCCAACCCGAACCTCATCCTGCCGGGCCAACGCCTGCGCATCCCGCTGCGCCTGCTGCGCGCCGAGCCGGCCCCGGCGCGGCTGGCAAGCGCAGAAGGCGACATCCGCATCGATGGCCTGCCGGCTGCGGCGGGCGCGGCGCTCGCGCCCGGCCAGCGCCTCAGCGCGGCTGAACGCAGCTCCGCGGTGCTGGTGCTGGGCGACGCGTCGCGCGTGGTGCTGGCGCCGGGCAGCGAGACCCAGCTCACCGAACACCAGCGCTATGCCGTGGCGCCTGGCCCGGGAGCGATGGGCCAGCAGTCCGATGGCGTGTTCGCCAGCACCATGCGGCTGGTGCGCGGCGGCATCGAGGTGCTGGCCAGCAAGCTGGCGCGCGCCAAGCCGCTGGAGGTCACCACGCCCACCGCCGTGATCGGCGTGCGCGGCACCAGGTACCGGGTGCGCCTGGACGGCGACACGGCCACCGGTACCGAGGTGCTCGCCGGCACCGTGCAGGCGGATCCGGTCGGTGCGCCGGGCGTGGCGATTCCGGGCGGCCATGGTGCGCGGCTGCTGGCCGGCGTTTTGCCGAAGGTCGTCGCCCTGCCGGCCGCGCCTGATGTCGGCGGTATCCCGGCGCGGTTCGAGCGGCCCCTGGTTCGGCTGGCGCTGCCCGGCGAGCCCTCGGCCTGGCGCGTGCAGGTGGCGGCGGACCCGTCGTTCGAGCGCGTGGTGCGCGACGAGCGGGTGGGCGCCGGTGCCGAGGCCCGCATTGCCGGCCTGGACGACGGCGCCTGGCACCTGCGGGTGCGCCGGATCGACGCCCAGGGCATCGAGGGCTTCGACGCCCGCCATGCGTTCACGCTGAAGGCGCGGCCGGAGCCCCCCGCGCTGTCGGCCCCACCGGCACGCGCCAAGCTGGCGGCGGGCCCGGTGGATCTCGCCTGGGCCGCCAACCTGGAGGCCGCGAGTTACCGCGTGGAGGTGGCGCAGGACGCTGGCTTCCGACACATCGTGCAGCGGTGGTCCGATCTGCCTGTCCCGCGCGCCACGCTGCCCGCTGCCGAGCCGGGCAGCTACCACTGGCGCGTCGCCAGTGTGCGGGCAGGTGGCGATGCCGGCCCCTGGGGCGACGGCCAGCACTTCGAGTTGCGCCCCGTGCCCACGCCACCGCAGGGCGGGGTCAGCGCCGACGGCAAGCAGGTCGAACTGCGCTGGGAAGGCCGCGCGGAGGACAAGCAGCAGGTGGAGCTGGCGCGGGACGCGGCGTTTACCGACGTGGTGGCCCGCGTGGATCTGGGCGAGGCCCGCTGGGCCCAGCCCACGCCGGCACAGCCCGGCAGGTACTTCTTCCGCTACCGGGCCATCGAGCCGGATGGCTTCACCACGCCGTGGAGCAGCACCCTGGCGATCGAGGTGCCACGAGACTGGCGCGTGCTGTGGCTGCTGGCGCCGTTCCTGCTGGCCTTGTGATCACTTGACCAGGCGGTTCAGGCGCTCGGCATCGAAGGTTTCGGTGGTCTGCGCATCCTGCGGCACACACTCGCCGCTGGGCAGTTCGCGCGCCCGCGCCGACAACTTCTCGATGGCTTGCCACAGCAGTGCGATCTGGTGCTCATGCGAGCCCGCGTTGTCGATCAGGCCCTTCATGGCCTGGGCCACCGGGTCGTCGCCGTTCGTGACGCCATAGGCCGAGAAGCCCAGCTTGGCCGCTGTCTGCTCGCGGGCCATGTCGACCTCGGCGGCGATGATGCGCGCCGGGTTGCCCACCGCCGTGGCGCCGGGCGGCACGGGTTTGGTGACCACCGCACCCGAGCCCACACGAGCGCCGGCACCGATGGTGAAGCCCCCCAGCACCGCCGCATTGGCACCGACGATCACGCCAGCCTCCAGCGTCGGGTGGCGCTTGGCGCCCTTGACCAGCGAGGTGCCGCCCAGCGTCACGCCCTGGTAGATGGTGCAGCCATCGCCGATCTCGGCCATCTCGCCGATCACGATGCCCATGCCGTGGTCGATGAAGACCCGGCGGCCGATGGTGGCACCCGGGTGAATCTCGATGCCGGTGAACCAGCGGGCCAGGTGCGAGATAAAGCGGCCGCACCATTTCAGGCCGTGCGTCCAGCACCAGTGGGCGCGCCGGTGCAGCACCAGGGCGTGCAGGCCCGGGTAGCAGGTCAGCACTTCCCAGGTCGTGCGCGCCGCGGGGTCGCGCTCGAGGATGCAGGCGATGTCGTCGCGCAAACGTTCGAACATGAGGCGTCCCTGTTGCAAGGGCCTTGAATCCAGCTGGTCAGTGTAGCGGGGCCTCAACCCTGCTCGCGTCGGGGGGCTTTGGCCAGCCGCTGCATCGCCCCGGCCACGCCGCGCAGGATGTGCACCTCCTCGGCGGTCAACGCGGCGCGGTTGGCCAGCTGGTTCAGGCGGGGGACCAGCTTCTTCGGTGCCGCCGGGTCGAGGAAGCCGATCTCCACCAAGGCCTGCTGCCAGTGGGCGAGAAGCCCCTGGACGGCCGCCGCATCGGCCCAGGCCGCTGGCGCGGTGCGCGGCTCGACGCCAAAGCCGCCCAGCGCCTGGCGCCAATCGTAGGCCAGCACCTGCACCGCCTGGGCCAGATTCAGCGAGCCGTAGGCCGGATCGGTGGGGATGGACAGGCAGGTGTGGCAGCGGTAGACGTCGTCGTTGGCCAAGCCGAAGCGCTCGCCACCGAAGACGAAGGCCACCCGGTGGCCGGTGCCGGCCAGCGCGGCGAAGTGCTCACGCGGGGCCACCGTGGGCGGGCCGAAGTCACGCGGCGTCATCGCGGTGGCGCAGGCATGGGTGACGCCGTCCAGCGCCTCGGCCAGGCTGCCGACGATGCGTGCCCGCACCAGGATGTCGGCCGCGCCACTGGCCATGGCCACGGTCTCCTCGCGTGACAGCACGTCGGCGAAGCGCGGGGCCACCAGCACCAGATCCGAAAAGCCCATCACCTTCATCGCCCGGGCGGCCGAGCCCACGTTGCCGGGGTGGCTCGTGTGCATCAGCACGAATCGCGTGGGATCGGGGATCCGGTCGGCAGAGGTCATGGGCGGCTAAAATCAGGGTTTGCACGGCGCATTGTCCGCCGCGCCCGCTCTTTGCCCACCGCCAGCCCCGTTACCCACGCCCCGTCAGGTCGCCCCATGTCGCAAGCCCTCCATCCCATGTTGAACACCGCCATCAAGGCGGCCCGCACCGCAGGGGCGATCATCAACCGGGCATCGCTGGACGTGGACCTGCTGCAGGTCACCGCCAAGAGCACCAACGACTTCGTCACCGAAGTCGACCAGGCGGCCGAGCAAGCCATTATCGAGACCCTGCTCACCGCCTACCCGGGGCACGCCATCCTGGCCGAGGAATCGGGCCGCACCCATGGCGCCAGGCACAGCGACTTCCTGTGGATCATCGATCCGCTGGACGGCACCACCAACTTCATCCACGGCTTCCCGGCCTACTGCGTGTCGATCGCGCTGTCCTTCCGCGGCAAGGTCGAGCAGGCGGTCGTCTACGACCCGACCCGCAACGACCTGTTCATGGCCTCCAAGGGCCGCGGCGCCTTCCTGAACGACAAGCGCCTGCGCGTCTCCAAGCGCAACCGCCTGGGTGACGCACTGATCGGCACCGGCTTCCCCTTCCGCAAGGGTGACAACCTGCAGCGCTACATGAAGATGTTCGAGACGGTGGCCCCGCACTGCGCCGGGCTGCGCCGCCCGGGCTCGGCCGCACTCGATCTGTGCTACGTGGCCGCCGGCTGGTACGACGGCTTCTTCGAGACCGGCCTGAACCCCTGGGACATCGCCGCCGGCTCGCTGCTGATCACCGAGGCCGGGGGCCTGATCGGCAACTTCACCGGCGAGGCCGATTTCCTGCACCAGCGCGAGGTGGTGGCGGGCGCGCCGAAGATCTACGGCCAACTGGTCCAGCTGCTGACGCCCTTCACCCGCGTTATCAAGGAAGACGAGGCGGAAGCAGCGCCTGCGGCAGCCACCGCTGCTGACGCCCCGCCCGCAGAGCGCAAAATGGTGCGGTTGCGCAAGAAGCCCGCCGAGACCGGTCTGGGCGACGAGGAAGCCGACTGAGCTTGCCTGCATCCCAGCGGGATGGGTTACCCTGCCACGTCTCTACAGGAGCGAAACCATGAGCGACATGCCGGATTTCTCCAACGTGCAGAGCGGGTCGAGCTCGACGGCCGACAAAGTCTACGAAGTCAAGCCGGGTGACAGCCTGTCCAAGATCGCGAAACGCGAGTATGGCGACGCCGACCAGTGGCCCCGGATCTTCGAAGCCAACAAGGACACCCTGAAGGATCCGAACAAGATCTTTCCCGGCCAGAAGCTGAAGATCCCGCCCAAGGCCTGATTCAGGCGGCACCGTTGGACTCTTGCATCCCTTAGGAGAACCTTCCATGCAGCTGCGTACTCGTCAACTGGCCGTTGTGGCCGCGGCCGCCATTGCGCTTGCCGCATGCGGCAAGAAGACCGAGCCACCACCGCCGGCCGCGCCGGCAGCCCCCGTGGCCGCACCGGAGCCAGCGCCGGCCCCAGTGGGCGTCACGGTCGCGTCGGTCAGCCTCGGCAAGGCCGTCGGTGCCGACAAGAAGGTGAGCGCCACCACCGAGGTCTTTGCCAAGTCCGACACGATCCACGCGTCGATCGACACCACCGGCACGGGCACCGCCACCTTGCTGGCCAAGTGGAGCTACACGAAATCCGACAAGACCGTGCCGGTGAAGGAAGAGACCGCCACGATCACACCCACCGGCCCGGCGACCACCGAGTTCCATATCAGCAAGCCCGATGGCTGGCCCGCCGGCAGCTACCAGGTGGAGATCCTGGTCAACGGCAACGCTGCGGCAACCAAGACCTTCACGGTGCAATAGGCCATCGCGTTGGCATCACGGGCCGCTGACGGCGCAACAAGGGGACATGGAGATGGGCTGGATCATCACGCTGATCATCGGGGGCATCGTCGGCTGGCTGGCGAGCATCATCATGAAGACCAACGCCCAGATGGGCTTGATCGCGAACGTGCTCGTGGGCGTGGTGGGTTCGCTGCTGGGCTCGTGGATCGCCGGACTCTTGGGCATCGGCCCGGTCGGCAGCATCATGGGCTTTCTGGTCGCGCTGGCCGGCGCGGCGTTGCTGATCTTCATCCTGGGCAAGCTCGGCATCTTCAAGAAGAGCTGATCCAGGTGCTCATGACATGACGGCGGGGCGAATGCCGGCGCACGCCATCGGGGCGGCGTGCGGGCCTCGCCTATGATCTTGAGTTCAATGACCGAGCCGATCTCCACCGTACCGCCCAGGAAGCGAGACCTCTCTGACCACACGCCGATGATGCAGCAGTACCTGCGCATCAAGGCCGAGCATCCGGACACCCTCGTGTTCTACCGGATGGGCGATTTCTACGAGCTGTTCTTCGACGACGCCCGCAAGGCCAAGCGCCTGCTCGACATCACCTTGACCACCCGTGGCCAGAGTGCCGGCGAGCCGGTGGTGATGGCTGGCGTGCCGGTGCACTCGGTCGAGAACTACCTGGCCCGGTTGCTGAAGCTGGGCGAATCGGTGGCCGTGGCCGAGCAGGTGGGCGATGTCGCCACCGCCAAGGGCCCGGTCGAGCGCAAGGTGGTGCGGGTGGTGACCCCAGGCACGGTGACCGACAGCGAGCTGCTGGACGACCGCGCCGACACCTTGTTGCTGGCCGTCCACCGCCGGCGAAGCACCTACGGCCTGGCCTGGCTGGGCTTGGCCAGCGGCCAGCTGGGCCTGGCCGAGTGCGGCGAACGCGAGCTGGCCGGCTGGCTGGCCAGGCTGGAACCGGCGGAGATCCTGGTCGACCGCGACGAGACCCCGCCCGCGCTGCGGCAGGCGCGTGCCACCCTCACCGCCCGCCCGGCCTGGCAGTTCGACACCGGCCTGGGCCAGCGCAAGCTCTGCGATCAGTTGCGAGTGGCCTCACTGGCCGGCTTCAACGCCCAGGACTTGCCTCAGGCGCATGCCGCCGCCGCGGCGCTGTTGAGCTATGCCGAGCACACCCAGGGCCGGGCGTTGGCGCACGTGGCCACCCTGAGTGTCGAGCGCGCCAGCGAGCTGCTGGAGCTGCCGCCTGCCACGCACCGCAACCTGGAACTCACCGAAACCTTGCGGGGCGAGCGCGCACCCACCCTGCTGTCGCTGCTGGACACCTGCCGCAGCGGCATGGGCAGCCGGGCCTTGCGCCTGTGGCTGACCCGGCCGGCGCGCGACCGCGCGGTGGCCGGCGCACGCCACACCGCCATCGCGCAACTGCTGTCCAGCGGCTTCGAACCGCTGCGCGATGCACTGCGTGGCATCAGCGATGTCGAGCGCATCGCGTCGCGCGTGGCCTTGCGCCAGGTGCGGCCGCGTGAACTGGCCGGCCTGCGCCAGACCCTGCTGGGCCTGCCCGCGCTGCGCGCCGCCACACCCGGCGGCACGCCGCTGCTCGACACCTGGCGAACCCACCTGACCCCCGACCCGGCGATCGGGGAGCTGCTCGCGCGCGCCATCGCCGAAGAGCCCGCGGTGCAGGTGCGCGACGGCGGTGTGATCGCCAACGGCTTCGACGCCGAACTGGACGAACTGCGCACCCTGGGCCAGAACGGCGACGCGTTCCTGCTCGATCTGGAAACCCGCGAGCGCGCCCGCACCGGCATCACCAACCTGCGGGTGCAGTTCAACCGGGTGCACGGCTTCTACATCGAGGTCACGGCCTCGGGACTGGACAAGGTGCCGGCCGACTACCAGCGCCGGCAGACGCTGAAGAACGCCGAGCGTTTCATCACGCCCGAGCTGAAGGCCTTCGAGGACAAGGCCCTGTCGGCGCAGGACCGCGCGCTGGCCCGGGAGAAGTGGCTCTACGAGCAGGTGCTGGAGCAGTTGCAGGCCCACCTGGTGCCGCTGGCCGCGCTGGCCCGGGCGCTGGGTGGCCTGGACGCGCTGGCGGCGCTGGCCGAACGCGCCACCACGCTCGACTGGTGCCGGCCCGAGTTCGTCGGCCACCCGTGCATCGAGATCGAGGCCGGCCGCCACCCGGTGGTGCAGGCACGCCTGGCCGAGACCGGCGGCCCCAGCTTCATCCCCAACGACTGCCGGCTCGACGCGCGCACCCGCCTGCTGGTGATCACCGGCCCCAACATGGGCGGCAAGAGCACCTACATGCGCCAGGTGGCGCTGATCGTGCTGCTGGCGGCCATGGGCTCCTTCGTGCCGGCACGGCGTTGCCGGCTCGGCCCGGTGGACGCCATCCACACCCGCATCGGCGCGGCCGACGACCTGGCCAACGCGCAATCCACCTTCATGCTGGAGATGACCGAGGCGGCGGCCATCATCCACGGCGCCACCGAGCAGTCGCTGGTGCTGATGGACGAGATCGGCCGCGGCACCTCCACCTTCGACGGCCTGGCCCTGGCGTCGGCGATCGCCAGCCACCTGCACGACAGGAACAAGGCCTTCACCCTCTTCGCCACGCACTACTTCGAGCTGACCGAGTTCCCGCGCCGCCACGACCGGGCGCTGAACCTGCACGTCAGCGCCACCGAGAGCGGCGACGACATCGTCTTCCTGCACGCCATCGAACCCGGCCCGGCCAGCCGCAGCTACGGCGTCCAGGTGGCGCGGCTGGCCGGCATGCCACCCGGCCTGATCCGCCAGGCGCGGGCCGCGCTGGAGGCGCTGGAGACGCAATCGCGCGAGCGCGATGCGCAGGTGGACCTGTTCGCCGCGCCGCCCACCCCTGCCCCGCTGGCCACCTCCGCCAGCGACGAGGCGCTGGCCGCGATCGACCCTGATACCCTGACCCCGCGCGAAGCGCTCGACGCGCTGTACCGCCTCAAGCAGATTCAGAAAGCCTCGACATGACCTACTGCGTCGGCATCCGGCTCAACGCCGGCCTGGTGTTCCTCTCCGACTCGCGCACCAACGCGGGCCTGGACGCGATCAGCACCTTCCGCAAGATGATCGTCTACGAGAAGCCGGGCGACCGCTTCATGGTGCTGCTGTCGGCCGGCAACCTGAGCATCTCGCAATCGGTGCGCGAGATCCTGCAGGTGGAAAAGCTCGCCAACGGCGACGACGAGCCGCTGACGATCTGGAACGCGAAAAGCATGTTCGACGCCACCCGCGTGCTGGGCAGCGCGGTGCGTCGCGTTTACGAACAGGACGGCCCGTCGCTGAAGGCAGCCGGCATCGACTTCAACGCCAGCATGATCTTCGGCGGCCAGATCGGCGGCGAGGCGATGCGCCTGTTCCTGGTCTACTCGGCCGGCAACTTCATCGAGGCCACGCGCGAGACCTGCTTCTTCCAGGTCGGCGAAAGCAAGTACGGCAAGCCCATCCTGGACCGCGTGCTGACCCCCACCACGCCGCTGGACGAGGCCGCCAAGTGCGCCCTGGTGTCGATGGATTCGACGCTCAAGTCCAACCTCTCGGTGGGCCTGCCGCTGGACCTGCTGGTCTACGAGGAAGGTTCGCTGCAGAGCCAGCAGATCGCGGTGATCGACGACCAGAACCCCTACTTCCGCATGATCCGCGGCACCTGGGGCCAGCGCCTGCGCGAGGTCTTCGAGGCCATCGACGACCCGCACTGGGACGGCGCGGCCACCGCGCACCCGCTGCTGACGCCGTCCGAGCGCTTCGAGCCCCTGAAGAAGATCAGCCACCCGGGCGAGCGGATCGTCTGAATGGCTGCATCGCTGTCCCGGCACATCGTCTTCTCGCACGCCAACGGGTTCCCGGCCGGCACCTACCGGGTGCTGTTCGAGCGCTGGCGTGCGGCCGGCTACACGGTGCATGCCGTCGAGCGCTTCGGCCATGAGCCGGCCTACCCGGTGGCCAGCAACTGGCGCGGCCTGCGCGATCAGCTGATCGACTTCATCGACGCCGATGTCGGCGGGCCGGCCGTGCTCGTGGGCCATTCGCTGGGTGGCCTGCTGAGCCTGCTGGCGGCCTGCAAGCGGCCCGACCTCGCCGCCTGGCTGGTGATGCTGGATTCCCCGGTGGTGACGGGCTGGCGCGCCCACAGCGTGCAGGTACTCAAGCGCAGCGGGCTGATGGCGCGGGTGTCGCCAGGCAAAGTCTCACAGCAGCGCCGCTACCAGTGGCCGGACCGCGCCGCGGTGCTGGCGCACTTCCAGTCCAAGCCCGCTTTCGCCCGCTGGGATCCGCGCGTGCTGGCGGACTACGTCGCCAGCGGCTTCGAGGAGCGCGGTGGGCAGGTCGAGTTGGCGTTCCGGCGCGAGGTCGAGACCCGCATCTACAACACCTTGCCGCACCACATGGGCACGGTGATCCACCGCCACCCGCCGCAGTGCCCGGTGGCCTTCCTGGCCGGCACCCAGTCGGCGGAGCTGCGCCAGGCCGGCGCCGCCGCCTCGCATGCGCTGGCCCGCCACCGCTTCCAGTGGATGGAAGGCAGCCACCTGTTCCCGATGGAGCGGCCGGACGACACGGCGGCCGCCGTGCTGGCACTGCTCGGCTGAACCGGACTCTCGGCTGAGCGCTTCGCGGCAAGTCTGGGGCCGGCCAGACACCCCGGCCCCCTATAATCACGCTTTACCACCACGGCACTCTTGAGCCTGGCCCATCCCCGGGTCCGTCAGAGTGCCTTTTGACATGACCAAGTTCGTCTTCGTCACCGGCGGTGTGGTGTCCTCGCTCGGCAAGGGCATCGCCTCAGCATCACTCGCCGCGATCCTCGAATCGCGGGGCCTCAAGGTCACCCTGATCAAGCTGGATCCCTACCTCAACGTGGATCCTGGCACGATGAGCCCGTTCCAGCACGGCGAGGTGTTCGTCACCGACGACGGTGCCG
>JADMKA010000160.1 GCA_018780145.1 Vitreoscilla sp. | reverse complement strand
GCCCGGATGCTGATGCCGCGCTCCACCGCGCGCTTGATGATCTTGTCCTCGATGTCGGTGATGTTGCGCACGTAGGTCACGCGCAGGCCGCTGGCCTGCAGCCAGCGGTAGACCACGTCGAAGGCCATCATCATGCGGGCATGGCCCACGTGGCACAGGTCGTAGATGGTCATGCCGCAAACATACATGCGTGCATGCCCGGGCTCGATGGGAACGAAGTCTTCGACCCGGCGGGTCAGCGTGTTGTAGATGCGCAGGGTCATCAACGGAAGCGAGGGCTGGCAGGTGCCGAGGTGAGCCCAGGAGCCGGAGCGCTGACAGCGCCCCGTGCATGGCGTGGCCGGGCTCGGCCCACCTGGGTCGGTAGAATCGAACAAGTATAGCCAAGGAGCTTTCCGACGTGACTTCCACCGCCACCGGGGCCATCCCGGACTCGACCCGCTTCTTTCGCCTGGCCCGTCGACTCGGCTTCGGCGCCCTCCTGGGCCTGCTCGCCGCGTCGCCCAGCTGGGCACAGAAGGTTCGCCTGGCCACCAGCATGGGCGACATCGTGCTGGAGCTCGACAAGGAGAAGGCGCCGAAATCGGTCGACAACTTCGTCGAGTACGTGAAGGCCGGCCACTATGACGGCACCGTTTTCCACCGCGTGATCGAGACCTTCATGATCCAGGGCGGTGGCATGAAACCCGACCTGAGCGAGAAGCCGACGCGCCCGCCGATCCCCCTCGAAGCCGGCAACGGGCTGTCCAACGTTCGCGGCACGGTGGCGATGGCCCGGACCAGCATGCCGAACTCGGCCACCTCGCAGTTCTTCATCAATGTCGTCGACAACCAGCGCCTGGACGCTGCCGGCGGCGGCTATGCCGTGTTCGGCAAGGTCACCGAGGGCATGGAAGTCGTCGACAAGATCAAGTCGGTCGCCACCGGCAACAAGGGGCCGCACCAGAACGTGCCGGTGCAGCCCATCCTCATCAAGAAAGCATCGCTGGAGAAGTAAACATGACCAAGACCGTAGAACTGACCACCAGCGCCGGCGTGATTCGCCTCGAGCTCGACGACGCCAAGGCCCCGCTGAGCGTGGCCAACTTCCTGGCCTATGTGAACAAGGGCCACTACGACGGCACCATCTTCCACCGCGTGATCAAAGGCTTCATGGCCCAGTGCGGCGGCATGACGGCCGACATGAAGCAGAAGGCCACCGACGCGCCGATCCAGAACGAGGCCAACAACGGCCTGAAGAACGACAAGTACACCGTGGCCATGGCGCGCACCAACGCGCCGCACTCGGCGACGGCGCAGTTCTTCATCAACACCAAGGACAACACCTTCCTGAACTTCACCGCCGAGTCCGCCAGCGGCTGGGGCTATGCGGTGTTCGGCAAGGTGGTGGCCGGCACCGAAGTGGTGGACGCGATCGAGAAGGTGCGCACCGCCACCAAGGGCTTCCACGACGACGTGCCGGTCGAGACGGTGCTGATCGAGAAGGCCGTCGAGATTGCCTGACGCCGTCGGCGCCGCCCAGGTGGCTCTGCCGCCGTCCGTGCGGGCGGTGGATTTCGTATCAGACCTTCACCTGAGCGCCGACATGCCGCTCACGATGGCGGCTTTCCAGCGCTACCTGCAGGGAACACGCGCCGACGCGCTGTTCATCCTCGGCGACCTGTTCGAGGCCTGGGTCGGCGACGACATGGCCTCGCAGGCGTTCGAGGCGCAATGCGTTCGGGCCCTGGCCGACACCGCGCTGCACAGGCCGGTGTACGTGATGCATGGGAACCGCGATTTCCTGCTCGGCGAGCGCTTCTTCCAGGCCAGCCGGACCCTGCCGTTGGCGGATCCCTGTGTGGTTGCCGCGTTCGGCGGCCAGCGGCTGCTGCTCAGCCACGGCGACGCGCTGTGCCTGGCCGACACCGCCTACCAGCAGTTTCGCGCCCAGGTCCGGGCACCCGCCTGGGCCGATGAGTTCCTGGCCCGCCCCTTGGCCGAGCGCCTGCAGATCGCTGCGCACATGCGGGCGGCCAGCCGAGAGCACCAGATCAGGTCCGCGCCGGTGACCAGTGCCGACGCCGATCCGGCACTCGCCACACGCTGGCTGGCGGACGCTGGCGCGCAGACCCTCGTCCACGGCCACACCCACCGCCCAGCCAGCGAACACCGGCCGCAGGGTTGGCAACGCCATGTGCTCAGCGACTGGGACGCCGACCACGTTGCGCCGGCGCGTGCCGAAGTGCTGCGCTGGACGCCCGGCGGCTTCGAACGCCTGGCGCCCAGCGCAGCCTGAGGCCGTCGATGGTGGCCGCTCTGTGGCGCCGCTGGCGCGAGGCCCGGGCCCTCAGGCAGCGCGCCATCCCCGACGCCTTGTGGCAGCAGGTGCTGGACGCCTACCCCTTCATCGCGTGCCGCTCTGAAACCGATCGCACGGCGCTGCGCCGCCTGTGCAGCCTGTTCCTGGCCGAGAAGGAGTTCTCCGGCGCCCACGGCCTGCAGGTGACCGATGAGATGGCGGTGGCCATCGCCGCCCAGGCGTGCCTGCCGATCCTGCACCTGGGTCTGGCCGCCTACGATGGCTTTGTCGGCATCGTCGTGCACCGTGACGAGGTCGTCGCGGCACGCGAGGTGATGGACGACGACGGTGTGGTCCACGAATACGATGAGTTCCTGACCGGCGAAGCGATGGAAGGTGGCCCAGTCATGCTGGCCTGGTCCGATGTGCTGGCCGCGGGCGAGTTGGCCGAACTGTCGTACAACGTGGTGATCCACGAGTTCGCGCATGTGCTGGACATGGCGGACGGCATGGCCGATGGCGTGCCCCGCCTGCCCACGGCCGCTGCAAGGCAGGCCTGGGCGGCCTGCCTCGACGCCGAGTACCAGGCATTCGCCGACCGGGTGGATTCGGGAGACGTCGACACCGCGCTCGACCCCTACGGTGCCGAGAGCGTCGAGGAGTTCTTTGCCGTCGCTGTCGAGGCCTTCTTCGTCGCGCCCGCCGCGATGCGCCGCGAACACCCTGCGCTGTGCGCGCTGTTCGCTGACTACTTTCATCAGAACCCGGGCGCCTGACTGAGGCACCCGGCGCCTGTGTACGGGCCCCACCCGCTGAGCGGCGCGCTGAGCGCTGCGGTCGAGCTATCGCGGGGTGGCCCGCAGCAAGGTGTCGGAGGGCCGCTCCCCGAACTGGTGCCGATAGTCGCTGGCGAACTGGCTGAGGTTCCAGAAACCCCAGGTGGCCGCCACCTCCTGCACGGTGGCCGAGCCCCGGTCGGCACCGCGCAGCGTGCGGCGGGCGCCGTTCAGCCGGATGCTGCGCAAATAGGCCTTGGGGCTCATCGCCGTTTCCGCCTCGAACGCGTACTGCAGGGTGCGCCGGCTCACATGCAGCCGCTCGCACAGCTGCGGCACGGTGGGCACGGCGTCCGGGTGCGCCTCGATCCACTCGTGGACCTGCCGCACCACGCGGCGGCGGGTGCTGGCATTGCTGCGTGCTTCCAGCGGCTCCAGCGGCTGCTCCAGCAGGCCCGTCACCGTGTCGAGCATGGCGAGCCGCAGCCCTTCGCGGGCCGCAGTGGCCTGCCGGTGCGCTTCGCCCGCCGACGCGGCCAGAGCCAGGATGGCCCGCAGGCAGGCCTGCGCGTGCAGGCGCCGCGCTGCCTGCACCTCCAGCCAGGGGGCACGGTCGACCAGAGGCCACGACAGCGACAGCCCCAGCGTGGCCACATGGCGCTCGAGCTCGGCGCGGGCGATCACCACGCCGAGGATGTCGTGCCCGGCCGGGCTCATCAGCTCGAACTGGGCGGCACGGCCGCAGACCATGACACCGTCGCGGCCCACCAGGCGGCCGTCGATACGCGAGCCGTCGTGCACGGCGGTGATGCCGCACCAGACTGCGTCCCCCCAGACCTCGCAGCGCTGGCGCAAGGCCTGGCTGGTGCGCTCTCGAAAGACCTGCGCGGAGTCGGTCGACACCTCGTCGAGCCGGCCCAGGAAACTGCCGGCGGTGAGTTGGTCATAGCGCTGGCGCCAACCGCTCAGGCGCTGGGCGTGCTCGTCCACGTCATGGGCCTGGATGGACTGCACCTGCCACCCCGGACGCCAAGACGGTGCATGGCCTGCCCCGATCATGCCCATGAAGTTTGCCGTTTCTCGATAACGCCGATCCGGCCTGGGTTCGTAAGCTGTCACCCAACGTCGGCCGCAGGGGTTTAGCAAACCCCGCGCCAAGCAGCGCGCGTTCTGACACGCCGTTCCATTCCTCCGGAGAAACGCATGGACAACACCGCCCACCCGACCCTGAACAAGTCACTGGGGACTTTGCAGCTGTGGGGCATTGCCGTCGGGCTGGTGATCTCCGGCGAGTACTTCGGCTGGAGCTACGGTTGGGCTTCGGCCGGCACCCTGGGCTTCCTGGTCACTGCGGGTTTCATCGCGCTGATGTATGGCACCTTCATCTTCAGCTTCACCGAGCTGACCACCTCGATCCCGCACGCCGGAGGCCCCTTCGAATACAGCCGCCGGGCGTTCGGTCCGACGGGCGGCTACATCGCCGGCTTTGCCACGCTGGTCGAGTTCGTCTTCGCGCCGCCGGCCATCGCGCTGGCCATCGGCGCCTACCTCAACGTGCAGTTCCCCGGGCTGTCGCCGAAAGTGGCCGCCATCAGCGCCTACCTGGTCTTCATGACGCTGAACATCGTGGGCGTGCAGATCGCAGCGACCTTCGAGCTGTTCGTGACGCTGCTGGCGATCTTCGAACTGCTGGTGTTCATGGGCGTGGTGGCACCGGGCTTCTCGGTCGCCAACTTCACGCTGGGCGGCTGGTCCGGGCAAGACGTGTTCAGCCTGGCGGCCGTACCGGGCATGTTTGCCGCCATCCCGTTCGCGATCTGGTTCTTCCTCGCCATCGAAGGCGTGGCCATGGCCGCCGAGGAGGCCAAAGACCCGCGCCGCTCGATCCCGATCGCCTACATTGGCGGCATCCTGACCCTGGTGGTGCTGGCGGCCGGCGTGATGCTGTTCGCAGGCGGCGCCGGGGACTGGACCAAACTGGCCAACATCAACGACCCGCTACCTCAGGCCATGAAACTCATCGTCGGCGAGCAAAGCGGCTGGCTGCACATGCTGGTCTGGCTGGGCCTGTTCGGCCTGATCGCCTCGTTCCACGGCATCATCCTGGGCTACTCGCGGCAGATCTATGCCCTGGCGCGTGCCGGCGTGCTGCCTGGCACGCTCGGCAAGATCCATCCGAGGTTCCACACACCGCACAGGGCCATCCTCGCGGGCGGCGTGGTGGGCATGGCGGCGATCTTCAGCGACGAGTTCGTTTCCTTCGGCGGCCAGACCCTGACCGCCAACATCGTGACGATGAGCGTGTTGGGGGCGATCGTGATGTACATCGTCAGCATGGCCAGTCTCTTCAAGCTGCGCCGCAGCGAGCCCGACCTGGTGCGCCCGTTCCGCGCCCCGCTGTTCCCCTTTTTCCCGGCCTTTGCACTGGCCGCGGCGCTCGTCTGCCTGGTGACGATGGTCTACTACAACCCGCTGATCGCCGGCCTCTTCGTGGCGCTGGGTGTGCTGGGATACGTCTACTTCCGGTTCACGGGGCACCGCAGAGCAGCCGCTCCGGGCACCGTGCTGCCCGAGGCGTCCTGACTCGCCACGCGCCGCAGTCCCCTCGCCCATGGCCGCCTATCACCACCGCATCGGGGTTCGAAACCACACGTTCGACGACCTGGCCACGCTGCTGGCGCGCGCCTCGCCCGAACGGTCGGGCGACCACCTGGCCGGCGTGGCGGCCCGCTCGGCCGAGGAGCGGGTGGCGGCGCAGATGGCGCTGGCCGAGTTGCCGCTCGCGCGTTTTCTTCAAGAAGCCGTCGTGCCGTATGAAAGCGACGAGGTCACACGGCTGATCCTGGACAGCCACGACGCCGCCGCATTCGCACCGATCTCCGGCTTGTCGGTCGGCGGCTTTCGCGATTGGCTGTTGTCCGACGAAGCCGACAGCACGGCGCTCTCGGCGTTGTCGCCGGGCCTGACGCCCGAGATGACGGCGGCCGTCTCCAAGCTGATGCGCAACCAGGACCTGATCCTCGTGTCGCGCAAGTGCCGCGTGCAGACCCGCTTTCGCGGCACCATCGGCCTGCCCGGCCGCCTGTCCACGCGGTTGCAGCCCAACCACCCGACGGACGATGCCGCGGGCATCGCCGCCAGCACGCTCGACGGGCTGCTGTATGGCAGCGGCGACGCCGTGATCGGCATCAACCCCGCGACCGACAACGTGCCGCAGGTGGTGCACCTGTTGAAGATGCTCGACGCCGTGATCGGCCAGTACGAGATTCCGACGCAGTCCTGCGTGCTGACGCATGTGACCAACACCTTGCAGGCCATCGAGCGGGGCGCGCCGGTCGACCTGGTGTTCCAGTCCATCGGCGGCACCGAGGCCACCAACCGCAGCTTCGGCATCGACCTGGCCCTGCTGGCCGAGGCGCGCGCCGCGGCGCTGTCGCTGCAGCGCGGCAGCGTGTTCGCCGATGGTCAGCGCGGGAGCCACGTGATGTACTTCGAGACCGGCCAGGGCAGCGCGCTGTCGGCCAACGCGCACCACGGCTGCGATCAGCAGACCATCGAGGCCCGCGCCTATGCGGTGGCCCGGCACTTCGAACCGCTGCTGGTCAACAGCGTGGTCGGCTTCATCGGGCCCGAGTACCTGTTCGACGGTAAACAGATCATCCGCGCCGGGCTGGAAGACCACTTCTGCGCCAAGCTGCTGGGTTTGCCGATGGGTTGCGACATCTGCTACACCAACCACGCCGAGGCCGACCAGAACGACATGGACGTGCTGCTGACCCTGCTGGGCGTGGCCGGCTGCACCTTCATCATGGGCATTCCGGGCTCGGACGACGTGATGCTCAACTACCAGACCACCTCGTTCCACGACGCCCTCTACGCGCGCCGAGTGCTGGGCTTGCGCCCGGCGCCCGAGTTCGAGGCGTGGCTGGAGCGCATGGGCGTGTTCGCGCCGGGTGGCCAGGCCCGGCTGCGTGACGCGCTGCCGGCCCGCTTCGCCCACCTGCTCACGAACACTGGCACATCGCCATGAAGCCTGCTGCCGCCTCGGACCCATGGGTTGGCTTGCGCCGGCACACGCCCGCACGCATCGCGTTGGGGCATTGCGGCATCAGCCTGCCCACCGGCGCGCACCTGGACTTTCAGATGGCCCACGCGCAGGCCCGCGATGCCGTCCACCGGCCCTTCGACGTCCCGGGCACGGCCGCGGCCATCGAGGGCCTGGGCCTGACCACGCTGCGCGCCCACAGCGCCGCGCCCGATCGACCCACCTACCTGCAGCGCCCCGACCTGGGCCGCCGGCTCGACGAGCCGTCAGCACAAGCCCTGCGCGCGCGGCAGAGCAGCGAGCGCTGCGATCTCGGCCTGGTGGTGGCGGATGGTCTGTCCTCGTTGGCCGTCGAGCGGCACGCCACATCGTTCTTGGCCGCCCTGCTGGATCTGTTGCGCACCGATTCACCGGAGTGGCGCCTGAGCCCCGTCGTGATGGTCCACCAGGGCCGCGTCGCCGTGGGCGACGACATCGGCGAGTTGCTGCGGGCCGATCTGGTGCTGGTGATGATCGGCGAGCGGCCCGGGCTCAGCTCGCCAGACAGCATGGGCCTGTACCTCACGTGGGCGCCGCGGCCGGGCCGCAGCGACGCCGAGCGCAACTGCATCTCGAACGTGCGACCGGAGGGCCAGAACTACCCGGAGGCAGCCCGCCGCAGTGCCTATCTGCTGCGCGCTGCGCGCACCCGCCAGATCACGGGTGTTGCCTTGAAGGATGACAGCACGCCACCGGCACGGTTGGACACCTCATCGCCCGCGTTTGCGCTGACCGGCCCGGATCGCTGAACCCGGGCTGGCTGCGCAAGGCACTCACAGCGCGGCTGCCTCGGCCTTGGTGGGCTTGTCGCCGCTCTTGCCGGGCGGCTGGATGTCCAGCGTGGTCTGCCCCTCGGCATCGATGTCCACCGTCAGCCGGCCACCGTCGACCAGGCGGCCGAACAGCAACTCGTCTGCCAGCGCGCGCCGGATGGTGTCCTGGATCAGGCGCTGCATCGGCCGCGCACCCATCAGCGGGTCGAAGCCCTTCTTGCCGAGGTGCTTGCGCAGCGTGTCGGTGAAGGTGACCTCGACCTTCTTCTCGGCAAGTTGCTGCTCGAGCTGCAGCAGGAACTTGTCGACCACCCGCAGGATGACCTCCTCATCCAGCGCCTTGAAGTTGACGATGGCATCGAGCCGGTTGCGGAACTCGGGCGTGAACAGCCGCTTGATGTCGGCCATCTCGTCGCCCTGCTCGCGCCGCGTAGTGAAACCGATGGTCGACTTGTTCATCGTCTCGGCGCCCGCATTGGTGGTCATCACGATGATCACGTTGCGGAAATCAGCCTTGCGGCCGTTGTTGTCGGTCAGTGTGCCGTGGTCCATCACCTGCAGCAGCACATTGAACACATCCGGGTGGGCCTTCTCGATCTCGTCGAGCAGCAGCACCGAGTGCGGCTTCTTGGTGACGGCCTCGGTCAGCAGGCCGCCCTGGTCGAAACCCACGTAGCCGGGAGGCGCACCGATCAGGCGGCTGACCGCGTGGCGCTCCATGTACTCGCTCATGTCGAAGCGGATCAGCTCGATACCCAAGATGTAGGCGAGCTGCTTGGCCACCTCGGTCTTGCCGACACCGGTGGGGCCGCTGAACAGGAAGGCGCCGATCGGCTTGTCGGACTTGCCCAGGCCGGAGCGGGCCATCTTGATGGCGGCCGCCAGTGCGTCGACCGCCGGGTCCTGGCCGAAGACCACGCTCTTCAGATCGCGCTCCAGGCTTTTCAGCTTGCCGCGGTCGTCGCTCGACACGCTGGCCGGCGGGATGCGGGCGATCTTGGCGACGATCTCCTCCACCTCGTTGCGGGTGATCGTCTTCTTCTGCTTGCTCTTGGGCAGGATGCGCTGGGCGGCACCGGCCTCGTCGATCACGTCGATCGCCTTGTCGGGCAGGTGGCGGTCGTTGATGAACTTGGCCGACAGCTCGGCCGCCGCCTGCAACGCACCGATGGCGTACTTGACGTTGTGGTGCTCCTCGAAGCGGGACTTGAGGCCCTTGAGGATCTCCACAGTCTGTTCGACCGAGGGCTCGACCACGTCGATCTTCTGGAAGCGCCGCGACAAGGCCGCATCTTTCTCGAAGATGCCGCGGTACTCGGTGAAGGTGGTCGCGCCGATGCACTTCATGGCACCGCTGGAGAGCGCGGGCTTGAGCAGGTTGCTGGCATCCAGTGTGCCGCCCGACGCGGCGCCGGCACCGATGAGGGTATGGATCTCGTCGATGAAGAGGATGGAGCGCGGCTGCTCCTTGAGCTGCTTCAGCACGCCCTTCAGGCGCTGCTCGAAGTCGCCGCGGTACTTGGTGCCGGCCAGCAAGGCCCCCATGTCCAGAGCGAACACGGTGGCATCGGCCAGCACCTCGGGCACGTCGCCCTCGGTGATGCGCCAGGCCAGGCCCTCGGCGATGGCGGTCTTGCCTACCCCGGCCTCGCCCACCAGCAGCGGGTTGTTCTTGCGGCGGCGGCACAGCACCTGGATCACGCGCTCGACCTCGTGTTCGCGGCCGATCAACGGATCGATCTTGCCTTCGCGGGCCAGCTGATTCAGGTTGCTGGTGAACTGGTCCAGCGGCGAGCCCTTGCCGTCGCCGGCGGCGCCGTCTTCCTTCTCGCCCTCGCCCGAACTGCCTTCATTGCCCTTGGTGGGCTCGGGCGGGTCGGATTTTTTGATGCCGTGGGCGATGAAATTGACCACGTCGAGCCGGGTGACGCCCTGCTGGTGCAGGTAGTACACCGCGTGCGAATCCTTTTCGCCGAAGATGGCCACCAGCACGTTGGCGCCGGTCACTTCCTTCTTGCCGCCGCCGGTGGACTGCACGTGCATGATGGCGCGCTGGATCACGCGCTGGAAACCCAGCGTCGGCTGGGTGTCGACCTCTTCCGTGCCGCCCACCGTGGGTGTGTTCTCGCGGATGAAGGCCACCAGGCTCTTGCGCAGATCCTCGATGTTGGCGGCGCAGGCGCGCAGCACCTCGGCCGCCGAGGGGTTGTCCAGCAGCGCGAGCAGCAGGTGCTCCACGGTGATGAACTCGTGCCGCTGCTGGCGCGCCTCGACGAACGCCATGTGCAGGCTGACTTCCAGTTCTTGGGCAATCATGCGGCCTCCATAATGCATTGAAGCGGGTGACCCGAACGCCGTGCGGCAGCGAGCACCAGCTCGACCTTGGTGGCAGCGACATCCTTCGAGAACACGCCGCAGACGGCGCGCCCTTCATGGTGAATCTTCAACATGATGAGGGTGGCGGCTTCCAGATCAAGCCTGAAATATTCCTGCAGCACCATCACGACGAATTCCATCGGCGTGAAGTCGTCGTTCAGCATGACGACCTGGTACATGCGCGGGGGTTTGGTCTTGGCTGCCTTGCGCTCGGCCACCACCGAGCCCTCGCCCTGGTCCGGCCGGATGACCGAGGGCGGTGAAGCTGGCGGTTTGGGCGTCCTCGAGGGCATGAAATCAGTATAGCCAGTTGAATGTCAAGGCACAGGCGTGGGCCATGTTCGCCGCATCCAAGCCACGGTCATTGAGTGAAAAAGCGCCGCCAGGAGGGGCTTTTGTCGGCCTGGAGGCAGATTGTTGCTGTCACACCCGCCTGCCATTGACACAGCTCCGGCACGGAAACCAGAATACCGCCATAAGCCTTTTGAAAAGGCACCAGGAGGAACGTCAATGGATTTGATCGGGACCGTGAAATGGTTCAATGACGCCAAGGGATTTGGTTTCATCGAACCGCAGGGGGGTGGAGACGACGTGTTCGCCCATTTTTCCGCCGTCCAGATGGACGGTTTCCGCACGCTGAAGCAGGGCAGCCAAGTTCTGTTCGAGCTGGTCCAGGGCCCGAAGGGCTTTCTGGCGCAGAACATCCGCTCGGTGGGCGAGGTCGCCCTGCCGTCGTCCGATCCGTCTGCCGCCTGAGCCGCACCCAGGAGCAGGCCGACGGCCCCGTGCCGCTTCAACGCCTCGGCGCAGTGCGGTGGCGCTCCCGCAGCGCCTCGATCACCGGCGCCAGCGCCGACAGCGTCGCCTCCAGCAGGGGCATGATCTCCTCGCGCTGGCCGCCCCGGGCACAGGCCGCTTCCAGCGCTTCCGCGGCGGTCCGGACCGACTCCACCCCGAGCGTCGCAGCCTCGCCCTTGAGGTCGTGCGCCAGCCGATGCGCCAGCGGCGGATCGTCAGCCGCCGCTTCGAAGCGCTCACCGAACCCGCTCTCGCGATCGAGAAACATCTCGAGCAGCCGCTCATGCAGCGCGCTGCCCGCTACGATGCCGCTGGCTTTCAGCGCGCTGTTGTCCAACCCGGGGATCCCTTTGGGGCCTGCCACCGGCTGTGTCCAGCGCGCGAGCTTCTCGAACAGGTCGTCGACGCTGATCGGCTTCGCGACATGGTCGTTCATGCCGGCATCCATGGCCTTCTCGCGGTCACCGACCATCGCGTTGGCCGTCATCGCGATCACCGGCAGCGTGCGCCAGCGCGGGTCACGGCGCAGCGCACGCGTGGCTTCGTAGCCGTCCATGACCGGCATCTGGCAGTCCATCAGCACGCCGTCGAAATGCTGGCGCTCCAAGGCGGCCAGCGCCGCGCGGCCTTCGTTCGCCACCACGACCTCGACACCGGCTTCGGCCAGCAGATCGCAGGCCAGTTCCTGGTTGATCTCGTTGTCCTCCACCAGCAGCAGGCGCTTCCCGAACATGGCAGCCCGGTGCTGCTGCAGGGCCCGGTCACGCCGCGTGGCCATCGGCGCCTGCACGGCCGCCGGCACCAGCGCGGACAGGCAGGCGTCCAGCAAGGTCGAGGGCGTGACTGGCTTGGTCAGGGTCGCTGCAGCGCTCACGCCTTCGGCCGCCATGCGCTGCGCTGCCAGCTCGCGGCCATAGGCCGTGATCAACAGCACCGTCGGCGGACGATGGCGCAACGGCATCGCCGCCAATCGGCGCAGGCACTCGACGCCGTCCACTTGCGGCATCTGCCAATCGAGCAGCAGCAGCTGGAACGGCCGGTCGCCGTGGTCTGCAGCGACCACGGCCTCGGCGGCGGCGGCACCACCGTCCACCGCCTCGGCCTGAAGCCCGAGCCCGGTGGCCATCTCCAGCAGCAACTGGCGCGCGCAATCGTTGTCGTCCACCACCAGCGCGCGGCGGCCCATCAGCAGCTGGCGCCGATCGGCGGGTGGTGCCTGGGTGTCGGCCGGGAGCCCGAACCAGGCGGTGAAATGGAACGTGCTGCCCCGCCCGAGCTCGCTGTCGACCCCGATGTCGCCGCGCATCATGTGCACGAGGTGGCGGCTGATCGCCAACCCGAGACCCGTACCGCCAAAACGTCGGCTGGTCGAGCTGTCGGCCTGCGAGAAAGGCTTGAACAGGCGATCACGCTCCTCCGGCCCGATGCCGATGCCGCTGTCGCGCACCTCGAATCGCAGCTGGACCGAACCCGGTTCGCGCTGCAGCAATGACGCCGAAACCACCACCTCGCCGCGCTCGGTGAACTTGACAGCGTTGTTGCCCAGGTTCACCAGCACCTGCCGCAGGCGGGCGGGGTCGCCGACCAGCCGGCGCGGCAGACGAGGTGGCATTGCGTAGATCAGTTCGAGCCCCTTCTGCTCGGCCTTGAGACCAACCACCGAGGCCAGCTGGTCGAGCAGTTCGTCGAGATCGAACTCGATGTGCTCCATCTCCAGGTGCCCGGCTTCGATCTTGGACAGGTCGAGGATGTCGCCCAAGATGCCCAGCAGCGACTCGGCCGCCCGATGCACATTGCGCACGTAGCCAGCCTGGCGTTCGTCGAGCCCGCTCTGCAGTGCCAGGTGCGACATACCGAGGATGGCGTTCATCGGGGTGCGGATCTCATGGCTCATGTTGGCCAAGAACTCGCTTTTGAGCCGGTTCGCCTCCTCGGCCGCGGCACGTGCCTGGCGATCGGCGTCGCCCTGACGTCGCGCGCTCTGGTCCAGCACGAAGGCAATGCCGCCGTCCTCGGAGCCTTCGAAGAGGGCGCCGCCGACGAGCACCGGAACGCGGCGCCCGTCGCCGACCACGAACTCCTTCTCGTACGGCGCGCAGCTGCCGTGCTGCCGCAGCTCTGCCAGCTTGGTCTCGTCGAGGCTGCGCTGCTCGGGTGGTGTCATCGCAGCCCAGTCCAGGCGCCCGGCGTTCAGGTCCTCGCGGCTGTAGCCGACCAGGCCCAGGAAGGCGTCATTGGCCGCGGTGATGGCACCCGAGAGTCGAAAGTGAATGACGCCAACGATGTTCGAATCAACCAGCCGCCGAAGCTGCGACTCGCTCGACCGCAGCGCCTCCTCGACGCGTCGCCGGCTCTCGTTCTCACGCTGCAACGCCTCGTACAGGCGCGCGTTGTCCAGCGAGATCGCCGCCTGCGCCGCCAGCACCTCCAGCACGTTCAGCCGACCGGCGGTGAAGGCGTTGGGAACGCCGCGGTGCTCGAGGAAGAGCACGCCGACCAGCACCGTGCCACGCAGCACCGGCAAGGCGGCCAGCGACTTGGACGCGTGCCGCATGAAGTACGCGTCGCCCGAGAACGCGTTCGGCTGCGACGCATCGGCCAATAGCACGAGTTCGTGCGCGCGTTGCACGTAGTTCAACACCGCGACCGGCAGCTCGGACACCGGCTCGGACGGCTCGAAGCGACGCAGGTCGATACCGGCGCCGGTGCCCACTGCCGCTTCCGCCACCGGCGCGAGCTGGCCGCCTGTGACCAGCAGAAGCACCGTGCGCTGCGCCCCTGCGGTCTGCAGGACCAGCCGAAGCAGTTGGTCGACGAGCTCGTCGATGACGATGCAGCCCGAGATCGCCTGCGACGCCTTGATGATCGACTGCAGATCCAGTGGCACGCCCGTGCCGCTGGCAGGTGCCGTGCGCAACCCCGGGTGCTGCTGCTCGAGCAGGCTCACCTTGGCCACGGCGCCCCAGCGGGCGTAACACCGCCGAGCGTCGCGCAGCTGCGCTTCGGCGATGCCCTGCTCGCCCCGCTCGGCGTGGAAGGAAGCGGCCCGCTCGTGCGCCAGGGCCTCGATCTGGGTGAATCCGTGTTGCGCGGCGGCGCTGGCAGCCCGGGCGTAGAGATCGGCCGCATCGTCGGCCAGCCCCGACAGGCGGGCCCGCTCGGCCGCCACCAGGAGGTGTCGGCAGCCAAAAGTGCGTGGCTTTTGCAATGCCCAAGCCTGCAATGGCGCAAGGTGCGCAGCCAGCCTGTCCTGCCGCATGGCCGCAGCGCCCGGCAGGCACGCCAGTGCCAGCGCACCGAAGAGGTGGTAATCCGCCAGTTGCACCTGCGCCGTGGCGGCTTCCAGCAAGGGCTCGGCGCGGCCGGCTGCCGATATCGCCGACTCGGCGTCACCGGCCAGGACATGCAGCTGCATCTTGTGGATCCAGTGCAGGCACACCATCGTCGGCATGCGCTCCGGGCCGAGCCGCCCCTCGAACGCCGCTTCGTCGAAGGAGGCGTCGTTCATCGACGCCAGCGCCGCCGTGCGACCGCGCAGTGCGGCAACGAACTGGCGCTGGCTGGCGGCCAGATCCGCCATGTCGAGAAAGCCGGCCTCGACAGCGACCTCACCGCTCTTCGTCGCCGCTTCAGCCACATCGTCCAGCGCATCGTTGCGCAACAGCATGCCGGCCACAGCCTGCATGCGGCTATAGCAGGCGAAGGTCAGATCGCCGGTCTCGTCGGCGGCACTGGCCGCGATCCGCATGCACTCGATGGCCTCGCCCGGGGGCCGGGTCCAGAACGCCACCATGCCGAGCGCATACCGCACTCGCGCGCGCTGCACGATGTAGCCATGACGCTCGACGAGTGCGCTGGCCAGCGATGCGAAGCGGTCGCCGTCAGCATGGCGGCCGAACACCGGCCCGAGCACGACACCGAAGAACGCACAGCCATGGGCCCACGACGGGCAGACACCGTGTTCGATGCCGCGCCTCACCAGTTGGCACAGCAGCAGGTGATAGAGCTGCAGGTCGGTGAAAAAGGCCGCTTCCAGCGGAATGGCCAGCGCCCGCATCAGCGACTCGATCTCCGGGTCGGCGACGAGCGGCATATCGGCCAGGCTTTCGATGCTGCGCCCGCCCAGTTGCTGCCAGACCTGCTCGTACTCGGCCCGAACCTCGGCGGGCGTCGGGTGGGCCGGCAGCACCACGCCGAACATTTGCAGGCATTGCAGCCCGGCAGCGACAGCCGCCCCATGCTCCGACTTCATGACGTGCAACAGCACCTGGCGGTGAAACACCGAGGCGCGGTCCACTTTCGTGGTGGCTCGGTCTGCCAACTCGCCGATCAGCGCCGCTGCGGTGTCGAAGCGCCCGCAGGCATATTCGCACGCGGCGGCCTCCATCCGGAGGCCGAAGGCAAGGCGGAAGTCGTCCAGCCAGGTCGCTTCGCCCGTGAGCGCGATGGCCGCGGCCAGGTGCGAAGCCGCGGCGGCGAACGCGGCAGCGGCCTTGGCGCGGCGCCCGGCCGCCAGCCCCAGCGCCGCCACCTGCAGGCGCTCGGCAGGGTCTTCGAGCCGATCGGCACCACATTGAAACTGGTGCAGGGCTTCGAAGGGGCGCCGTGCCAGTTCCTGTGGGCCCAAACCGTCGCGCAGGCGGCGGGCGATCTCCAGGTGAGTGGCCGAGAGGCGCTCCCGTGGCACCAGGGCATACGCCGCATCGCGGATTCGGTTGTGCGTGAAGCGCGCGCTGTCGCCGCTGCGCGCGATCAGCCCGCTCCTGAGCGGCAGCGCGAGGTCGGCCGCGAGCTCCGCGCCTCGGCTGCCCGTGGCCAGTTCGAGAAGGTGCAGGTCGAACTGGGTGCCCAGGCAGGCCGCCCGCTGAAGGCAGCGCTGCGCGCACGACGGCAAGCGCCGCAAGGAGCCGGCCATCAGCTCTGCCACGTCGTCGCCGAAGTCCTCGTCGCCGATGCGCGCCAGATCCCAGGCCCAGCGCCGCGCCTCGGCGTCCCAGCGCAACACACCCGAGTCGTGCAGCGTGTCGAGCAGTCGCCTGAAGTGGAACGGATAGCCACCCGTGCGAGCGAAGACCGCCTCGGTCAGGGCCAGGCAATCGTTCGGCTGTGCGCCCAGGGTGTCGGCGACGAGCCGGTTGAGCACTCCCACCGTCAGTGGGCCGAGTGCGATCTCCGCCGCCACAGCGCCCGAGGCGCGGAGTCGCCCGAGCGCGCTGCGCACCGGGTGCGAGGTGGCGAGCTCGTTGTCGCGCCATGCGGCCACGATCAGCAACGCCTGCATCCCGGGATGCGCCATCAGGTGCTCGATGAATTTCAGGCTCGCATCGTCGGCCCACTGCAAGTCGTCGAGAACGACCACCAGCGGGCGACCACGCGGCGCCAGCGCGGCGATGAACCGCTGCAGCACGCTGAAATAGCGGTTGCGTGCTTCCGTGGGCGCCAGGGCGGGAGGCTCGGGGGTGTGGCCGATCAGCAGTTCGACCTGCGGTGCCAGGTCCACCAGCAGCCGGCCGTTCGCGCCCACCGCCTCCTTCACGTCTGCAGACAGCGCAGCCACCTGGGCTTCGCTGTCCGCCAACCGCTGGCGCAGGGCTTCGCGCATCGCCAGGCCCAGCGTCGCATAAGGTGTATCTCTCTGCGCGGGATCGAACTTGGCACTGACGAAGCTGCCGTGGGCCGCCACCACGCTGCGGTGCAGTTCGCCCACCAGCGCCGTCTTGCCAATGCCAGACCGCCCTGAGAGCGTGGCCACGGCCGCTCCCCCGCCCGCGCGGACCCGTTCGAAAACACCCTCCAGCTCGGCCAGTTCGGCCTCGCGGCCGTACGGGCGCTGCGGCAGGTCGAAGCGCTCGGTGCGGTCCTGCTCGCCCAGGTCGAAAGGATCGATGTGCCCGCCTGCCTCCCACAGCACCAGGCAGCGCTCGAGGTCAGCCTGCAGGCCGGTCGCGCTTTGGTAGCGGTCTTCAGGCAGCTTGGCAAGCAACCGGCCGACAATCTCTGCCAGCACCGCGGGCACCGTCGAGGGCAGCGGCGGCGGCATGCGCGCAATGTGGCAGTGGGTCCAGCCCAGGGCATCGTCGGCGTCGAAGGGCCAGCGGCCCGCCAGCAGGCGGTACAGCAGCAGCCCCATGGCGTAGAGATCGCTGCGGCGATCCACACCGCGGCCGATGCGCCCGGTCTGCTCGGGCGACATCGTCACCCAGTCGATTGGAGAGCGTGCATCCGGCAATTCGGCCAGCACGCCCTCGGCAGTGGCGTGGCTGGCGTCGATCAGCCACGGCAGGCCGGTGCCGCGATCGAGCCAGAAGTGGGCCGGACGAAGGTCGCCGAGGAGCATGCCGCCCGCGTGCACCGCTGCCAGGATGCGAGTGAGGCGGATCGCCAGCCGCAGGCTGCGCGCGACCCCGAAAGCCTCGCCATTCAGCGCCTGCTCGAGCGTCTGGCCGTCGGCATGGTCGAAAACGATCGCGGGTTGGCCCTCGTCGTCGACGAGGGCCTCGGGACGTGCGAGGCCCTGAAGCGCCATGGTCTGCAGCAGCCTGAATTCAGCCTGCCACGACGCCAGGAGAGCACTCCCCTCAGCATGTGTGGCCACGCGCACCAGCACGGGCCCATCGCCAGCCGGCCGCCGTGCAAGATGCAGCAACGAGCCAACCGTGGAGCCCATCACCCCATCCAAGTGATAGCCCGTCCGTTCCACGACAGGATATTACCCGCCGTGTGGGTGCCCGTGAAGCAGTGGCCAGGGCTGATCCAGCGCCCGACTGACGGCCTTCAGGCGAAGGTGTCGGCCATCAAGGCCTTGAACCAGGTCTCCATCTGGTCGAAGTTGTTGCCGCTCCAGCCGACCGACGCACCCGTGGCGTTGGCCACCGGCACCATCACCCGCGTGGCCGGGTCGTACTGGAACACCGCCTCCAGCCAGGAGGCCTCCTTCATCGTGATGGTCGAGAAGCAGGCCGAGTTCGTCACCGGCGCCGGGTCGACCGCGTAGCCGCCGAAGGAGCGCACGATGGCATCGGCGCAGACCTTGGCCTCCTGATTGGCGATGTGTCCGGCCTTGGGCTGGGTGGTGGCACTGGAGTCGCCGATGACATGGATGCCGGCAGCCACCGTGCTCTCGTAGCTCAGCACGTCGACACCGGCGAATCGCCCCTCGGTGGCGTTGGCCAGGCCGGTCTGGCTGACGATGGGTGCGCAACGCTGGCGCGGTATCAGGTTGATCACGTCGCCGTGCACGCTGCCGGTGGTGGTCTGCAGGGTCATCGTGGCGGCATCGGCCGACAGCACTTCGGTCTGGGTCCGGTACTCGATGACATCGGCGTGCAGGCCGAAGAAGGCCTGGCTGAAGTTGTCCTTCTCGGTCACGAAATCCGGGTTCGCGTCCAGCACCAGGAGTTTGGCCTGCGGCTTGTTCTTCTTGAGCCAGTCGGCCAGCAGGCAGGCCCGCTCGTAGGGCCCGGGCGGGCATCGATACGGCACCTTCGGTATGGTCAGTACCGCCACGCCGTTGGGCGCCATGGCCTGCAGTTGCTGCCGCAGCAGCGTGGTCTGCGGGCCCGCCTTCCAGGCGTGCGGCATGGCGTCGGGGTTCGTGAGGCCCGGCACGGGATCGAAATCGATGCCGGGTGCGAACACGATCCGGTCGGCGAACAGCGTCGTGCCACTGGCCAGCTGAACGCTGAGCGTCGCCGGGTCGACGGCCAGCACGTCGTCGGTCACCACGTTGACGCCGTAGACCTTCTTCAACTGCGCATAGCTGTAGCGCAGATCGGCAATCTGGCGCTGGCCGGTCAGCACCAGGCTGCTCATGATGCAGCTGGTGTAGCGGGGAGCGCGCTCGATCAGCGTGACGTTGATGCGGTCGCCCCACAGGCGAAGGTACTTGGCGAGGGTGGCGCCGGCCATGCCGCCACCGATGACGATGACCTGCTTGCGCGGCTTGGCGGCGTTCGCGGCGGGCCAGGCGGCCATGCCGAGGGTACCGGCCCCGGCCAGCAGCAACTGCCGGCGCTTGATGGACGTGGTGTTCATGTGCGCATCTCCTCAGCGTGACGTCGGCAGGCTCGACGGGCCTGCCGTGCGAGCTTGTTGAACCGGGCTCTGTAACGACAACCACTCGGCCAGCAGCTGCAACTGGTCGTCGGTGTAGCCACGCGAGTGTTTGCTCATGATGTCTTCGCCTTCCTTGCCGGCCTGCATCTCCTTCATGGCCTCGAAGATCGAGCGGGCCGACTTCCCGGCCAGGTTGTCGAAGCCCGGCCCTGCGCCATTCGTGCCGTGGCACTGGAAGCAGTTGGATGCGAGCAGGCGCCCGGGCGGTGGCGGTGCCGCCGAAGCGGCGACGGCGATCAGCATGGCTGCGGACGCCAGGCTAGTCTTGAACATTGCATGCACGGTGACCCTCCAACGCGAGCGACTTGCCCACGACACAGCATCGCCGGTTCGGATTAGCGGAACCTTAAGGGGCGCGCCCCACGCTTGGCTGAGGCGGCAGGCCGATCAGCCCTGGCTGAGCAGCTGGGCAGCACGCTGCCCCAGCCGGGTGAGCGCGCGGTCGAGCACGGCACGCTCCTCGGGCGTCAAGGCCTCGAGCAGGAAAGCCTCGCGAGAGCGCACCATCGGCACCAGCTTGGCGTACAGCGCCCGGCCGGCGGGCTTCAGCCGCAGCAGCCAGCCCCGGCCGTCGTCGGGATCGGGCAGCTTGCCCAGCAGCCCCGCGGCTTCCATGCGCGCCGCCGCGCGGCTGACCTGCATCTTCTCCAGGGTGCTGCGCGCGGCGATGTCCACCATGCGGTGGCTGCCACCGTCGGCCAGTGCGGCAAGCACTCGCCATTCGTCACGGCTCAGCCCGAAGCGCTCACGGTAGACCTGACCCACGCACTGGCTCAAGGCTTCAGCCAGCACGGCCACTCGGTATGGAAGGAATTGCTGCAGGTCCATCGATCGGTATCGTAACGGAAGTGACAAGTCCGACAGTCTACTTGTTGGATTCATTTGACACATTAGTAACCTGTGTTACCATATGGTCATCAATCACCCCGTCGGAGACTCCCCATGAAGATCGAACGCATGCACCACGTGGCCTACCGCTGCAAGGATGCCGAGCAGACCGTGCGCTGGTACGGCGAGCACCTGAACATGGGCTTCGTGCTCGCCATCGCCGAAGACCAGGTACCGAGCACCCATGCGCCGGACCCCTACATGCACGTCTTTCTGGACGCGGGCGGCGGCAACATCCTGGCCTTCTTCGAGATCCCGAACTCGCCCCCCATGGGCCGCGACGAGAACACCCCGGAGTGGGTACAGCACATTGCCTTCAAGGTCGACAGCGTCCAGACCCTGACCCAGACCCAGGCCAGGCTCGAGGCGGCAGGCATCCCGGTGGTGGGCCCGACCGACCACACGATCTTCCAGTCGATCTACTTCTTCGACCCCAACGGTCACCGCATCGAACTGGCCGCCGACACCGCCAGCGACGAGCAGATGGCCCAGCTCGACTCGGTGAAGTGGGACATGCTGGCCGAGTGGTCGCGCACCAAGCGCGCACCCAAGCACGCCGCGTGGATGCACGCCAACGCCTTCGCTGACCGCTGACGCACCACACACATCGGGATCCCCCATGCTGAAGACCTATGCCTACCCCAAGTTTCCGTACCGCCAGAGCGCCGCACAGCGCGACGGGGTCACGCAGCGCCACCCGGTGGTGGTCATCGGGGCCGGGCCGATCGGCCTGACGGCCGCCTTGGAATGCGCGGCGCGCGGCCTGCCTGTCGTGGTGCTGGACGACAACGACACCGTGAGCATCGGCTCGCGCGCGGTGTGCTACGCCAAGCGGCCGCTGGAGGTGTGGGACCGGCTCGGCGTGGGCGAGCGCATGGTCGAGAAAGGCGTGCGCTGGAAGGTCGGCAAGGTGTTCTTCGGCAACGACCTCGTCTACAGCTTCGACCTGCTGCCCGAGCCGGGCCACAAGATGCCGGCCATGATCAACCTGCAGCAGTACTACCTGGAAGAGTACATGGTCGAGGCCTGCGGGCGCTCGCCGCAGGTCGACCTGCGCTGGAAGCACAAGCTGCTGAGCCTTCAGCAACATGCCGACCACGCGGTGCTGACTGTCGAGACGCCCGACGGCGTCTTCCGCATGGAGGCCGACTGGGTCATCGCCTGCGACGGCGCCAACAGCGACACCCGCCGCATGGTGGGTGCCGAGTTCAGCGGCCAGTACTTCCAGGACCGCTTCCTGATCGCGGATGTGGTCATGAAGGCCGACTTCCCGACCGAGCGCTGGTTCTGGTTCGACCCGCCGTTCCATACCGGCGCCAGCGTGCCCGGTGGCGCGGGCACGCCCACCAGCGTGCTGCTGCACAAGCAGTGCGACAACGTCTGGCGCATCGACTTCCAGCTCGGCTGGAATGCCGACCCTGAAGAAGAGAAGAAGCCGGAGAAGGTGATCCCGCGCATCCAGGCGATGCTAGGCAGCGAGGTTGACTTCGAGCTGGAGTGGGTCTCCGTCTACCAGTTCGCCTGCCGCCGCATCGACCAGTTCCGCCACGGGCGGGTGCTGTTCGCCGGCGACGCCGCGCACCAGGTCTCGCCCTTTGGCGCCCGCGGCGCGAACACCGGCGTACAGGACATCGACAACCTGGTCTGGAAGCTTCAGCGCGTGCTGGATGGCCAGGCCGGGCCGGCGCTGCTGGACAGCTACCACGACGAGCGGGCGTTCGCGGCAGACGACAACCTGCGCCAGTCCACCCGGTCCACCGACTTCATCACGCCCAAGACACCGGGCAGCCTGGTGCTGCGCGATGCCGTGCTGGAGCTGGCGCATCACGAGCCTTTTGCGCGGACGATGGTCAACAGCGGCCGGCTGTCCACCCCCACACCCTACCTGCACTCTGCCCTGAACACGCCCGATGCCGACAGTTTCGCCGGCACGCTGCGGCCCGGCACCAACGCCGCCGACGCTCCGATGGCCGACGCCCAGGGCCGCCCCGGCTGGCTGCTGAACCACCTGGGGCCGGACTTCGCCCTGCTCTGCTTCGGCCCCGCGCCGGTGGGCGAGGTGCGTTTCGGCGGCCTCAGCGCCCGCGTGCTGACGGTGGGTCGCGACCTGATCGACAGCGAGGGCCTGCTGGCCCAGCGCTACGACGGCCGCCCCGGCACGGTGTACCTGCTGCGGCCCGACCAGCATGTGGCCGCACGTTGGCGGCAGTTCGACACCCCGCGCATCCAGGCCGCCATGGCCCGCTGCCTGGGCCACTGACCGGCCCGCCCCCCACAAGCCAAGGAGACGACCATGTCCTTGATCCGCACGCCCCAGATCACCGACCCCGACGGTTTCTACGAAGAACTCGTCGACGCCCAACGCGAGCTGCCCGACGGTGAGAGCCGCAAACTGATGGCCAAGCTCGTGCTGCTGCTGGCCAACCACATCGGCGACCGCCAGGTGCTGTCTGAAGCCATCCGCTTGGCGATGCAGCGTCGCCCCGCCAGCCCGCAGACTGCAACGGCCCGCTGACGACCTCACGGGAATTTTCTCAACAACTTCGCCTTACGCAAACGCGTTTGCACGAGACGAACAAATACCATACAGTGCGAACTCGTTTGTCTATTGCGAAACGGAGCATCCCGTGACCCAGCCCAAGAAGTTCGCATCCCAAGCCGATCTCGAACAGAAGAAGGTGACCTTCGAGCAGCTTTCCGAGCACGCCTGGGCCTACACGGCCGAAGGCGACCCGAACACCGGCATCATCATCGGCGACGACGCGGTGCTGGTCGCCGACACCCAGGCCACCCCGGCAATGGCCGCCGACGTGATCCGGCGCATCCGCGAGGTGACAGACAAGCCGATCAAGTACGTCGTGTTGACGCACTACCACGCGGTTCGTGTGCTCGGTGCCAGCGCCTACCAGCCACAGCAGATCCTGGCCAGCCAGGACACCTACGACCTGATCGTCGAGCGCGGCGAGGCCGACAAGGCCAGCGAGATCGGCCGCTTCCCGCGCCTGTTCCAGAACGTCGAGACGGTGCCCCCCGGCATGACCTGGCCGACCATCACCTTCAGCGGCAAGCTCACGCTGTGGCTGGGCAAGCTGGAAGTACAGCTGCTGCAACTCGGCCGCGGCCACACCAAGGGTGACACGGTGGTCTGGCTGCCGGGTGAGAAGACCCTGCTGTCCGGCGACCTGGTCGAGTTCGACGCCACGCCCTATGCCGGCGACGCCTACTTCAGCGATTGGCCGCAAACCTTGCAGAACATCGCAGCGCTGAAGCCCAGCGCCCTGGTGCCCGGCCGCGGCCCGGCACTCAAGGGCGAGGCCCAGGTGCAAAAGGGCCTGGACGTGACCCGCGCCTTCGTCTCCGACCTGTATGCCAGCGTGCAGGCAGGCGTGGCCGCCGGCAAGGACCTGAAGACCGTGTACCGCGAAACCTTCGCGGCGCTGAAACCCCGGTACGGCAGCTGGGTGATCTTCGATCACTGCATGCCCTTCGACGTGACCCGCGCCTACGACGAGGCCACCCAGTACCGCGACCCGCGCATCTGGACGGCCGAGCGCGACCGCCAGATGTGGGAAACCCTGGAAGGCTGAGGGCCCAGGCGATGAGCGCCCCCCTCGGCTACCACAGCGATGGCGCGACGATCCAGCGCCATGCATACGCTTACCGACGCTGCGCCGACCAGGATGCGGCGCAGCCGGCCCGCCATCCGGTCGTTGTCGTGGGCGCCGGGCCGGTGGGCCTGAGCCTGGCCATCGACCTGGCCCAGCGCGGGCAGCGCGTGCTGCTGCTGGACAACGACCACAAGCTTTCGACCGGCTCGCGTGCCATCTGCTTCGCCAAGCGAACGCTCGAGATCTGGGACCGTCTCGGCGTCGGTGACGCGATGTGCGCAAAAGGCGTGGGCTGGAACGTCGGCAAGGTGTTCTTCCGCGGTGAGCAGCTCTATCGCTTCGACCTGCTGCCCGAGAGCGGGCACGAGCGGCCGGCCTTCATCAACCTGCAGCAGTACTACGCCGAGGCCTACCTGGCAGTGCGCGCGGCCGAGTTGCCGGGCATCGAGATCCGCTGGCACAACAGCGTCGCCGCCATCGAACAGGATGCCGACGGGGTACGCCTGGGCATCGACACGCCGGAGGGCCGCTACACGATCACGGCCGACCACGTCGCGGCCTGTGACGGCTCCCGCTCGCCGCTTCGCGCGCTGCTGGGCCAGGAGAGCAAGGGCCGGGTCTTCCGCGACCGCTTCCTGATCGCCGACGTGCGCATGCCCACCGTCGACCTCCCGGCCGAACGCTGGTTCTGGTTCGACCCGCCCTTCCACCCCAACCAGAGCGTGCTGCTGCACCGCCAGCCCGACGGCGTCTGGCGCATCGACTTCCAGCTCGGCTGGGACGCCGACCCCGAGGAAGAACGCAAGCCCGAGCGCATCCGGCCGCGCGTGGACGCGATGATGCGCCAGGCGCTGGGACGCGAGGTGCCCTACGAACTGGACTGGGCCAGCGTCTACACCTTTGCCTGCCTGCGCATGGAGCACTTCCGCCACGGGCGGGTGCTGTTCGCCGGCGACTCGGCACACGGCGTCTCGCCGTTCGGGGCACGAGGCGCCAACTCTGGCGTGCAGGACGCTGAGAACCTGGCCTGGAAGCTCGACGCCGTGCTGCGCGGCGCCGCGCCCGACGCCCTGCTCGACACCTATGCCAGCGAGCGCGAATACGCGGCCGACGAGAACCTCCTCAACTCGACACGCGCCACCGACTTCATCACACCCAAGAGTGCCATCAGCCGGCTGTTCCGCGACGCGGTGTTGCACCTGTCCAAGCACCATGCTTTCGCGCGTGTGCTCGTCAACAGCGGGCGGCTGTCGGTGCCGGCCGTGTTGCATGGCTCGACTCTCAACACGCCGGATGCAGACCCGTTCGAGGGCCGCATGGTGCCCGGCGCTCCCGCGGCCGACGCGCCCGTGGGCCTGCCGGGCGGGCGCCGCGGCTGGCTGTTGCGCCAGCTCGGCCCGGGCTTCACGCTGCTGCTGGCGGCCGGTGACGGTGCCGAGAGCCTGGCCGCAGCCTGTGAGGCCACCGCCGCCCCCCTGCCCTTGACCGTGCTGCAGATCACCGCCGCAGCCGCGCCAGGCCCCGCGGTGCTGTGGGATACGGACGGCCTGGTTGCACAGCGCTACGGCCTGCGCCCCGGCAGCGCCGTGCTGCTGCGGCCGGACCACCATGTCTGCGCGCGCTGGCGCCATGCCGACGCCGCCGCCGTGCAGAAGGCCATGGCGCGTGCGCTGGCCGCCACCTGAAGGAGCACCGCATGCCCCTGATCACCACCCCGAACCTGAGCGCCCCGGACGACTTCTACGAGGCACTGATCGACGCCCACCGGGATCTGCCCAGCGAGGCGAGCCACGCCCTGAACGCGCGCCTGGTCCTGCTGCTGGCCAACCACGTCGGTGCGATCGATGTCCTGCGCGAGGCCCTGCAGGCCGCGCGTGACAGCGGTGCCGACCGCTGAGCAAGAGAGGAAACCGATGGAGCCCAGCCTCACCCCACGCCGCTACCTGTCCGGGTTCGGCAACGAGTTCGCCAGCGAGGCCGTGCCCGGCGCCCTGCCCGTCGGCCGCAACAGCCCGCAGAAGGTTCCGCACGGCCTGTACGCCGAGTTGCTGTCGGGCACTGCGTTCACCGCGCCGCGCCACACCAACCGGCGCAGCTGGCTGTACCGGCGCCAGCCCTCCGTCGTCGTCGGCGCCTTCGAGCCGTTGTCGCAGACGTACCTGAAGACTGGCGCCCGCGACGGCTCGGCCGCGCCGCCGAACCCGATGCGCTGGCAACCGATGCCGGTTCCCGAGGCCCCCACCGACTTTGTCGAGGGCCTGCGCACCATCGTCGTCAACGGGGACGCCGACGCGCAGACCGGCATGGCCGCGCACCTGTACCTGGCCAACCGGTCGATGGCCGATCGGGCCTTCGTCAATGCCGACGGCGAGATGCTGTTGGTGCCGCAGCAAGGCCGGCTGACCATCACCACCGAGCTCGGCGTGCTCGAGGTGGCCCCCGGCGAGATCGCGCTGCTGCCGCGCGGCATGGCGTTTCGGGTGGCGCTGGACGGGCCCGCCCGCGGTTACGTGTGCGAGAACTACGGCGCGCCGCTGCGGCTGCCGGAGCTCGGGCCGATCGGCAGCAACGGGCTGGCGAATCCGCGCGACTTCCTCGCGCCCGTGGCGGCTTTCGAGGACGCGCCCGGCCGCTGCGAGATCGTGCGCAAGTTCGGTGGCTCGCTGTGGCGCGCCGAGTCGGCCGCCACGCCGTTCAACGTCGTCGCCTGGCACGGCAACCTGGTGCCGTTCAAGTACGACACGGCGCATTTCATGACGATAGGCTCGATCAGCTTCGACCACCCGGACCCGAGCATCTTCACCGTGCTGACCAGCCCCAGTGACACACCGGGCACCGCGAACGTCGACTTCGTGATCTTCCCGCCACGCTGGATGGTCGCCGAGGACACCTTCCGCCCGCCCTGGTACCACCGCAACGTGATGAGCGAGTTCATGGGCCTGGTGCAGGGCCAGTACGACGCCAAGCCCGAGGGCTTCAAGCCCGGCGGCATGAGCCTGCACAACTGCATGGTGCCCCACGGCCCGGACACCGAGGCCTTCGACAAGGCATCCAACGCCGCGCTGGCGCCCCACAAGCTGGACAACACCCTGGCTTTCATGTTCGAGAGCCGGTGGCGCTTTCACCCCACCGAGTTCGCGTTGCGCAACCCTGCGCTCGACACGGGCTATGCCGATTGCTGGAGCGGCCTGCAGGACCGATTCACCCCATGATCATCGACGCCACCCACGACCCCGAGCTGGCCAGTTGGGTCGAGTCGGCGAACGCGACCGACGCCGACTTCCCGATCCAGAACCTGCCGTTCGGGCGATTTCGCGCGGCCGCTTCCGATCCCTGGCGCATCGGGGTGGCCATCGGCGATCAGGTGCTGGACCTGCAGGCCACCGGCCTGGTCACGCACGGCGACATGAACCAGCTGATGGCCCTGTCACCTGCCGACCGGAGCTCGCTGCGCCATGCCCTGTCGTCGGGGCTGCGTCGCGGCAGTGCCCACGAAAAAGCCTGGCGTGCGGCGTTGCGGCCGACGGCCGAGGTGCAGCTCGGCGTGCCCTGCACGATCGGCGACTACACCGATTTCTATGTCGGCATCCACCACGCGACCACAGTGGGCCGGCTGTTTCGCCCCGACAACCCGCTGCTGCCCAACTACAAGTGGGTGCCCATCGGCTACCACGGGCGCGCCTCGACCATCCTGCCCAGCGGCCAAGGCTTCGCGCGGCCCCAGGGCCAGCTGAAGGGCGCGACTGACGAGGCCCCACGGCTGGCGCCGACCGAGCGGCTCGACTTCGAGCTCGAACTGGGCCTGTTCATCGGCCGCGGCAACCCATTGGGCCAGGCCATCCCCATGGCCAGCGCCGAGCAGCACCTGTTCGGCATCACGCTGTTCAACGACTGGAGTGCGCGCGACATCCAGGCTTGGGAGTACCAGCCGCTCGGGCCCTTCCTGTCGAAGAACTTCGCCTCGACGGTCTCGCCCTGGCTGGTGACGATGGAGGCGCTGGCGCCGTTTCGTCGCGCCTTCACGCGGCCTGAGGGTGACCCGGCCCCCCTGCCCTACCTCGACGACGAGGCCAACCGCCGCGGCGGCGCGTTCGACATCGCGCTCGAGGTGCGGCTGCAAAGCCGCGCGATGCGCGAGGCCGGCCTGCCGCCGCATGTGATCAGCCACTCGAACTTCGCCGACGCCGCCTACTGGACTGCGGCGCAGCTGGTGGCCCACCACACGGTCAACGGCTGTGCGCTGGCCAGCGGAGACCTGTTCGGGTCGGGCACCTTGTCCGGCCCGCGGCCGGAACAGGCCGGCTCGCTGCTCGAGCTGACGCAAGGTGGCAAGCAGCGCATCGCCCTGCCCGGCGGCGAGACCCGCGCCTTCGTCGAAGACGGCGACAGCGTCACCCTCGCCGGCCGTTGCAGCCGCAACGGCTTCCGCAGTATCGGTTTCGGCCCCTGTGAAGCGACGGTCATGCCCGCCGACGCGGGGACAGGCGGTCGCACGGCCCCGTGATCAAGCCTTGTGGCTGCTCTTTGATAGCACGGGTGCTATCATGACACATGGCCACGGTCGTGCTGGACACCAATGTTCTGGTCGGAGCGCTGCTGCGTGGCGGCGGCGCGGGGCGCGCCGTGCTCCGCGCATGCCTGCAGGGCCAGCACCAGCCCGTATTGGGGCCGGCGCTGCTTGCCGAGTACGAAGACGTTTTGAGCCGCTCAGAACTGTTCGCCGACTCCGTACTGTCGGCCAAGGAACGGGGCGAAGTGTTCGATGGTCTGATGAGTCGCTGTCGTTGGGTCGAAGTCTTTTACGCCTGGCGGCCGAATCTGCCTGATGAAGGCGACAACCACCTCATCGAGTTGGCGGTGGCCGCACAGGCCGATGCCATCGTGACGCGCAATCTGCGGGATGTTGCGCGCGGCGAACTGAAGTTCCCGATGCTTCGGGTTCTGACGCCCGAGCAATGCCTGGAGGCCTTTCCATGTCTACCCTGACGATTCGGTTGCCCGACGACAAGCACGAGCGCCTGAAGGCACTCGCGAAATCGAACTCGATCAGCATCAACAAGCTGATGGACGAGCTGGCCACGGTGGCCTTGGCCAACTACGACGCTCGCGTGCGCTTCGAAACGCGTGCGGCGCGCGGCAACCCCAAGCGCGCACTGGCACTGCTCGACAAGTTGGATCGGGCCGGCTGAGCTGGCGCGTGCTGCAGAGACTTCTGCGCGCATCGGTGGAAGCGCTGGGACACAGGAAACGAAAAACCCAGTCGAATCAACGAACTGGGGTTCTGATTGGAACCAGGCGGGACGCCCGGAGGCGCCCTGGAACTGCGTTACATGTGGTCGATCATGACCTGCCCGAAGCCCGAGCAGGAGACCTGGGTCGCGCCGTCCATCAGGCGGGCGAAATCGTAGGTCACCTTCTTGGAGGCGATCGACTTTTCCATCGAGCTGATGATCAGGTCGGCGGCTTCGGTCCAGCCCATGTGGCGCAGCATCATCTCGGCCGAGAGGATCTCGGAGCCCGGGTTGACGTAGTCCTTGCCAGCGTACTTGGGCGCCGTGCCGTGGGTGGCCTCGAAGCAGGCGACCGAATCCGACAGGTTGGCGCCCGGGGCGATGCCGATGCCGCCGACCTGCGCGGCCAAGGCGTCGGAGATGTAGTCGCCGTTCAGGTTCAGGGTGGCGATCACCGAGTACTCGGCCGGGCGCAGCAGGATCTGCTGCAGGAAGGCGTCGGCAATCACATCCTTGACGATGATGTCCTTGCCGGTCTTCGGGTTCTTGAAGGAGCACCACGGGCCACCGTCGATCAGCTGGGCGCCGAACTCCTTCTGGGCCAGGGCATAGGCCCAGTCACGGAAGCCACCTTCGGTGAACTTCATGATGTTGCCCTTGTGCACGATGGTCACGCTGGGCTTGTCGTTGTCGATGGCGTACTGGATGGCCTTGCGCACCAGGCGCTCAGTACCTTCGCGAGAAACCGGCTTGATGCCGATGCCCGAGGTGTCGGGGAAGCGGATCTTCTTGACGGCCATTTCCTCGATCAGGAACTTGATCAGCTTCTTGGCCTTGTCGGATTCGGCTTCGTACTCGATGCCGGCGTAGATGTCTTCCGAGTTCTCGCGGAAGATGACCATGTTGGTCTTCTCGGGTTCCTTCACCGGCGAGGGCACGCCCTTGAAGTACTGAACCGGGCGCAGGCAGACGTAGAGATCCAGCTCCTGGCGCAGCGCCACGTTCAGCGAGCGGATGCCGCCGCCCACCGGGGTGGTCAACGGGCCCTTGATGGACACCACGTACTCGCGCAGGACCTTGAGCGACTCCTCCGGCAGCCAGACATCCGGGCCATAGATCTTGGTCGACTTCTCGCCGGCGTAGATCTCCATCCAGTGAATCTTCTTGGCGCCGGCGTAGGCCTTGGCCACCGCGGCATCGACCACCTTGATCATCACCGGGGTGATGTCGAAGCCGGTGCCGTCTCCCTCGATGTAGGGAATGATCGGGTTGTTCGGGACGTTGAGCGAATAATCAGCGTTGACGGTGATCTTCTGCCCGCCTTCGGGCACCTTGATGTGCTGGTACATGTCGCTTGGCTCCGCGCGTCGAGTGAGAAAGGTTTTTGGAATCTGAAATTCTAGTTCACCAGGCCTGTCTGCCGGCTGACCGCGGCAGTCACGAGATGCAATAGGCCACCACCTGCCGGATCAGGTCGTGCCCCATCGCCCAGGCCGACGCCGCCGCCAGCGTGGCGCCGGCAAAGCGCACGGCCCAGGCGGTGGCCCCGGCGGACAGCGCCGCAGGTTGGCCACCGGCGCGCTGCCAGCGCAGCCACAACCAGGGGCCGAGCCCCAGTGCCGGCGCCGAGGCCAGAGCAAACGCCCCCATCGTCAAGGCGCCGCCCCACGGCGAGTTGGCGAGCGCCGCCACCACCAGGGCCGATTGCAGCAGGCCACAGGGCCAGGCGAACCACAAGCCGCCGGCCGCGGCCGCCCGACCCGGACCTTGGATGCGCTGCCAGCCCGGGCCGGCGGCGGGGACCTGGCGCGGGCCTGCCCGGCCGATGTTCTCCAGCCAGGCCGGCTGGCGGCCTTGCCAGAGCATCCACAGGCCCAGTGCCAGGGCCAACACGTGGGCCAGTGTCCACAGGGGGCGCAAGGCCGGGCTCCAGGCGCTCCAGCCTGCCAGAGCGCCCACGCTGCCTGCCGCCACGGCGCCGGCCAGCATGTAGCCCAGCAGGCGCCCGCCGTGAAATGCCATCCAACCAGCGCGCTCCCGGCCGGGCGTGCAGGCGCCTACCGCTGCGGCGCTGGTGGCCCCGCACATTGCCACGCAATGCACCGAACCGGCCAGCCCCATCAGCAAGGCACTAAAAGCGAGGGCGAGATCCACCCTCAGATGATGCGCGAAAAGCGCTCCCGCACGCGATCAGCCTGCAGGTGCTTGTCGAACACCATGGCGATGGCCCGCACCAGGAACCAGCCCTGGGCGGTCACCTGGATGGCGCCGGGCTCCATCCGGACCAGGCCTTGCGTGGCGAACGGGGCCAATTGCTCCAGCTCGGCGCGGAAGTACTCGGGCACCTTGATCAGGTGCGCCAACTCGATGGATTCGTACTCCAGCCGGCCCTGGCACATCAGCGCCATGATGACGGCGCGGCGCAGCAGGTCATCGCGGGTCAATGCCAGGCCGCGCACGATGGGAAACTGGCCTTGGCGAACGGCGTCGTAGTACTCGGGCAGGGTCTTGGCGTTCTGGCTGTAGGTGGCGCCCATGCGCCCGATGGACGAGACCCCCAGGCCGATCAGGTCGCAATCGGGTTGCGTGCTGTAACCCTGGAAGTTGCGGTGCAGCCGGCCCTGGCGCTTGGCAGCGGCCAGCGCATCGCCCGTCAGCGCGAAGTGGTCCATGCCGATGTAGCTGTAGCCATGGCCCAGGAAGCCGGCAATGGCACCCGAGAGCATGGCCACGCGGTCAGCCGGCGGTGGCAGCATCGCCACGTCGATGCGCCGCTGCGGCTTGAAGCGCTGCGGCAGGTGCGCATAGGCATAGAGGGCGATGCGGTCCGGCCGCAACTCGCCCACCTGCGAGATGGTGCGGGCAAACGAGACCGGCGTCTGCTTGGGCAGGCCGTAGATCAGGTCGACATTGATCGACTCGAACGCCAGCTCACGGGCCGCCACCATCAGGTCGCGCACACTCTCGAACGACTGCACCCGGTGAACCGCCTTCTGCACGTCGGCGTCGAAATCCTGCACGCCGAAGCTGATCCGGTTGAAGCCGATCTGGCGCAGGTGCGCCAGCCGTGCCGGGGACGCGGTGCGCGGGTCGACCTCGATCGACACCTCCGCCCCGGGTGCGAGCCGGAAGGCACTGCCCAGCGCGGCCATCAGGCCAGCCAGTTCGTCGTCGCTCAGGAAGGTCGGCGAGCCGCCGCCCAGGTGGAGCTGCGACACGGCCTGAGGCTCGCCCAGGGCCCTGGCGTGCAGGGCGATCTCGGCCTCCAGCACCTCCAGGTACTCGGCCGCGCGGCCATGCTGCTTGGTGATGACCTTGTTGCAGGCGCAGTAGTAGCAGACCGATTCGCAGAACGGGATGTGCACATACAGCGACAGCGGCGTGCGCCCGCCCACCATGGCGCCTTCGGCGCGTTGGCCCAGCGCCCGCTCGTAATCCGCGGCGGTGAAAGCCTCGACGAAGCGGTCGGCCGTGGGGTAGGAGGTGTAGCGGGGACCGGGGACGTCGAACTGCCGGAGCAACTCCAATGGCAAACCGGTTTCGGTGGCAGGTGCCGTGTCGGCGGTGATCGTGACCATGCCGGCATGGTGCCAAAGCGCATCCCGCCGGCCTTGATATGGCTCAAGCCTTGTCGGGCCTGCCGCCTCAAGAATACCCTCGCCCTTGACCTGGGGCATGCTCCAGACCCTTGCCCCAACGCCGCCTTTGTCAGCGAGATGCCTGCACCGAAGGCGATAATCGACCCTATGACGGAAATGCCCAGCGTGAAGCCCGAAGCCTTCAAAGTCGCCTGCTCCAGCTGCAATCTGCGCGAGCTGTGCCTGCCCGTCGGCCTGGCACGCGCAGATCTCGACAAGCTCGACACCCTGGTGGCCACCCGCCGCACGGTGAGCCGCGGCGACACCTTGTTCCGCTCGGGCGACATCTTCCAGTCGCTGTATGCCGTGCGCACCGGCTTCTTCAAGACCTGCGTCTCGTCCGAGGACGGGCGCGACCAGGTCACCGGCTTCCAGATGGCCGGGGAGTTGCTGGGGCTGGACGGCATCAGCAACGACCGGCACTCCTGCGACGCCGTGGCGCTGGAGGATTCGCAGGTCTGCGTGATCCCCTACGACCAGTTGGAAGACCTGTCGCGCGAGTTCACCGACCTGCAGCACCAGTTCCACAAGATCATGAGCCGAGAGATCGTGCGCGACCACGGTGTGATGCTGCTGCTGGGCAGCATGCGGGCCGAAGAGCGCCTGGCGGCCTTCCTGCTCAACCTCACGCAGCGCCTGCAGGCGCGGGGCTTCTCGGCCTCGTCACTGATCTTGCGCATGACGCGCGAGGAGATCGGCAGCTACCTGGGCCTCAAGCTCGAGACCGTGAGCCGCACCTTCTCGAAGTTCCAGGACGACGGCCTGCTGGAGGTCAAGCAGCGCCACATCCGCATCCTCGATCAGCCGGGCCTTCAGCTCCTGGTGAACGGCGCCGCCTGCTGAGAATCAGTGAGCTTCCGGGTTGGCCAGAAACTGCGTCAACCCCGATGCGATCGAGATGACCAGCCAGAACAGCAGGAAGGCCACCGAGTAGACAGTGGTCGGCTGCAACTCGACCGGGCTGGCGCCGAACCACTGCAGGTTCGCCGGGTCCACCACCGCAAAGACCAGCATCTCCAGCACGCCGGCCATCAGGAAGGCAGGCCACAGGATGCACAGCATCTGGGCGGGGCGGCCGGGTGCGTCGCTCATCGTCGGCGCTCCTTCAAGGCTTGGCCGTGGCCGCATGGTTGCGCGCCTGCACCGCCGGCGTGAGCGCCTCAGGGGTGGCTGAGCGCTCGCTGATGCCGCCGCGCTCCTCGGCGGTCAGCACCGGGTCGGCCCCGTGCGCGGCGATGAACGCCGTCACCAGGCTGGCCACGACCACCGCCAGCGGCCCGCCGACCACCAGCCAGACCATGGGGAAACGCCACCACGCAGTGGGCGAATCGGTGTCGTTGCTGTTCATGTGATGCTCCTCTTCGAGGTTCGATTCAAGTGCAGCCGTTCACCGCGGCACGATGAAGGTGGATTTTTCTTGCACGCGGACGGTGGCCGAGGCATCGACCAGTGGGTCGACCCGCTCGATCTGGAACTCGATCGGGTGGGCACCGGCACCGGCCTGTGCGGCGGCCTCGGGGGCCACCTGCACGCCCAGGGTCACCCAACGCGCCTCGGCCGGTTTGACCTCCAGGTCCGGCACATCGGCGAGGGCGATACCCGGCAGGCCGCTGACGCTCACACGATAACGCTGCAACTGCTCGGTGGCGTTCATGACCTGCAGGCGGTAGATGTTCTCGATGCGGCCGTCGTCGACGATGCGGGCCAGCGACGCGCGATCCCGCACCACGTCGACCCGGAACGGGCTGCGCAGTGCGATGCTCACCACGAAAGCCGTGCAGATCGCCACCAGGATGGCGGTGTAGATCATCACGCGCGGCCGCATCACGCGGCGCACGATGTCGCGCCAGGACAGGTGCTCCGCCAGGCTGTTCTCGGTGGCGTAGCGGATCAGGCCCTTCGGGTAGGCCATCTTGTCCATGATGCCGTCGCACACGTCGATGCAGGCGGCGCAACCGATGCACTCGTACTGCAACCCCTTGCGGATGTCGATGCCGGTCGGGCAGACCTGCACGCACAAGCCGCAATCGATGCAGGAGCCCAGGCCCAGTTGCTTCGGGTCGGCCTTGCGTGAGCGCGAGCCACGGGGCTCGCCACGCTCGGTGTCGTAGCTGATGATCAGGGTGTCCCGGTCGAACATCGCGCTCTGGAAGCGCGCGTACGGGCACATGTACTTGCAGACCTGCTCGCGCATGTAGCCGGCGTTGCCATAGGTGGCGAAACCGTAGAACAGGATCCAGAACCACTCCCACGGGCCGAAGCCGAGCTGCGAGGCCTCCTGGGCCAGGGTGCGGATGGGGGTGAAGTAGCCGACGAAGGTGAACCCGGTCCACAGCCCCATGGCGATCCAGGCAGACTGCTTGGCGGCCGTACGCCACACCCGGTTGAAGTTCCAGGGGCCTTCGTCCAGCTTCATGCGCTGGGCGCGGTCGCCCTGGATCTTCAACTCGACCCACATGAAAATCTCGGTGTAGACCGTCTGCGGGCAGGCATAGCCACACCACAGGCGCCCGGCCACCGCGGTGAACAGGAACAGCGCGTAGGCCGAGATGATCAGCAGCGCGGTAAGGTAGATGAAGTCCTGCGGGTACAGGACCAGGCCACCGATGTAGAACCGGCGTGACCCGAGATCGAGCAGCACGGCCTGGCGGCCATTCCACATCAGCCACGGCAGGCCGTAGAACAGGATCTGTGTGGCCCAGACCAGGGCCCAGCGCCATGTGGCGAACAGGCCGGAAACGGCCCGCGCGTAGATCTTCTTCTGGCTCTGGTACAGCGAAACGATGGCGACCGTGCCGTCCTCGCCGCCACCGGCAGATGCCGGGTCGGGGGTGATGGGGTTCAGTGAGGCAGGGTCGCTCATCAAGGTTTCAACGCTGGGTCAGGTCAGTTCGAAGCGACCTTCGTCGCCTGCGACAGGTTCCACACATAGGCGGTCAGCACGTTCACCTGCTCCGGCGTGAAGCGCGGGCCTTGAGGCGGCATCACGTTGGTCTTGCCCTGATTGACCATGGCGACGATGGCCTCCTCGCCCCAGCCGTGGAGCCAGGTCTTGTCGGTCAAGTTCGGGGCACCGAGCGCCTGGTTGCCCTTGCCATCAGGCCCGTGGCAGGCCGCACAGGCTGCGAACTTGGCCTTGCCCAATTGCGCGGCCACCGAGTTGTGCGGGCCGTTCGACAGGCTGAGCACGTAGTTCGCCACGTTGCGCACGTCGTCTGGCGTGCCGACGGCAGCGCCCATCGGCGGCATCATGCCCTGGCGCCCTTCGACGATCGTCTTGTGGATGTACTCCGGGCCGGTGCCACCCAGCCAGTCGCTGTCGGTCAGGTTGGGGAAGGTCTTGCTGCCGCGGCCGTCGGCCCCGTGGCACTGGGCGCAGTTGTTGACGAACAGCCGCTCGCCGATGGCCATGGCCTGCGGGTTCTTGGACAGCTGTTCGGCCGTCAGGTTGGCGAAGCTGGCATAGACCGGCGCCATGGTGGTGCGTGCCTTGTCCTGCTCGGCCTGCCATTGGCCGGTGCTCGTCCACTTCAGCGTGCCAGGGTTGCTGCCCATGCCCGGGTAGATGACCAGGTAGATGACGGCGAAGACGACCGTCAGGATGAACAGGCCCACCCACCAGCGCGGCAGCGGGTTGTTCATTTCCTTCAGGTCCTCGTCCCAGATGTGGCCGGTCGAGTTGTCGCCGGCCATCACCTTGCGGCGGCTGGCAACCAGCAGCAGGAAGACGCAGAACACCAACCCGGCTGCCGTGACGGCGGCCACGTAGATGGACCAGCCGTCGTTGAAGAAGTCACTCATGTTTCACTCCAGTGATGCGTGGGTGGCGGGCCACCCGGACGCCCTTCATTTGGTTTCCGGGGGATCGCGCGGCTCGTCGTCGGCGAACGGCAGCTGCGCTGCGTCGTCGAAAGCCTGCCGGCGTCGCTTGTTCAGCGTCCAGGCCATCAAGGCCACGAACAGTACCAGCGACAACAGCGTGATCAGGCTGCGCCAGAGGTTGACGTCGAATTCCATCGCGGCCCCCTTTGGATTACTTGCGCGTGATGCCGAGCACCTGCAGGTAGGCGACGACGGCATCGAGCTCGGACTTGCCCTTGACCTCGTCGCCGGCCTTGGCGATCTCGTCGTCGGTGTAGGGCACGCCGACCATGCGCAGCGCCTTCATCTTGGGTGCGAGGTCAGCCGGCGCCAGGGTGGCCTGGGCCAGCCAAGGGTACGACGGCATGTTCGACTCGGGCACCACATCGCGCGGGTTGTTCAGGTGCACCTTGTGCCACTCGTCGCTGTAGCGGCCGCCCACGCGGTGCAGGTCCGGCCCGGTGCGCTTGCTGCCCCACTGGAACGGGTGGTCGTAGACGAACTCGCCGGCCACCGAGTAGGGCCCGTAGCGCAGCGTCTCTGCACGGAAGGGGCGCACCATCTGCGAGTGGCAGTTGTAGCAGCCCTCGCGCAGGTAGACATCCCGCCCTGCCAGTTGCAGCGCGGTGTAGGGCTTGAGGCCTTCGACCGGCTGGGTGGTGGAGCGCTGGAAGAACAGCGGAACGATCTCGACCAGACCGCCGAAGGCGATCGCCGCGAGGATCAGCACGATCATCAGGAAGTTGCTGGTCTCGATCTTTTCGTGACCGGTGGGGGTGTGTTGGCTTGCCATGGGGTTCTCCTTGCGGCCGTTCAGGCGTGGGCCGGCACAGCCGGAATCGCAACCTGCTGAGCCTTGCCGCTGCGCATCGTCATCACCACGTTCCAGGCCATGATCAGCATGCCGCTCAGGTACAGCACGCCGCCGAGGACACGGATCACGTAGAACGGATAGGTGGCCTTGACGCTCTCGACGAAGCTGTAGACCAGCGTGCCGTCCGGGTTGACCGCGCGCCACATCAGGCCCTGCATCACGCCGGCGATCCACATCGCGGCGATGTACAGCACGATGCCGATGGTGGCCACCCAGAAGTGCAACTCGATGGCACGGGTGCTGTACATGCTCTTGCGGCCGAACATGCGCGGGATCAGGAAGTACAGCGCGCCAATCGACACCAGGCCGACCCAGCCGAGCGCACCGGAGTGCACGTGGCCGACGGTCCAGTCGGTGTAGTGCGAGAGCGCGTTGACGGTCTTGATGGACATCATCGGGCCCTCGAAGGTGCTCATGCCGTAGAACGACAGCGAGACGATCAGGAACTTCAGGATCGGGTCGTCACGCAGCTTGTGCCAGGCGCCCGACAGGGTCATGATGCCGTTGATCATGCCGCCCCAGCTC
>JADMKA010000069.1:11126-38148 GCA_018780145.1 Vitreoscilla sp. | reverse complement strand
ATGGAAATCAAACTCTACCGCGCTGGTCTCGCTTTGAACATACAAGCGGCCGCGCCGCCCCCTCGGGGGGCAGGCCGCGGTATTCCGCGGGCGGGGGCAGACATTCAGAGAAACCGCTCGAGCAAGCGCTTCGAGTGGCGGTCCATCGCGGTCAGGTCCCGCACCCTGAACACGATGCCGTGCCCGCTGGTGATCAGCAGGCTGGCCCGGGTGCCGGGCAGGCGGCGGATGTCTTCCTCGCCCTTGAGCACCAGCTGGGTCGGGCCGCGGTCGGTCTCGACCTGCCAGGTGCTGGGGCTGGAGAAGGTGGAGACACTGACCAGGCGCAGGATCTCGGGCACGAACTCGCGGCTGGCCAGTTCGGCCTCGATCAAGGCGCGCTCAGGCCCCGGCAGCTGGCCCAGGCGAGGGATCCAGGCCAGCTCGCGGCCCTCGGTGCTGACCAGCGAGATGCCCTCGTCGGGGGCGCCGATCGGGAAGGCCCTGACCGGTACCACCGCCTCGTGGCGCTCGCCGTCGGCGCTCGTACAAACCAGCTGGCCGAGGGGATCGCGTTGCAGCTGGAAGGTGGGGGCGCTCATTTCGCCACCATGGTGTGGGCAGAGGGTTGGGGCAGCGTGCTGGCGATCAGCACCGCATCGTGATCGCTGCCTTCCTCGGTCTCGGCCTTGCGGGCCTGGGCCTCGTAGAGCCGCCAGTAGGCGCCCTGGCGGGCCATCAGCTCGTCGTGGTGGCCGACCTCGACCACCTCGCCGCGGTCCATCACCACCAGCCGGTCGGCCTTGCGCAGCGTGGACAGGCGGTGGGCGATGGCGATGGTGGTGCGGCCCTGGACGAGGTTGTCCAGCGCTTTCTGGATCTCCTTTTCTGTCTCGGTGTCGACCGCCGAGGTGGCCTCGTCGAGGATCAGCAGGCGCGGGTCGATCAGCAGCGCGCGGGCGATCGAGATGCGCTGGCGCTCGCCGCCGGACAGGCCCTGGCCGCGCTCACCGACCAGCGAGTCGTAGCCTTGCGGCAGCCGCAGGATGAACTCGTGCGCGTGGGCGGCGCGGGCCGCGGCGACGATCTCGTCGCGCGTGGCACCGGGCTTGCCGTAGGCGATGTTCTCGGCCACCGTGCCGAAGAACAGGAAGGGCTCCTGCAGCACCAGGCCGATGTGGCGGCGGTAGTCCGCCACGGCGAAGCGGCGGATGTCGACGCCGTCGAGCTTGATCGAGCCGTCGGTCACGTCGTAGAAGCGGCAGATCAGGTTCACCAGGGTGCTCTTGCCCGAGCCGCTGTGGCCCACCAGGCCGATCATCTCGCCGGGCCGGATCTCCAGGTTCAGCCCGCGGATCACCGAGCGGTTGCCGTAGCGGAAGCCGATCGACTCCATCGTCACGCCGCCTTTCACCGGGCCGGTGGGCACCGGGTTCGCCGGCTCCGGCACGTTGGAGACATGGTCCAGGATGTCGAAGATGCGCTTGGCGCCGGCCGCCGCCTTCTGCGTGACCGAGACGATGCGGCTCATCGAATCGAGCCGGCCGTAGAAGCGGCCGATGTAGGCGATGAAGGCGGTCAGCACACCGACCGTGATCTCGCCCTTGCTGACCTGCCAGATGCCGAAGCCCCAGACCACCAGCAGGCCGATGTCGGTGAGCAGCGAGACCGTGGGGCCGAACAGGCTCCAGGTCTTGTTGAGTCGGTCGTTGACGGCCAGGTTCTGCTTGTTGGCATCGCGAAAGCGCGCGGCCTCGCGGCCCTCTTGCGCAAAGGCCTTGACCACGCGGATGCCGGGGATGGTGTCGGCCAGCACGTTGGTCACGTCGCCCCAGACGCGGTCGATCTTCTCGAAACCGGTGCGCAGGCGGTCGCGCACCAGGTGGATCATCCAGGCGATGAAGGGCAGCGGCAGCAGCGTGACCAATGCCAGCCAGGGGTTGATGGAGAACAGGATCAGCGAGGTCATCGCCAGCATCAGCACGTCGGTGGCGAAATCCAGCGCGTGCAGCGAGAGGAACACCGAGATCCGGTCGGTCTCGGAGCCGATGCGGGCCATCAGGTCCCCGGTGCGTTTGGCGCCGAAATAATCCAGCGACAGACCCAGCAGGTGCTCGAAGGCACCGATGCGCAGATCCGCCGCGATGCGCTCGGACACCAACGCCAGCAACCAGGTGCGGGCCCAGCCCAGGCCCCAGGCCAGCAGGGCGGAGCCGAGCAGGCCGGACAGCAGCAGCAGCACGTACGACGGGTCGATCTGGTGGCCGTTCTGGAACGGGATCAGCACCTTGTCCATCAACGGGATGGTCAGGTAGGGCGGCACCAGCGTGGCGCCGGTGGCGGCCAGCGTGAGCAGGAAGCCGATCAGCAACTGGCCCTGGTACGGCCGGGCGAAACGCCACAGGCGCAGCAGCACCCAGGTCGACGGCGGCGTGTTCAGCTCGCGGGTGCACAGCGGGCACTCGTCGCTGTCGGGCGGCAGCGGGGCCCGGCACGAGGGGCAGCGGGTGGGGTCGTCGCCCTCGGGCGCCACGCCGCGTTCGCGGGCGGCCTGCAACTGCTCGAAGCGTTTGACGAAGCGCAGCGCCTGCACGTTGGCCGCCAGCGTGAAGCGCCAACGCGCCACGCGCTCGCCGGGCCGGGTCAGCTCCAGCGTGCCGACACCGGCGTGGTCATGGTGCCGAAGTTCCAGGTCGGGGGCGATCGCCAGGCGCTGCCAGCCGCCCACGCCGGGCGGGCGCGACCAGAGGGCCTGTTCGCTGAGCACGAGTTGGCCGGAACCGAAGGCGAGCGCCTCGTCGAGGTCAACCGCCAGGGTGGCCAGCACGTTGTCCCCGGCATCGAGGGGTGCCGCGCCCGAAGACAGGGGGGCGACCGGGGCGGGATGTGTTTGTGACATGCTGAGCGCGGCATTCTCCTTGAAAGCGGCGATGCCGCCTGCCCCGTGCGTCCCCTGAGCCGCGAAAGCGCTCCGGCGGGCGCAGAATTCGGGGGCTGCGTCGCCTCCCGGCCACGGCTCCCCCTGCCCCGCTCAACCGCCCTGCCCTGCCCATGACAGCGAAGAAGAACGACATCCAGCTCCTGCGCACCACCTACCTGCGTGGCCCCAACATCTGGACCTACCGGTCCGTGCTCGAAACCTGGCTGGACCTGGGCGAACTCGAAGACCTCCCCTCCCACAAGCTGCCCGGTTTCACCGACCGCCTGCTGGGCCTGCTGCCGGCCCTGGCCGAGCACCACTGCGGCGTCGGCGAGCGCGGTGGCTTCCTGCAGCGCCTGCAGGAGGGCACCTGGGCCGGCCACATCCTCGAGCACTGCGTGATCGAGCTGCTGAACCTGGCCGGCATGCCCACCGGTTTCGGCCAGACCCGCAGCACCAGCCGGCACGGCGTCTACCGCATGGTGTTCCGCTCGCGCAACGAGCAGGTCGGGCGGGCCGCCCTGCAGCGCGGCCATGCCCTGCTGATGGCGGCGATCAACGATGAACCGTTCGATGTCGCCGCCGCCGTGGCCGCCGTGCGGGACGCCATCGACGACTGCTACCTGGGCCCCTCCACCGCCTGCATCGTGGCCGCCGCCACCGACAGGCGCATTCCGCACATCCGCCTGAACGACGGCAACCTGGTGCAGCTGGGTTACGGCGCCCGCCAGCGCCGCATCTGGACCGCCGAGACCGACCTGACCGGTGCCATCGCCGAGACCATCGCCTGCGACAAGGACCTCACCAAGACCTTGCTGCAGGCCTGCGGCGTGCCGGTGCCCGAGGGCGAGATCGTGCACAGCCCGGCCGAGGCCTGGCGCGCGGCGCAGGATTTCGACGCCCCGGTGGTGGTCAAGCCCACCGACGGCAACCACGGCCGCGGCGTCACGCTCGATCTCACGCAGCAGGCCGACGTCGAGGCTGCCTACGAGGTGGCGGCGCGCCACGGCAGCGAAGTGATGGTCGAGCGCTTCATCCCCGGCCAGGAGCACCGGCTGTTGGTGGTCAACGGCAAGGTGGTGGCCGCCGCCCGCGGCGAGACCGCCTGGGTCACCGGCGACGGGCAGCACAACGTGGCCGACCTGGTCGACGCACAGATCAACTCCGACCCGCGCCGCGGCACCACCGAAGACCACCCGCTGAACCGCCTGAACCCGCGCGAGGACGGCGTGATCCTGCTCGACCTGCAGCGCCAGGGCTTGACCTGCGATTCGGTGCCCGCCGCCGGCCGCCGGGTGCTGGTGCAGCGCAACGGCAACGTGGCGATCGACTGCACCGACGACCTGCACCCCGAGGTCGACCACTACGTCTCGCTGGCGGCCCGAGCGGTGGGCCTGGACATCGCCGGCATCGACGTGGTGGCCGAGGACATCTCGCGCCCGCTGCACGAACAGGGCGGCGCGGTGGTCGAGGTCAACGCCGGCCCGGGCCTGCTGATGCACCTGAAGCCCGCCGTCGGCAAGCCGCGCCCGGTGGGCCAGGCCATCGTCGAGCAGCTCTTCCCCAGCGACGACCACGACCCGCACCCCGGCCGCATCCCCATCGTCGGCGTGGCCGGCACGCGCGGCACGGCCACCATCGCGCGCGCCATCGCCTGGCTGGTGCACCTCTCGGGCCGCCACACCGGCCTGGCCTGCCGCGACGGCCTGTTCCTCGGCCAGCGCCGCATCGAGGCGATCGGCAAGTACCACAGCACCCGGTTCTGGGACGGCAGCCACCGCCTGCTGATGAACCGCGAGGCGCAGGCCGCGGTGTTCGAGAACGGCCCGTCGCTGATCCTCGACGAGGGCCTGCCCTACGACCGCTGCCACGTCGGCGTGGTCACCGACATGGGCGGCGTCGAGGAGCTGTCGCGCCACGACCTCAGCGAGAGCGACCAGCTCTACAAGGTGCTGCGCACCCAGATCGACGTGGTGCTGGACGACGGCGTCGGCGTGCTCAACGCCGCCGACCCGCGCATCTGCGATCTCGCCGATCTGTGCGACGGCGAGGTGCTGCTGTATGCCATCGAGGGCCCGGCCGGCGTGCCGGAGGCCCTGCGCGACCATGTGTCCGAGGGCGGCCGCGCCGCCGTGCTGCGCGCCGGCCGGGTGATGCTGGTCAGCGGCGCCAGCGAGCTGCCCGGCCCCGACGTGGTGGGCGTGCTGCGCCGCCACGGCCACGACGGCGACGGCGGCGGCGCCCTGGCCGAGGCCCTGCTGGCCGCGGTGGCCGCGGCCTGGGCCTTCGGCATCTCGCCCGAGCTGATCGGCGCCGGCATCGAGACCTTCGATCTCACGACCGCGCACGCCTGACCTCACCCTCGTTTCCACGACCTCGACGACCCTGCCCTCCATGGACATCTCCCGCATCCGTGCCCTGCGTGGCCCCAACCTCTGGAGCCGGCACACCGCCGTCGAAGCCATCGTCGCCTGCGACGAGCACGAGCGTGCGCTGACCACCCTGCCCGGCTTCGAGGCGCGCCTGCGCGCGCTGTTCCCTGGGCTCGGCGCCTTGCGCCTGAAGCCCGAGCAGGCCTCGCTGGCCCATGTGCTGGAGGCCGCCACGCTGGCGCTGCAGACGCAGGCCGGCTGCCCGGTGACCTTCAGCCGCACCACCCAGACGGTGGAGCCCGGTGTCTACCAGGTTGTCGCCGAGTACAGCGAAGAGCCGGTCGGCCGGCAGGCGCTGGAGGCCGCCGAACACCTGCTGCGTGCGGCGCTGGGCGAAAACGGTGCCGACGGTTTCGACAGCGACGCGGTCATCGCCAAGTTGCGCGAGCTCGACGAGGACATCCGCCTCGGCCCCTCCACCGGCTCCATCGTCAACGCCGCCATCGCCCGCGGCATCCCGTACCGGCGCCTGACCAGCGGCAGCCTGGTGCAGTTCGGCTGGGGCAGCAAGCAGCGCCGGATCTGGGCCGCCGAGGTCGACACGACCAGCGCCGTCTCCGAATCCATCGCCCAGGACAAGGACCTGTGCAAGACCTTGCTGCGCTCGGCCGGCGTGCCGGTGCCGCTGGGCCGGCCCGTCTCCAGCGTGGACGATGCCTGGGAGGTGGCGCAGGAGATCGGCCTGCCGGTGGTCGTCAAGCCGCAGGACGGCAACCAGGGCAAGGGCGTCACCGTCAACATCACCGACCGCGCCCACCTGGAGATCGCCTACCAGGCGGCCGAGGAAATCGGCCACCCGATGGTCGAGAAGTTCCTGCCCGGCAGCGACTTCCGCCTGCTGGTGGTGGGGCAGCGCCTCGTGGCCGCCGCCCGCCGTGACCCGCCGCACGTGATCGGCGACGGCGGCCACACGGTGCGCCAGCTGGTCGACCAGGTCAACGCCGACCCGCGCCGCGGCGACGGCCATGCCACCTCACTGACCAAGATCCGCTTCGACGACATCGCCGTGGCCCGCCTGTCCCTGCAGGGGTTGACGCCGGAATCCGTGCCCGAGAAGGGCCAGCGGGTGATCCTGCGCAACAACGCCAACCTGTCGACCGGCGGCACCGCCACCGATGTGACCGACGACGTGCACCCCGAGGTCGCCGCCCGCGCCGTGGCCGCGGCGCGCATGGTGGGGTTGGACATCTGCGGTGTCGACGTGGTCTGCGAGACCATGATCCGCCCGCTCGAAGACCAGCACGGCGGCATCGTCGAGGTCAATGCCGCGCCGGGCCTGCGCATGCACCTGTCGCCCTCCTTCGGCAAGGGCCGGCCGGTCGGCGAGGCGATGATCAACCACCTCTACCCGCCGGGCGACGACGGCCGGATCCCGGTGGTCGCGGTCACCGGCACCAACGGCAAGACCACCACCAGCCGCCTGATCGCCCACTTGTTCGGCGCCAGCGGCCTGCGCGTGGGCATGACCAACACCGACGGCGTGCATGTCAACGGCCGGCAGATCGACTCCGGCGACTGCTCGGGCCCGAAAAGTGCTCGCAACGTGCTGATGAACCCCGATGTCGACGCTGCCGTGTTCGAGACCGCCCGCGGCGGCATCCTGCGCGAAGGCCTGGGCTACGACCGCTGCCAGGTGGCCGTGGTCACCAACATCGGCGCCGGTGACCACCTCGGGTTGAACTACATCACCACCGTCGAGGATCTGGCGGTGCTCAAGCGCGTGATCGTGCAGAACGTGGCCCCCACCGGCTACGCGGTGCTCAACGCCACCGACCCCCACTGCGTCAACATGGCGCCCACCTGCCCCGGCGGCGTCATCTACTTCGCACAGGACCGCCACCACCCGGTGCTGGCCACGCACCGCGCGCAGGGCCAGCGCTGCGTGTACGTGGATGGCGACCACATCGAGGCCGCCGAGGGCAACTGGCGCGAGTTCGTGGCGCTGCGCGACATCCCGCTGACCCGCCACGGCACCATCGGCTTCCAGATCGACAACGCGATGGCCGCCATCGGCGCCGCCTGGGGCGTGGGCCTGAGCTGGGACGCCATCCGCTCGGGGCTGGCCAGCTTCTTCAACGACGCCGACAACGCCCCCGGCCGCTTCAACGTGATGGACTACAAGGGCGCCACGCTGATCGCCGACTACGGCCACAACCCGGACGCCATGCGCGCGCTGGTCTCGGCCGTCAACGCCATGCCGGCCAAGCGCCGCTCGGTGGTCATCAGCGGTGCCGGCGACCGGCGCGACGAAGACATCCGCGAGCAGACCCAGATCCTCGGCGCCGCCTTCGACGACGTGATCCTCTACCAGGACGCCTGCCAGCGCGGCCGCGAGGACGGCGAGGTCATCGGCCTGCTGCGCCAGGGCCTGGACGGCGCGCCGCGCACCCGTTTCGTCGACGAGATCCGCGGCGAGTTCGTCGCCATCGACTCGGCGCTGGCCCGCCTGCAGCCGGGCGACCTCTGCCTGGTGCTGGTCGACCAGGTCGAGGAGGCCCTGGCCCACCTGGCCAAGCGCGTGGCCGAGCACGCCTGAACGCTGCAGATTCATCCAACCTGACACCCACGCCACCATGAACCGTCATCTCCCCCTTGCCACCTTCGCCCTGCTGCTGGGCGCGGCCACCGTGCCGGCGCTCGCCGCCAGCTCGGCCAGCTCCGCCTCGTCCGAGGGTTCCTCGGTCTCGGTCGGCAGCGTTTCCGGCTCGTTCGAGGCCTCCAGCAACAGCTCCTCGCAGGGCGGCAAGACGGCCCAGGGCGACTACCGCATCGTCGACGTCGCTGCGGTGCCGGAGCGCCCCGGCATGCAGCGCGTGGCGTTGCAGTCGGTGGCCGACGACGGCCCACAGGGTGCGTTCGCGCTGATCCTGCCGCAAGCCACTCTGGACCGCACGCCACTCGGTGCCGGGCAGGTGATCACCGCCAAACCGCGCTCCTACGGCGTCGAGTTCGCACTGCGCGAGGCGCAGGCGCCGTTCTTCCTGGTGCTGGACGACGCGCGCCACCGCGAGCTGGACATCCGCCCCGTCACGATCTGACCACCCCCATGAGGCGCGTCGCCCTCGCGGCGCTGCTGCTCGGCCTGGCGGGCGCAAGCTGCCAGGCTGGCTCGCTGCGCTCCTGCGACCAGCCGGCACCGGTCAGCGCCGCGCAGCACGACACCCTGTTCCGCTTCGGCGATGTGGTGCGCGCCGAGCTGGCGCGCGCAGGCCAGCCGCTGGCGCTGGTGGCCCGCTCCGGCACCGATCTCAGCCTGCTGGGCCAGCGCTACTCGCACGCCGGCTTCAGCCTGCGCGACAGCGCGGAGACGCCCTGGGCGGTGCGCCAGCTGTACTACGCCTGCGACGAAGGCCGGCCGCGGATCTTCGACCAGGGTCTGGCCGGCTTCCTGCTCGGCAGCAACGACGCCGATCTGGGCTACGTGTCGCTGGTCTTCCTGCCCGCCGAGGCCAGCGCGCTGCTGGACCGCACGGTCACCGACAAGCGCCAGGCCTTGGCCTTGCTGGGCGCCGACTACAGCGCCAACGCGCACGCCTGGAGCGAGCGCTACCAGAACTGCAACCAGTGGGTGGTGGAGATGCTGGCCACCGCCTGGTCGCCGCCGACCGAAGGCGCCGCGCCGCGACTGCACGCCCAGCACTGGCTGGCCCAGGCAGGCTACCGGCCCACCGAGGTGGACGTGGCCGTCTGGCCGCTGGTCTGGGTGGCCGGCCTGGTGCCCTGGCTGCACAACGACGACCACCCGGGCGAGGACCTGGCGCGCGCCGTCTACCGCGTCAGCCTGCCGGCCTCGATCGAGCGCTTCGCCCGGCTGCACCTGCCGGAGGCCCAGCGGGTGGAGCTGTGCCATGCAGGCCGGCGGGTGGTCGTCCACCGGGGCTGGGATCCGATCGCCGAGGGTTGCGTTCCGGGCGCCGGCGACGAGAGTTTCGTCCTCGATTGAGCACGTTGGTCGCCTGAAACCGGCCACCGGTCGCGGCCGGGCTGCAACTCGTCGCACCGCACTCCCGGATCGGCGACATCGCCGTTATCGTCGCGCGTTTCGGGCGGCCTCGCACGGCCTCCGGAGTAACCCTGACCCGCTGGCGTCACCCGCCGGCCGACCTGGAAAGCCCATCTTGAAGACAATCCGCCTCAGCACCATGGCCCTGCTTGTCCACCTTGCCACCACCAGCCTCGCGGCCACGCCGGCCGCCGGGCTCGACACCGCCGGCTTCGACCCCAGCGTCCGGGCGCAGGACGATCTGTTCCGCGCCGCCAATGGCGGCTGGCTGAAGAACACCGAAATCCCGGCCGACAAGCCCGAGTACGGCACCTTCATCCAGCTGCGCGACCTGTCCGACAAGCGCGTGCGGGCCATCGTCGACGAACTGGCGACGCGCCAGTACCCGAAGGGCAGCGTCGAGCAGAAGGTCGGCGCGTTCTACAGCAGCTTCCTGGACACCGCCGCGATCGACAAGGCCGGCCTGGCGCCGATCAAGCCGATGCTGGCCGAGATCGACGCGCTGAAGACGCCCAAGGCGATGGCGCAGTGGATGGGCCGCGCCCAGGGCCGGCTGGAGACGCCGGTGCAGCTGTGGGTGCTGGGCGACTTCAAGGAGCCCACGGTGAACCGTGCGCTCACCTGGCAAGGCGGCCTGGGCCTGCCCGACCGCGACTACTACCTGAAGAATGACGACGAGCGCCTGGCCAAGGCCCGCACCGCCTACGAGACCTACCTGACCACCCTGGCCCGCCTGGCCGGCCTGGCGCAGCCGGCCGAGATGGCCAAGAAGGTGATGGCCATCGAGCAGCAGATCGCCGAGGCCCATTGGGACAAGGTCGAGAACCGCAACATGGTCAAGATCTACAACCCGATGACGCCGGCCGAGCTGGCCAAGACGGCGCCGGGTTTCGACTGGGCCGCGTTCATGGAGAGCGCGGCGCTGGCCAACGTGGACCGGCTGTCGGTGTCGCAGCCGAGCGCCACGGTCGCCATCGCCAAGCTGTTGGGTGAGGTGCCCCTGGCCGATTGGAAGGTGTACCTGAAGCTGCAGAGCCTGGACGCCGCGGCGCCGGTGCTGCCGCAGGCCTTCCGCGACGCGCGCTTCGCCTTCCGCGGCACCGCGCTGACCGGCGCCAAGGAGCCGAAGCCGCGCTGGCAGCAGGCGATCACCGAGCTGAACGGCGCCCTGGGTGAGGCCGTGGGCCAGATCTATGTGGCGCGCCACTTCTCGCCCGCCCACAAGGCGCGCATGCAGGAGCTGGTGGGCAACCTGCTGGCCTCCTACAAGGACTCTATCGACGGCCTGGCCTGGATGACCCCGGCCACCAAGGCCCAGGCGCAGGACAAGCTGTCCAAGTACATGACCAAGATCGGCTACCCCGATCAGTGGCGCGACTACGGCAAGCTCGAGGTGCGCCCCGGCGATGCACTGGGCAACACCTTGCGCTCGGCCCGTTTCGAGTGGGAGCGGGTGGCCGCCAAGGCCGGCAAGAAGGTGGACCGCACCGAGTGGGGCATGACGCCGCAGACGGTCAACGCCTACTACAACCCGACCCTCAACGAGATCGTCTTCCCGGCCGCCATCCTGGAGCCGCCGTTCTTCGACATGGCGGCCGACGACGCCGCCAACTACGGCGCGATCGGCGCTGTCATCGGCCATGAGATCAGCCATGGCTTCGACGACCAGGGCAGCCAGTTCGACGGCGAGGGCGTGCTGCGCAACTGGTGGACCGACGACGACCGCAAGGCCTTCGAAGCGGTGGGCGCCAAGCTGGTGGCCCAGTACGAGACCTACGAAGCCCTGCCCGGCAAGCGCCTGAACGGCAAGCTGACGCTGGGCGAGAACATCGCCGACCTGTCCGGCCTGCAGATCGCCTACAAGGCCTACCAGCGCTCGCTGAAAGGCCAGGCGGCGCCGGTGATCGGCGGCACCACCGGGCAGCAGCGCTTCTTCCTCGGCTGGTCGCAGGCCTGGCGCGAGAAGACGCGCGAGGAGCGCGCGCTTCAGCTGCTGACCATCGACCCGCACTCGCCGCCGGAGTTCCGCGCCAACGGCGCCGCGGTGAACCACGACGGCTTCCACGAGGCCTTCGGCACCAAGGCCGGCGACAAGATGTTCAAGTCGCCCGAGGAACGCATCAGGATCTGGTGATGCACCACGGCGTTCCTTGAGGGCCTGCCGCCACGCACGCCGACAGCCACCTACAACCTGTGTTCCCAGCTGAGGCGCACGGCGACACCGGTGCGCAGCAGTTCGCTTTGCGCGTAGCTCAGGCCGTCGGCATCGACGCGTGCAGGTGTCACCTCGTCCTGGTGCAGCAGGTTGTTCAGGGCCAGGCGCCATTGGTCGGTGTCGCCGGCCTTGTACTGCACATACAGGTCGAGCAGGCGCTTGGTCGGCGTGCCACCCCAGCGGTTGGGTGACAGCCGCACCGGGCCGCCGCCCTGCAGATTGAAGTTGCCGCCGGCCACCCATGGCCCCGTGCCGGGCCGCCAGTCGGCGCCCAGGTTCAGCGCGAACGGCGTCTGCCGCGCGAGGCGGTTGTCCGGGCCAGGCACCGCATCGACACGCGACTGGTTCCACCCCAGGTTGGCGCGCAGCTCGACCGGTGGCGCCTCGGCCCAGCGCTTGCGCAGGTCCAGCCGCGTCTCGAACTCGACGCCCCAGATGCGCGCCACACCCTGGTTCGAACGCCGCTGCACCCAGTGCGTCGTGGCGCCGACGTCCTGAAGGATCAGCTCGTCGAGGATCACGTCCTGGACCCGTTTGGCGTAGGCCGACAGGCTGGCCATGCCGGCCGGGCCGAGGTAGCGCTCGTAGGCCAGGTCCAACCCCCACGCCAACTCGGGCCGCAGATCCGGATTGCCCTGCAGATCTGGCGTGGTCGGGCTGTTCTCGTTGGCGACGAAGCGGCGCGGCATCAGCTCGCGCGGCGTCGGCGCCTTGTAGGTGCGGGCCAGGCCGATGCGCAGCTGGTCCTTGGTCTCGGGCAGCTTCCAGACCGCACGCAGCACCGGGCTGAAGACGCTGGTCTGCCTCGTCACACCCTCGAACACGTTGCCTTCACTGACGCTGCGAAGCCCTTCCCAGCGCAGGCCCAACGAGGCGTTCCACTGCGCATCGAGCGCCCATTCGTCCTGCGCGAACAAGGCCACGCGGGTGACGTCGGCCTGATAAACCTCGTCCAGGTTCTCCACGGGCAACCCGCCAGGCAGCGGCTGTTCGCGCTGGATGCGATCTTCGTTGCGCTGGCCGTACTCGCCGTCCCAGCCCAGCGTCAAGGTGTGGGCCTCACCCAGCGCACGGCGGTACTTGCCGGCCGCGCTGGCACCCTGGTCGACCGCCACCGAGTGCACCTGCGCGTCGCGAATCGGCGTTCCGGCCACGTTCCAGCCGTCGAACTCGGCCTCCGATGCGCGGCGGGCATAGGTGGCGCCGAGCTTGGCCTCGAGCTTGGCGGCATCGGCGAACTGCCGGTTCCAGCCGACCCGGCCTCGCCACTGCACGACGTCGGCGACCAGGTACAGGTCGTTGCGGCCGAAGATCGGCGGGTCGCCCACCTGCGGGGTGCGCCGGTCGAGCGCGCCGCCGGTGCTGCGGCGCACACGCAGCAGGTGGTCGGTGCTGAGGCTGTCGTGCTCGTTGGGCGCGTAGCTCAGGCGCGGGGTCAGGTTCAGGCTATCGCTGCGGTCGAACTCGCGCTTGTCGGTCGTGTAGGCCTGCACCCATCGGCCGTCGCCGTCGGTGGCGCGCAGCGCCAGCCGCATCGGCCAGGCCTGATCTTCCGTCACCAGCCCCACACCGAGGCCCCAGGCCCACGCGCCGTCGCGGTCGGCGATGGTGCCGTCGACCGATGCCGTGGGCCGCTCGAGTGCGCGCGCACCGCCGAGCTTGATGTCTCGCTGGGCCGCGCGAAGCGTGCGGCGCAGCACGATGTTGACGCTGCCGGCGATGGCCTGCGCACTCTGGTCGACGCCCGGGCTGCGTGACACCTCGACCCGCTCGATCAGCTCCGGCGACAGGCTTTCGAGCGAGAACCCGGGCGGCACCGGTTCGCCGTTGAGCAGCACCTGGGTGTAGCCGCCGCCGAGGCCGGACATGCGGATCTCGGCACCGCGGCCGCCGGTGGTGCTGACGGTGATGCCGGGCACGCGGCGCAGCGCGTCGGCCAGGTTGCTGTCGCCCTGGCGCAGCAATTCGTCGCGGCCGACGACGATCCGCGCTTCCAGCGCATCGCGCCGGGCCTGCAGTTCACCCGCGCCACGCACCTCGACCCGTTGGGCAGGCACGGCATCGGCGACCGGTTCGGCATGCAACGTGGTGCACAGCAGGCTGATGGTCAGGAGGGGCAGACGAAAGCAGGAAGCCAGCGAAAAAGCCATGTTCGGCACGTGAAAACCCTGAGCGGGCGTTGAAGAAGACGCGATTGAATCGACACTCGTTCACTCCGTCAATCTTGATCAACTTCGTCAATATATGAAGCGCCGCGCCGGCTTGAGCCGCCCCCACAGCACCGAGCTGCTGTCGGCCGACGAGGCCGCCAGCCGGCTCGGCGTCAGCAAGGCCACGCTCTACGCCTACGTCAGCCGCAACCAGCTCAGCGCGCTGGCCGACCTGGCCGACCCGCGTGCCAGCCGGTACTCCAGCTTCGAGATCGACCAGTTGGTGCAGCGCCGCCGCCAGGGCCGGCGCGGCGAACAACAGATCACGGGCGCGCTGACGCAAGGGCTGCAAGTGCTCGATTCGGCGCTCTCCGGCATCGTCGATGGGCAACCGGTCTACCGCGGCCGGCCGGCGGCCGAGCTGGCGCGTGACGGCGCCAGCCTCGAAGACGTGGCCCGGCTGCTGTGGCAGTTTGAGTCGCACGACCCCTTCGATGGCGCACCACCGGTGCTCGGCGACGCCTGGTCGGCCAGCGTGCTGGCCACTGCCAGCTGGCCACTGGCCGAGCGCACCTTGGCCCGTTGGGCGATGGCGCAAGGTTCACTGCATGGGCCTGCCTGGCTGCCGGACGGCGAGGCACTGGCACGCGCTTGCGGCCAGCATCTGCGCGCCGCGCTGGGCTGCTTTCTGGGCGAGGCGCCCTCCATGCAGCCGGCGCATGTGCAGCTGGTCGCGCACTGGCGCCTTCCGCAGGGCAGCGCCGATCTGATGCGGCAGGCGCTGGTGCTGTCTGCCGAGCACGAGATGAACCTGATCGCGCTCGCGGCACGCCAGCTCAGCTCGGTCGGTGCCTCACTCGGCGCTTCGGTGATGGGCTCGCTGTGTTACCTCGGCGCGGCCTTCAACGGCGGCGATAGTGCGTGTGTCGAGGCCTTGTGGGACGAGGTGATGGCGCAGCCGGACCCGGAAGCGGCGCTCGCCGCGCGGCTGGACCGCGGCGAAGCACTGCCCGGTTTCGACCACCTGTACTACCCGGCCGGCGACCCTCGCGCACTCGCCCTGCTGGCGCTCGTCGAGCCATCGGGTGCGCCCCTGCCGATGGTCGCGGCGGTCGACCGGCTGACGGGCTGGAAGCCCTCGCTGGATTTTGGGCTGGTGGCCTTGCGGCGTGCGTTGGGTGCGCCACGCGAAGCGTCGACCGTGATGCTGATGGCGCCACGCTGCGTCGGTTTCATCGCCCATGCGCTGGAACAGCGGCGCAGTGGCGACCGCATGTGGGTGCGCTCGCGCTACGTCGGGCCTTGAGGCCGACGCCGGATGCCCCCATCACCCACGAAGCCCGAAGAGGTTACCGAACGGGTCCGTGAACTGGGCCATTCGGCGGCCGTCCTCGATGGCCAGCGGGCCGCGGTACAGGCGCGCGCCGAGCGACTCGGCGTGGGCCCGCTGCGCGTCGAAGTCGGCCACCGGCCAGTAGACGACCGTGCCGGCCGCGCCCATGGCCAGCTTGGCATCGGCGGGCACGAACTCCAGCAGCACATGATCTTGCATCAGGCCGTCGAAGGGCACCGGCTCGTCCAGGTGCACGGCGCGGGCCTCGGGCCACAGGCACCCGTACCAGGCACGCGCGGCGGCCGGGTCGGCGCTCGGGATCATCACCGCCATCGGCGGGCGCGGCGGCGCCTGCCCCGGCAGCATGCGGACCATCCAGGTCTCGGCATGGGGCTCGCCCTCCACCCAGGCAGCGCCCGGCTCGGTGCCCCAGGCCGTGAAGCCCAGTGACTCGTACAAGGAGAGCGCTGCGTGGTTGGCGCTGTGCACGCCGAGCGTGACCTGGCGCAACCCGACGATGGCGGTGGCCTGGTCGAGCACGTGTGCCACGAGCTTCCGGGCCACGCCCTGCCGGCGCGCGGACGGTGCCACGTACATGCCCCACAGCACCGCCTTGTGGGCCAGCTTGTGCATGCCTTCACACGCCAGGCCCACCACGCCCACCAGCCGCCCGGCCTCGTCGATGGCGCCATGGACGCCGAACGGCGGGCCGGACGCCAGGCGGGCTGCCACCTGTTGCAGCGGTTTGCCCTGCTCCTCTTCCCAGCTCGACGCAAAGGCGGCAGGGCACTCACGAAGGCCTTGCAAGCGCAGCGCCTGGAAGGCCGACGCGTCTCCAGGTGCCAGGGCGCGGATCAGCATGGCGCGGCCTCTGGTCGTCCAAAGAGAATCGGGTCATCCGGCATCGGCGGCGAGTGTGCCACCGACGCCGGCATGACCCGGCGAAAGGCTCAGGAAGCCAGGGATCTCAGCCGAGCGCCGGGCCGCTCCCAAGCCGGCTGAGCACCCGCTTGGCGGGTGGGGCCGGTACGCCGGCACCGGGTGCCCACACCTCAGGGCTTGTACAGCTTGATTTCCTTGTTCCAGCGGTACAGGGCCGAGGCGGTGCTGCTGAACACCGTCATGTCGACCGTGTGGTTGCCCAAGGGCACGAACGCAAAGGTCTGGTAGTTCATGACTTGGAAGCCGCCACCAGCGCGGATGATGGTGTTGAACGGGCAGCTGATCGAGCCCCCGTTGATCACCAGGCACACAGCGGCATTGTTCTCGCTGGCTCCACCGCTCAGCTGGGCGTTCAGGTTGCCGGCGATGGTGCAGCCGGCCGCATTGGTGCAGTTCACGGTCAGCTGGGTGCCGACCGTCGTGAACGTGCCCGCGCCCAAGGGGAGACCGCTCTCGTTGTTGGTGTCGAAGTAGCTCTTCAGCAGCTTGTGCGCGGTGCTGATGGCCTGCGGCGCCGCCTGGGCCTGGTTGCCCTTGAGCCCGGGCGGCTCGCCCTTGGCATGGGCACCCAGGGACAGCGCGGCAGCGACGGCCAGCAGACAGAATTGAACGGAACGCAACATGGAACCTCCGGAATCGTTGAATGACATTCTTGCGAGCGCAGGCCTCGGCCTGCCGCTCCACCCGCCGCCCGGATGAACCGGGAGCGGACGTCGTCATTCTTGTGAGGCACTGTCCCCCCGCACATCCTGTGCATTGGGGGGGAGCGTCCCACGAACGCGGGAGGGGTATGTACGGGGTGCGGTGGTCGGTGCCCCGACACCGGGCGTCTCGATTTCAGGTGGCCGCGGCGATCAGGGGTGCGGGCGTGCGGATCAGATGGTCAAAGGCACCCAGCGCGGCCTTGGCGCCGTCGCCCGCGGCGATGACGATCTGCTTGAACGGCACGGTGGTCGCGTCGCCCGCGGCGAACACGCCCGGCGCGCTGGTCTGGCCACGCGCGTCGACCACGATCTCGCCATGCCGGCTCAGCTCGACCACGCCCTTCAGCCACTCGGTGTTGGGCACCAGGCCGATCTGCACGAAGACGCCTTCGAGCGCGACATGGCGCGCCACGCCGGTGGCCCGGTCGGTGTAGCTCAGGCCATTGACCTTCTTGCCGTCGCCGGTGATCTCGGTGGTCTGGGCCTGGGTGTGGATGCTCACGTTGGGCAGGCTCTTCAGCTTGGCCACCAACACGGCGTCGGCGCGCAGCGCATCACCGAACTCCAGCAGGGTCACATGGGACACCAGGCCGGCCAGGTCGATGGCGGCCTCGACGCCCGAGTTGCCGCCGCCGATCACCGCCACCCGCTTGCCCTTGAACAGCGGGCCGTCGCAGTGCGGGCAGTAGGCCACGCCCTGGTTGCGGTACTGCTTCTCGCCGGGCACGTTGACCTCGCGCCAGCGCGCGCCGGTGGACAGCACCACCGTGCGGCCCTTCAGCACCGCGCCGTTGGCCAGGTGCACCTCGGGCAGGTCGCCCGGCACCAGTTTGACCGCGCGCTGGGCGTTCATGATGTCGACCTCGTAGGCGCGCACGTGCTGCTCCAGCGCGGCGGCGAACTTCGGTCCTTCAGTCTCCTTGACCGAGATGAAGTTCTCGATCGCCATCGTGTCCAGCGTCTGGCCGCCGAAGCGCTCGGCGACCACGCCCGTGCGGATGCCCTTGCGGGCCGCGTACACCGCTGCTGCCGCACCGGCCGGGCCACCGCCGACGATCAGCATGTCATAGGGGGCCTTGTCGGCCAGGCGCGCGGCGTCGCGCGCGGCGCTGCCGGTGTCGAGCCTGGCGAGGATCTGCTCGACGCCCATGCGGCCCTGGCCGAACACCTGGCCGTTCAGGAACACGCTGGGCACGGCCATGATCTGGCGCTGTGCCACTTCGTCCTGGAACAGGGCGCCATCGATCGTGGTGTGCGTGATGCGCGGGTTGAGCACCGCCAGCAGGTTCAGCGCCTGAACCACCTCGGGGCAGTTCTGGCAGGTCAGGGACATGGTGGTCTCGAAATGCCAGTCGCCCTCCAGCGCCTGGATCTGCTCGATCAGCGCCGCGTCCACCTTGGGCGGGTGGCCGCCGGTCTGCAGCAGCGCCAGCACCAGCGAGGTGAACTCGTGGCCCATCGGCAGGCCGGCAAAGCGGATGCGCGCTGGTTGGCCCGGCTCGCCGATGCTGAACGAGGGCGTCCGCTCGCCATCGTCCCGCTCGACCAGCGTCACCTGTGGCGACAGCGCCGCGATCTGGCCCAGCAGCGTGCGCATCTGCTGCGACGCCGTGCCGTCGTCGAGCGAGGCGACCAACTCGATCGGCCGTTGCAGCTTCTCGAGGTAGGTCTTCAACTGGGTTTGCAGGGCGGTGTCCAACATGGTCGATTCCTCGAACGCAGGCAAAAGGAAGCCCGTCACCTGCGCCGAGGCGCAAGGTGGCAGGGCGTTTTCAAGCGGACACCGCGGAGCCGGCTTTGCCGGGCCGCTGTTGGCGCCCCCTTGAGGGGGAGGCGGCCGTCAGGCCGCTTCGGGGGTGGGCCCGGTCAGATTTTGCCGACCAGGTCCAGCGACGGGGCCAGGGTCTCGGCGCCGGGCGTCCACTTGGCGGGGCAGACTTCACCGGGGTGGGCGGCCACGTACTGGGCGGCCTGGACCTTGCGCAGCAGCTCCTTGGCGTCGCGGCCGATGCCGTTGTCGTGCACTTCCATCAGCTTGATCTCGCCTTCCGGGTTGATCACGAAGGTGCCGCGCAGCGCCAGACCTTCCTCCTCGATCATCACCTCGAAGTTGCGGGTCAGCGTGCCGGTGGGGTCGCCGATCAGCGGGTAGGTGATCTTGGCGATGGTCTCCGAGGTGTCGTGCCAGGCCTTGTGGGTGAAGTGGGTGTCGGTCGACACGCCATAGACTTCCACCCCCAGCGCCTTGAAGGTGTCGTAGTGGTCGGCCAGATCGCCCAACTCGGTCGGGCAGACGAAGGTGAAGTCGGCCGGGTAGAAGAACAGCACCGACCAGTGGCCCTTCAGGCTGGCCTCGGTCAGGTCGACGAACTTGCCATGGTGGTAGGCGGTGGCCTTGAACGGCTTGACGGTGGTGTTGATCAGGGACATGGTCTTTTCCTCGTGGGAGACAGGGTTGTGAAACAGGACTGGACGAATGTTAGGTGCACTGCAGCATTTAGTGGATTGATTGATCAGATCACAGTGATTGCGAATTTCAATTGACCACCACCCCACCCTCGACCTGCCCGCGCTGCGGCGGCGGTTTCGCCTGCGGAGCCGCCGGCCCCGCGCCCTGCGCCTGCCAGGGCGTAGCGCTCAGCGCCGAGCGCCTGGCGCAGCTTCGCCAGCGCTACACCGGTTGCCTGTGCCTGGCCTGCCTGGTGGAGCTGGCCACCGAGCGGGCCAGCGAGCCGCCCCGCCCAGGGGATAGCCCGGCCCCCTGACCCGGCACTCAAGCCAGGATCCCCGGTGGCCGATATGTCCGGCAGGCTCCGCCCGGATGGTCGGGGCCTGCCGAGACCATGCCCGATACCCCGCCGCCACCGCCCTCCCGGCCGACGCCTCCCTGGCGCCGGGCCTTCGGCTGGCCTGCGCCCGGCGCCGGCGCAGGCCAGACCCCTGGCTCGGGATCGGTCGGGCCGGAACTGCGCGCCAGTGCCAGCGCCCCGAGCCGCCTGCGTGCCTTGCTGGCCCTGGCCATCGCCCTGCTGATGCTGGCCGCATGGGGCTTCTTCGCGGCCACCGAGAGCCTTGCCCAGGCCAGCGTCGGCGATGCCGAGGCGCTGACCCTGGCGGGCCGCCAATCGCACCTGGCGCAGCGCTTGGCCAACCTGGCCATCGCCCCCTCCGAAACCATCGACGCGCAGAGCACGACCGAAGAGATCCTCGCCCGCATGATGGCCGACGCCGGCCGCCTGAACGCGCTGCGCGGCGACTGGGGCCGGCAAAGCGACGACAGCGACCACTGGACCACCCGGCGGGAGCGGTTCTGGGCCGCCATCCAGGCCTTCCAGATGGCCCAGGACCGTGGCGAGTACGCCCTCTATCCCTATGCAGACAGGATCCGGCGTGAGGCCGACCGCTTCGTGGTGGCCATGGACGCCGCCACCGCCGAGTTGCAGGTGGCTGCCGAGCAGCGCCAGCACCAGACCCAGCGCACCCACGCCACCCTGGTGGTGGGGTTGGCGCTGCTGGTTTCGCTGGTGTTGTGGGGCCTGGGCGAGCCGCTGGCGCGGCGCATGGCCCGCCACCACGCCAACCTGGTGGCCCAATCCCAGCAGTTGAGCCGCCTGGCGATGGTGGCCGACCTGACGCAGAACGCGGTGGTGATCAGCGATGCCGAGGGCCGGCTGATCTGGGCCAACGACGCGTTCACCCGCGTCACCGGCTACACATTGGCCGAGGCCCAGGGCCACGAGCCCGGGAAACTGCTGCAGTTCGAAGGCACCGACCCGGCCACCCGGGCCACGCTGCGGCAGGCCCTGACGGCCGGCGAACCGGTCCGCGTCGAGGTGCTCAACCGCGGCAAGCACGGCCGCAGCTATTGGGTGGATCTGGACATCCAGCCGCTGCGCGACGATCGCGGCGCGATCGCCGGCTTCGTCGCCGTCGAGACCGACATCACCGCCCAGGTGCAACGGCGCGAATACCTCGACGCCGTGCTGCGTGCGCTGCCCGCCGGCATGGTGGTGCACGACGCCCATGGCCAGATCATCGACGCCAACCTGCGGGCCGAGCAGTTGCTTCAGTTGAGCCGCGGCGAGCTGCTCGGCCGTGCATCCCACGACCACCGCTGGGCCGCTGTTCACGAGGACGGGCGGCCGATGGCCGCCGACGAACACCCGTCGGTGGTGACACTGCGCACCGGGCAGGCGCAGGACGGCGTTCCCATCGGCGTGCAACTGCCCGACGGCCAACGCCGCTGGCTGCGCGCCAACACCCAGATCCTGGCCAGCGCCGACGGCCGCCACCAGGGCGTGATCTCCTGCTTCGTCGACGAAACCGAGACGCGCGTGCAGCGCAACCTGCTGCAGACCACCATCGACGGCGCGGGCGTCGGCACCTGGGACTGGGACATCGTCGGCGGGTTCATCCGCTACAACGAGCGCTGGGCACGGATGATGGGCATGGCGATGGACGAGGTGCCGCGCACGCTCGACGACTGGCAGCACCTGCTTCACCCGGACGACGTGGCGCACAGCCGCAGCGTGCTGCAGGCCCACCTGGCCCACCCCGACGTGCCCTACCGGACGGAGTTCCGCATGCGCGGCCGCGCCGGCGGCTGGACCTGGGTGATGGCGGCCGGTGCCGTGATCGAACGGGCGGCCGATGGTCGCGCCCGCCGCATGACCGGTGTGCACGTCGACATCACCGAGCGCAAGACGCTCGAGCAGGCGCTCAGCGACGCCGCCCTCACCGACGCCCTCACCGGCTTGCCCAACCGCGCCGGCATCCAGCGGGCGCTGGCGCGCTGCGTGGCACGTGCGAACGCGAAACCGGGCGCCCGCTTCGCGGTGCTGTTCATGGATTTCGACCGCTTCAAGCTGGTCAACGACAGCTTGGGGCACGAGGCCGGCGACGAGCTTCTGCGCCAGATCGCCCAGCGCGTGAAGCTCACGCTTCGCCCGGGTGACGATGTAGCCCGGCTGGGCAACGAACCTGGCTGGCCCGATGTCGCCGGGCGGCTCGGCGGCGACGAGTTCGTCGTGCTGCTCGACCGCATCGCCCGCCCCGAGGATGCCGTCGCGGTGGCCCAGCGCCTGCTAGAGGTGCTGGCCGCCCCATACGATCTGTCGGGCCGGCAGGTCCAGTCCACCGCCAGCATCGGCGTCGTCACCAGCGATGTCTCGTGCGAGAGCGTCGAGTCGGTGCTGCGCGATGCCGACACCGCGATGTACGAGGCCAAGCGGCGCGGCCGCGGCCGGCACGCGGTGTTCCAGCCCGACATGCACCAGCGCATCCGCCAGGCGGTGGAGCTGGAGGCCGACATGCGCCAGGCACTGCAGGGCGACGCCTTCTATGTCGTCTACCAGCCCATCGTCGATCTGGCCAGCCGGCGGCCGGTCGGCCTGGAGGCCCTGGCGCGCTGGCGCCACGCCGAGCGCGGCGTGGTGTCGCCGGTCGATTTCATCCCGATCGCCGAGGAGACGGGCTTGATCGTCGATCTTGGCCGTCGCGTGCTGCGGCGAGCCTGCCTGGATCTGGCCCGCTGGCAGGCCGAGCTGGGCCCGGGCGCTCCGCGCACGGTGTCTGTCAACCTCAGCCGCGCGCAGCTGCAACCGGGCCTGCTGGCCGGCAGCGTGTCAGCGGCACTCGCCGAGGCCGGCCTGCCGGCCTCGGCCCTGCGGCTGGAAATCACCGAGACCCTGGCCATGCAGGACGACGCCGCCGTCAGCGTGCTGGGTGAGCTGCGTGCACTGGGCGTGAGCCTGTCGTTGGACGACTTCGGCACCGGCTACTCGTCGCTCGCCTCGCTGGACCAGTTGCCCATCGACACGGTGAAGATCGACCGCGCCTTCGTCGCCAAGATGGTCAGCAGCAGCTACCAGACTGCCTTGGTGAAATCCACCGTCCAGGTGGCCGAGGCGCTGGCGCTGGCGGTGATCGCCGAAGGGGTGGAGACCGAGGCCCAGGCCGAAGCCCTGGCGGCCCTGGGCTGCCACGGCGCGCAGGGCTTCCTGTTCAGCCGGCCCGTGCCCGCACAGGAACTGGAGGCCTGGTGGCGTGCGCAACTGCCCCAGGCCAGCGAACCGTTGGTCAGCGTCCCGGTGGGCACTCAGTTGGCCCGATCCTCGCGCAGGTAGCGCCGCAGGTCGGCGGCCAAGCGGTTCAGGTCGAGCGGCTTGGTCCAGTACTCGGCCGCCCCGGCCCGGCGCGCTTCGTCCACCGCCTCCGGCATGGCGCTGGCGGACAAGGCCACCACCGGCGGCATGCCGGGCGGCGGATCGGCATGCAAGGCCGCCAGCACGTCCACGCCATGCATGTCGGGCAGCTGCATGTCGAGCAGCAACAGGTCGAACACCTCGTCGCGCAGACACGCCAGGCCAGCGCGGCCGGTCTCGGCGCCGGTCAGACGAACCCCGGGCCAGCGCGCCAGGAACTGCTCGACCAGCATCAGGTTGACCGGGTTGTCCTCGATGTAGAGCACCGAACCGGCCAGGGCGGCCACGCTGGCCGGTGGCGGCGCGGGATGTGCCGCGGGCATCTGCAGCGATGGCATCGACGGGTCGTTGGCCAGGGGCAGGCGCAGCCTCACCGCCGTGCCCTCCTGCAAGGTGCTGCGGACCTCGATCGTGCCGCCCATCAGGTGCACCAGCTCGCGCGTCAGGTGCAGGCCGATGCCGGTGCCCTCGATGTGCCCGCCCTCCCGGCCCAGTCGGTTGAAGGGCTCGAAGAGGTGCGCCAGCTGCTCGCTTGTCATGCCCACGCCGTTGTCCACCACCTCCAGCACCAGGGTGTCCCCGGTGACGGCGGTGCGCACCTCCACCACGCCGCCCGGGCGGTTGTACTTGCAGCCGTTGGACAGCAGGTTCAGCACCACCTGGCGCAGCCGCGTCGGGTCGGCCTGCACCGCCAGCGACTCGGGCAGGCTGCGGTGCCCGCCGCGCAGCTCGACCCGGTGCCGCGCCGCCAGGGCGGCGGAGACCGACAACGCCGAGTCCAGCAGAGGCCGCAGCGGCACCGCCCCGAGGTTGATCTCGAGCCGCCCGGCCTCGATGCGCGAGACGTCGAGCACATCGTCGATCAGCGCGAGCAGGTGCCAGCCGGCCTCGCGGGTGAGCTCCAGATGGTGGCGTTGCCGTTCGCTGAGGGGCTCGCGCGGGTCGTCACCCAGCAGCTGGGCAAATCCGAGCATGGCGTTCAACGGCGTGCGCAGCTCGTGGCTCATGCGCGCGAGGAAGTCGGTCTTGGCCTGGCTGGCGGCTTCGGCGGCGATGCGCGCCTCGCGGGCGGCAGCGGCGGCCAACCGCTCGGTGCGGTCGCGGACCACCACCGTCATCAGCAGCTGGTCGCCCTCGCCGAGCTTGGAAATCGAGGCGTCGATCGGGAACACCTCGCCATTGCCGCGCATCGCGGTCAACGCCTGGCGGCGCGACATGTCGCGCGACACCGCGTGCTCCCTGGCGAACTCGCGCATGTGCACTCGGTGCGCATCGCGCAGCGCAGGGGGAATGAAGGTCTCGAGCATCTGGCCCAGGGCCTTGGTGGCTGGCACGCCGAACATCTGGCTGGCGGCCCGGTTGAACATCACGATGCGCTGCCTGGCGTCGACCGTGAGGATGGCATCCATCGCCGTCTCGACGATGCCGGCCAGCTGCTGCTCGCGTTCGGCGAGGGCGCGCAGCATGTGGCGCCGATCGGTGATGTCGTGGCTGAAGGTCAGCAGCGCCGGCCGGCCGTCGTGCTCGATCAGTTCGCCGTTGATCAGCACATCGCGCTGGCTGCCATCCGGGTCGCGCACCTGGGCCTCGAAATCGCGCACCGACGAGTGCTCCCGCACCTGGGCCATCATGCGGGCGTTGTCCTCGGGCGACAGGCCGATGCCCCGTTCGGCCATGTGGTGGCCCAGCAGGGCCTCGCGTGGCAGGCCGATGCGTTGGGCGAAGGTGGGGTTGACATCGATCATGCGGCCGTCAGTGGCGTCGCGCAGCGCGATGCCCAGCGGCGCGGCCTCGAAGATGGTCTTGAAACGGGCGTGGTCGATGGCCGCCTGTCGGCTCAGCTCGGCCTGCAGGGCTTCGCGCCGCAGGTTGTCGAGCGCGAACGACAACTCCTCGCACAGCTGGGTCAGCAACTCGACCAGGGGCTTGTCGAACCAGCCGGGCTCGTCGACATTCAGTTTGAGAACGCCCACGGTCTGCTCGCCGCTGTGCAGCGGGAAGACCGCCAGGCCACGCACATCGGCGAAGCTCGGGTTGTGGTGGTCGTTGTCGATGCCGATCTGGCCCTGAAGCACCGCCCGGGCGGTCAGCGTGCCTTGGTTTCGGGGCTCGCGCGGGTCCCAACGCTGCTCGGGCGGCCCGAACACCCGCTCGAAGGGGCCGGCCGAGGCCTCCAGCCGCAATGCATCGTCGAGGTCGCAGAACCAGGCGCTGGCCACCAGCGCGTGGCCGGCATCGACACAGGCATCGCAGGCCTCCTGCAGCAACTCCCGGCGCGCGGCACGGCGGATGATGGCGCGCTGGGTGCGCGTCATCGCCTGCATGAAGCCCGTCAGGCGCTGGACCTGCTGCTCGGCGCCCCGCTGTTCGGTGACATCCTCGCCGATGCTGGCGCGCCCGACGGGAGACCCGTCGACACCGCACAGCACGGTGCTGCTCCAGCGCACCAGAAAACGCTGCCCACCCTTGCCGAGGATGGGCGATTCGTTGTGGGTCGGCGCCTCGCCCGAGCGCAGGGCCTGCAGCCAGGCCTCGCGGTGCTGCTGCCGATCGGGTGGCACGAGCCGGTCGAAGATGCTCTGGCCGAGCAGGTCGTCGGCTTGCCACCCGGTGTGGCTCAGCATGAAATCGTTGCAGTAGGTGACCCGGCCGTCGGTGTCCACCGCCACGGCCAGCAGGTCGACCGAATCCAGCATGTCACGAAATCGCCGCTCGGACTCCTCCAACTGAGCGAGGGTGCTGCGGCGTGCGTCCAGCATGCGGTTGAACTCGACCGCGACCGTCTGGAACTCGCCCGGCAGGCTCTCGTCGGCACGCGCCCCGGACTGACCGTCGGTGATGGCCCGCGCGGTTTGCGCCAGGTGATCCAGCGGTGCCATCAGCCGGCGCGCGAAACGCAGCGCCAGCCACGGCGCCACCAGCGCCAGCACCGCCAGCAGGCCCAGGGCCTGCCGCATTTCCTGCCGCGCATGGGCCAGCACCTCGGCGGTGGGCATGCCCACCACGGCGGACCAGCCCGACACCGGCATGGCCACCACGGCGTAGAAGCGCTCCACCCCATCCAGCCCGCTGCCCAGGCCGGCGCCCAGCGGCGACTGCGCCTGGAACCGGCGCAGGTGCTCGCTCGCACCCAGCCCCACCCAGCGCGCCGGATCCGGGTAGCGGGCCACGATGGTGCCGGTCTGGTCCTGCAGCAACAGCGAGCTGCCCTGGGGCAGGCCGTGCCTGGCGAAGGACTCGGACCACGCGTGCAGGTTCAGGGTGGCCACCAGCACGCCGACCCGGCGGCCCGGGCTGGCATCCACGCCCAGGGCCAGCCCGACCACAGGCAGATCCACCACCACGCCGCGCTGCGGTTGGCCATAGACCACGGCGTTGCCGCTCAGTGCCGCCTGGAACCAAGGCGCCCCCGCCAGCGAACTGGGCAGGCGATCCAGCGCCACCGAGGCGCACAGTGGCTTGCCCTGGGCATCGGCGAAACCTACGTTCACCAACAGCGGATCTATGCGGATCAGTCCTTCGAGCAAGCTGCCGCAGGCCCGTGCGTCGGCCTGCATGATTTCCGGGCGCTGGCTGAGGAACTTGAGCAGTTGTTCGGCGCGGCCGAGCGTCTGCTGGGCATCCCGAGCGATCAGCTCCGCATGCTCGCGCACGGTCGACAAGGCCCGCGCCTGCGCTTCGCTGCGCTCGTGCCAGATCTCGTAGGCCAGCGCCAGCAGCCACGGCAACATCGCCAGACCGACCAGCAACAACAGGCGTCGGTGAAAGCCGTGGGGCGGTGAAGCGGGTCGGGCCATTGCGCCGCAGGGTAGTGCAGGCCGTCGCAGGCAGCAAGCGCGCAGTTCGGGTCCGGCGTCGTCGACGGACAACTGGCCATCCATCCAGTATGCTGCCGCTGTGCACACCCTGCCCGTCATCGAACGCGCCGACCCGCTGGCGTTGCTGAACGACGCCCAGCGCGAGGCGGCCCACCACGGCGACGCCCCGCTGCTGGTGATCGCCGGCGCCGGCTCGGGCAAGACCCTGACGCTGGCCGCCCGGGTGGCCCGCCTGGTGCGCGACGGCGCCGACCCGAACCGGCTGCTGCTGCTGACCTTCTCGCGCCGCGCCGCGCACGAGATGCAAGCCAGGGTGGGGGCGC
>JADMKA010000069.1:0-11116 GCA_018780145.1 Vitreoscilla sp. | reverse complement strand
GGCAGGCGCTCGGCCTGCCGCCCAGCGCCACCGCGCCGCAGCTGCCGTGGGCCGGGACCTTCCATGCCATCGGGGCACGGCTGCTGCGCGAACAGGCCACGCGCCTCGGGCTGGCAGAAGACTTCAGCCTGCTCGACCGCGGCGACGCCGAGGACCTAATGGGCTGGGTGCGCGAGCGCCAGGGCCTCGCGGCCCGCGAGAAGCGCTTTCCGCTGAAGGGGACTTGCCTGTCGATCTATTCGCGCGCCGTCAACAGCCGGTTGCCGCTGGGCGAGGTGCTGCGCGACGCATTCCCGTGGTGCGCCGCCGAGGCCGAGGCCCTGGCCGGCCTGTTCCGTGCCTACGAGCGAGCCAAGGCCGATCAGCAGGCGCTGGATTTCGACGACCTGCTCCTGTACTGGGCGGAGATGATGCAAGAGCCTGAGCTCGCCGCCTGGCTCGGCGAGCGCTTCACCCATGTGCTGGTCGATGAATACCAGGACACCAACCGGCTGCAGGCCGCCATCCTGCTGGCCCTGAAGCCGCAGGGCCGCGGCCTGACCGTGGTGGGCGACGACGCCCAGGCGATCTATGCCTTCCGGGCCGCCGAGGTGCGCAACATCCTGGACTTCCCCGGCCACTTCAGCCCGCCGGCCCGCGTCCTCACGCTGGCGCGCAACTACCGCTCGACCCAGCCGCTGCTGGACGCGGCGAACGCGGTGATCGCCCTGGCACCAGAGCGCTTCACCAAGGCCTTGTGGACCGACGCCACCGGCAGCGAACGCCCGCGCCTGGTGGCGGTGGGCGACGAGATGGACCAGGCCCGCTGGGTCGCCGCGGACGTGCTGGCGCGCCGCGAGGAGGGGCTGCGGCTCAAGTCGCAGGCGGTGCTGTTCCGCAGCTCCAGCCATGCGGCCGCGCTGGAACTGGAGCTGGCGCGGCGGCGCATCCCGTTCGTCAAGTACGGCGGGCTGAAGTTCCTGGAGGCCGCGCACGTGAAGGACATCCTGTCCCTGCTGCGCTGGGCCAGCAACCCGCGCCATCGGCTGGCGGGGTTTCGCGTGGCCCAGCTGATTGCCGGCATCGGCCCCGCCAACGCCCGCCGCCTGCAGGACGCCATGGACGCCGCCCCCGACCCCGCCGCCGTGCGCCGCGCCTATGTGCCGCCGGCCGGCGCGCAGGCTGACTGGGCGGCACTGGGGGTGCTGCTCGACCGCCTAGACGACGCCGTCGCTTCCGATTGGCCGGCCGAATTGCAGGCCGTGGTCGACTGGTACCTGCCACAGCTGGAGCGCCTGCACGACCACCCCGAGCCACGCCGGGCCGACCTGCTGCAGCTGGTGCGCCTGGCCGCCGGGCACGCCAGCCGCGAGCGCTTTCTGACCGAGTTGACGCTCGACCCGCCGCAGGCCACCAGCGACGAGGCCGGCGACCCGTCGCTCGACGAGGACTACCTGATCCTGTCCACCATCCACGCCGCCAAGGGCCAGGAGTGGCAGGCGGTGACCGTGCTCAACGTGGTCGACGGCTGCATCCCCGGCGACCTGGCCACCGCCACCCCGGTGCAGCTGGAGGAGGAACGGCGGCTGCTCTACGTGGCGATGACACGCGCCCGCCGGCACCTGTCGCTGATGGTGCCCCAGCGCTTCCATGTCACCCAGCAACGCCGCTTTGGCGACCGGCACCTGTACGCGGGCTTGAGCCGATTCATCCCGCCCGAGGTGGCGATGCACTTCGACACTGCCGGCCCGTCAGCGCCCACCTGGGCCAGTGGCCCCCTGACCCCACCGCCCGGCCCGATCCTGGACCTCGCCAGGCGCCTGCGCGAGCGTTGGTAGTGGGCGTACCCGACAGTGTCCTGGCGGGCACACGCCATCACGGTGTCCACCAGTTGCCCGACACGGTGATCAGCACCTGCATGCGGATGGAGTCGCCGAAGTAGTCGACCGTGGGGCCGTAGTTGCCACCGGTGATCGAGGCCCAGAGATTGTTCAGCCAGGTTTGGCCGGCGGAGCCGCCGAGCATCGCGTTGACGGCCATCGGGGCGGTGAAGGCCAGGTCGTCGTAGGTCTCGAACGAATTGCCGTTGGTGCCGTTCCTCACGTAGTAGCCGGCATCCACGTTGATGGCCTTGCTGCCGGTCTTGCCGCGGATCCACGAGGCCATCTTCTTTTGCACGGCCAGCATGTCGCTGCGGTTGTTGTTCAGGTAGGACATGGCCAGGCGCCACGGTGTGCGGCAGGCGTTGTAGCTGAAGTCGCCGTCGTGCGGGCCCTCGAGGTAGGTGCCCGGCGTGGGCACCCAGTTGCTGCCCGAGCGCACCATGAAATCAGGCATCAGCCCCGTGTTGCCGCTGCCGTGCGTGAACTGGTAGTTCACCGCCGTCGAGATGGTGTTGTAGACGTTGTTCCACTTGGTGGCGTTGGCGGTGTCGTACTTGGCGAAGGCCAGGATGTGGCCGGTCATGAAGTCCGACGGCCGGGTGTGGATGGCGTCGCTTCCCGAAGCCCAGTCGCCAGGCGTCAGGTTCCAGTAGGTCGGGTTCACCTCGTAGGCCAGGATGTCGTGCATCACCTCCAGCGCCCGGGCCTTGTAGTTGATGCTGCCGGTGGAGCCCCACTGCACATGGGCCAGCAACAGCGAGTAGGCGATATCGAGGTCACCGTCGGTGGCCGAGTCGTTGCCTTCGACGTTCTTCATCACCCCGCCGGACAGCGTCTGCTTCCAGGACATCAGGTGCGGGCCGGTGCCGCTGGGGTGTTTGGTGAAGTAGCCGTACATCGAATCGAAGGTGGTCTTGTCGCCCATGTAGGCGGCAACGACCATGCCGTAGCCATGGGCCTCGGAGACCGTCGAGTTGGTGTTGTCGTACTTGACCCAGGTGCCCTGGCCGCCCGCGGTACGAAGGTAATTGGTCTTCCAGGTGTTGTAGTGGGCGCTGACCTTGCCGTCCATCGCGGCCTGGCTGACGTTGTTCGGCTTGATCACGCCGCTGGGGTAGCTCACGTGGTACGGGAAAGGCCGCGCGGCGGCCTGCGGCTGGATGCGCTCAGCGTAGGCCGCAACGAGGTCCGCCTCGACATCGGCTTGGTTCAGGCCCAGCGCGCCCGGCCCGTGACTGAGCCGAATGCCCACCCGCGCGGCTTCGGCCGCTGCATCCGGTGCGGCCGGTTCGTCACCACCGCCGCAGGCAGCGAGCAGGGCGGTCGACAGGGCAACCAGCAGGAATCGGCGGTGGGCGGCGGATGGATGGTTCAGCACGAGGGGGTTCTCCGGTGCGCCCGACGCGGGCGTTGATGGGCGATGACGGTAATGCCAATTTACGACCAATGGATCCGCGGCCCCAGTGATGGATGTCCTCCCATTTCTCAGAAGATCTACCAATGACGCGTGAAGTCCGCACGACTGGACGCACTCCATGCTGCTGTGGCTGCCGTTCGGAGATGGCCGCCACTGGTATGTCATTGGCCCGCCCACCACGGCAGGCTCAATCGCACGGATGCGAACAATCTCGTCGCCAACACGCCTTTTTGGCGTGAATCAGGGCATCTTTTTGTACATCAAAAATCACATCAAAACCCGATACTGCATGGGCTTGGCAACGAAGCACCAACGGCCAGGCACCTCCAAGCTGCCACTTCATTCGATCCGGAAAGCCCATGCCGCCACAGACCCTTCCGCTGGCCGATGTCAGGCGCCACCTCGACATCTGCCACGACACGCTCTGCCGCACCCAGGCCTGGTCCCAACGCACCCGGCGCGCCGGCATCGTGGCGGGCCTGGTGGCAGGCCGCGTCGGCGCACGCGAGGTGGAGGCCGTGGCCGATCTGTTTCAGTGCCTGACCGAGGCGGGCCATCTGCTGCACCAACTGGCGAGCGAGTCGCTGGAATCCTGCAGCAATGGCTCGCAGGAGGCCAACCTCGCTGTGTGCGAGTTGAGTGAGCGCATGCACGCCTTGGCCCGCCTGATGGAGGCGGTGGAGTCGTTGACGCGCATCACCCAGGCGGCGGACGCGACCAAGACCGCCAAGGAAGTCGGTTAGCACGCCGCCTGGCCGAAGTGCACGGGCGATTCCCGGTCCTGGTGTCCATCACCGAAGGGATTCGGTCCGGGTGTTTCAGGTCAGTACGGACCCACCCAGGGGAGTGTCAACCGGCCTCTTCGGCATGCACGTAGGCCGACCACGGGCAGAAGGTGCCCACCGTGTTCAGCCAGTAGCCCAGCTCGGCCTCGACCATGGCCGGCGTGGCGTCGCACACCTCCGTGGCCATTTCGGCCATCGCGGGTTGGTCCAGATGCCAACCCCAGCCGAAGTTGTGGCCGCCATCGCCAGCGGCGAGCCGCCCGATCACGAACTGCATCCGCCCGGCCGGCGGCAGGGCCAGCTGAGCCCGCGCCTGGGCGATGAAGGCCGCCTGGTCGGAGCGGACGCGAAACTCCTGCGTGACGGGATGGTCGCGCAGGCGAAAGACGAATGTCGGCGTGTTCGGCCCGGTGTCGCCGCCGCCGCATGCCGCCACCATGCTGGCCAGGGCCAAGGCAGCGGCGCGATGGGGCACGCGCCACCTCATCGTCGGCGTGGCCCCTCGGTCAGAAGCTTTGCCAGTCATCGCCGCCTCCCTGAGCAGTGGCCGGGGCCGCAGGCGCCGCCGCGGGTGTGGAGCCACCATGGGCGCTGGGCAGTCGCGCCGCCAGCTTCGTGGCGAAGCCGGCGCTGCCGGCCGGCACCGGGGCGGGCGCCGCCGGCGCGGCCTGGGGGCTCGGCCCCGGCGAGTCCGCATCGCGCGTCAGGCGGAACGCGCTCACCGTGCCCGACAGGTCCTGCGCCTGCTGGCGCAGGGAGTCGGCGGCGGCGGCGGATTGCTCCACCAGCGCGGCGTTCTGCTGTGTCATCTGGTCCAGCAGCATGACGGACTTGTTGACGCCCTCGATGCCGTTGCTCTGTTCGACGGCGGCGGTCGTGACCTCGCCGATGATGTCCGACACCCTTCTAACCGAGGAGACGATCTCATCCATGGTCTCGCCGGCCTGGCCGACCAGGCGCGACCCGGTGTCGACACGTTCGACCGAGTCGTTGATCAGGCACTTGATCTCCTTGGCAGCGCTGGCCGAACGCTGCGCCAGGCTGCGCACCTCGCCCGCCACCACCGCGAAGCCGCGGCCCTGCTCGCCCGCCCGTGCGGCCTCCACCGCGGCGTTCAGCGCCAGGATGTTGGTCTGGAACGCGATGCCGTCGATGACCGTGATGATGTCGCTGATGCGGCGCGAACTGGCGTTGATCTCGTTCATGGTGGAGACCACTTCGCCAACCACCGTGCCGCCACGTGCGGCCACCTCGGCCGCCGACGCGGCGAGTTGATTCGCCTGCGCCGCGGCGCTGGCCGATTGGCGCACCGCGCCGGTCAACTCCACCATGGCGCTGGCCGCCTGCTGCAGGTTGGAGGCCGTCTCTTCGGTGCGGTTGCTCAGATCCTGGTTGCCCGAGGCGATCTCTCGGCTCGCCACGGCGATGCTGTCCGACGCGCTGTGGATCTGCCTCACCAAACCAGACAGCCGCTGCTGCGTGCTGGCGGCCTGACGCAACAGGTGGCCGACTTCGTCGGCGGGGCCGGGATCGATGTGATGGGTCAGGTCGCCCTGTGCCATGCCCTCGAGCAAGCCCCCCGCGCTGCGCATGCGTTTGACCATGCCACGCGCCAGCCACTCGATGGTCAGCAGCGCCAGCCCCGACAAGATGCCGACCGCGATCAGCGCGATCGAGGCCTCCTGCCGTGCGACGGCGCGCACATCGTCCACGTAGACACCGGAGCCCATCACCCAACCCCACGGGGCAAACAACTTGACGAAGGAGCGTTTGGGCTCGGGATCGGGTGAACCCGGCTTGGGCCACAGGTAGTCCACATAGCCTTCGCCACCGGCCTTGACCACCGCCACCATCTCGATGAACAGGCGCTTGCCGTTCGGGTCCTTGAAGTCGGCCAGATCCTTGCCGTCCAGTTCGGGCTTGATCGGGTGCGCCACCATGCGGGGCTGCAGGTCGTTGATCCAGACGTACTCCTGGCCGTCGTAGCGCAGGGCGCGCACCTCGGCCAGGGCGCGAGCCCGGGCCTCGGCCTCAGGCAATTGGCCCGCCGCAGCCTGCTGCTGGTAGCGCTCGACGATCTTCACGCTCTGCGCCACCACGTTGCGCGTCAGGCGCAGCTTGGACTCCAGCAGGGCGTCGTAGGAGCGCCAGACCAGCAGCGACACGACGCCGACACAGGCCAGCAACAGAAGCGACAGGGTCAGGCGCAGTTTGGCCGCCAGACCGAGGCTGCGGCCCCGGCCCGGGGCGTGGCGAATGAGCGAGGAAGCGGTCATGTGTCACCTGCGAAGAATGGATGTCGAACCGCCTCGGCACAGCCGTGCGGGGTGTCATGCATTCTTCGACCGCCGGCGGCCGCCAAAGGCATCGATAAGAACCTCGGCACGCCGGATACACGGCGCGAGGCCATGTTCTTTGTCAAGCTGCGGACTATTCGGGCAGGCGCCGGCCCTGCAGGGCGAGGCGCCGCAACTGGCGCGCGACCTCGGTGATGTCGACGGGCTTCAGCCAGAACTCGGCGAAGCCCACGGCCAGCGCATTGGCGGTGGCGCTGTCGTCTCCGCTCAGTGCGACGAAACGCGCACTGGCACACCCTGGCGTGCGGCGCAGCCCACCGATCAGCGCGGTGCCGTGCACGTCGCCCAGCTGCATGTCCGACACCACGACGTCGGCCATCCCGGTCACGGCCCAGTCCAGCGCCTCCGCCCCGCTGCCGGCGAGCGCCAGCTCGGCCTCGGGGCACAAGCGCTCGAGCGTCGCCTGCATCATCAGGCGGGCGATCGGGTCGTCGTCCACATACAGCACCCGCCAGCCGGGCGCGGACTCGGCAGCAACCGCCCTGGATGCAGAGGGCCGCTCGCGACGCGTGCCGGCATGGGATTCGGGGGAGAGCGATGCTCCGGGAAGGTCAGATGGCATACAGACTCCGTGCCAGGCTCAGGCGGCCAACCCGTGGTGTGGCGTCTGGCTCGCGGCGGTGCCAATTTGCGAGCGCAGGGCTTCCAGTTCGGCAATCAGCTGGCCGACACTCCAGCGTGCGGGCAACGGGTTGGCCACGCTCAGCTGGCGCATCAGCGCCAGCCAGACCGGCCGCTGCGGGGTGAAGATCAAGCGCCCATAGCGGTGTTCGATGAAGCCGGCCCGCTCCAGCGGCACCAGCACCTCCAGCAACACGCTGCGCGACACGTTGGCGATCTGCGCGAACAGCCCGGCCGACGCATCGACCTGGATCTCGCCCTGCGGATCCTGGCGCGCGGTAAAGCCCGACGACGGGTCGAAGCTGCCGGCGAAGTGAGCCAGCGTGAAGGCCACCCGGAACGTCGGCGAGCCATGCTTGAAGGCCACCAGCACCTGCAGCTGGCGCACCATGCGGAAGGCCGCCATCTCGAGCATCGCGCGCATGAAGAGCGGGTGCTCGACCAGCAGCCGCCGATAGGCCGCGGCCGAGATGCGGAACGCCGAGGTCGGTGCCAGCGCGACGATGTCGACCACCATCGGCAGATCGAACGGGGCCACGCCTTCGTTGAACCAGGTGTCCGGGCCGAACAGGACCAGCGTGCCATGGGTGCCGCCAGCCAGCCCCACGCGGCTGCTGACCAGGCCGCTGGCCGTGTACCACACCGCCTCGGGCCGGCTGCCACGGCGTTCCAGGCACCCACCGGCCTCGATCGAGACCAGTGCGGCCTGGCGGGCCACGGCCGTGCGCACGTCCGAGGCCAGCCCCAGCCGGGCCAATCGGTCGTCGAGGAAGCTCATGTCGTTGCCACCAGTCTGGGGCCGTTGCGCGCACCTTCCAAGGCCAGCAGCACACCCGCCGGATCGATGTCGGTCGCCATCTCCGGGCTTTCGCGCCAGTTCCGGGCCAGGGCGCGCCAGGCCCCGGCGTGCAGCACGCCGACACGGGCGTACTGCACCTCCAGCCAGCCGGCTTCGCGCCAGGCGATCAGCAGGCTGGACGCTACGGTACGCGAGATGCCGCACAGGCGGCCGATGGCGGCCTGGGGCAGGTCGATGTCGATCCGCTCGCGGGTGGCTGCCTGCAGGCTGAAGCCGCAGCGCGGGTCCAGCGCCTCGGCCAGGTGGGCCAAGGTGTAGGCCAGCCGGTAAGCCGGCGAGGCGTGCTTGAACGCCAGCAGGATCTCCAGCATGCGGGCGGCGCGCAGCCCCACCAGGTTGAACACATGGCGTGTGAAGTAGGGGCAGCTGTCCAGGGCACGGCGGAAGGCGGGCGCCGGCATGAAGATCACCTCGGTCGGCAGCAAGGCGATGGTGTCCAGCGGGCAGGCGCAACCCGACAGCAGCGGTGCCTCGCCGCACCAGGTGCCCGGCCCGTGCAGCATGAGCGGGTGCGGCTCCCCGAGCGGGGCACCCGCCCCGTTTGGCGCCAGACAGAGTGCAGACCCCAGCAGCCCGGAGGACACCTGCATCCACGCGGCGGCCACGTCGCCGCGCCGCTCGACGACCTCTCCGGGCGCAAACGCACCAGCCCGCAGTTCGCCGGCGACCGAGGCAGCCACGTCGGGCGTCATGCCCAACGCCACCAAGGTGGGCGACAGGCCTCGCAACCACTCCGCGTTCGTCAAAGTGCACCTCCGAGGTGTGCAGAACCGATCCGAGGCACCCAATGTAGGCAGCCGCCGTCACAAGTGAAACAACAATGTCCGCGAGTTGACAATTTAGGTGGATTCACCCTTGTATTCCTTCGCGGGAATTACGCCGGGCTTACGCTTGCCTGACGCCGGTGTGCACCACCGGCCCCTCGGCGCTCAAGACCCGATCCGGTTTGGCCGACATTGAGTGGCCCCCTCCGACAGCTCGACGTGCTGACCGACACCCTGACCCCCGCATCGCTCGCCCACAGCCACTTCGACCGGCTGATGGTGCGCGTGCTGATGCCGTTGTTCGCGGCCGGGGCGTTGGCGGTGGGGCTGCTGTGGTGGCTGGAAACCAGCGAGGGCAAGATCAGCGAGGTCAACCGCTGGGCCTACCCGGTGATGCTGCTGGTCTTCGGCGGTTGCCTGGCCGCGCTGCGGCGCCAGCCGCGCAGCGTGCGCGTGGTGCGCTGGGTCGGTTTCCTGTCGGTGGCCGTGAGCCAGTTGAGCGACCTGGCGTTGCACCTGCTGCAAAGCGGCCCGCTGATCGGCAACTACAACGCGATGACGCTCATCACCTGGCTGCCGCTGGTGTACGCGGTGGCGTTCTTCATGCTGGAAGGCGGGCATGCCGTCTGGTCCGCCTGCATCGTGTTGGCGTTGGTCAGCGCCGGCTTCACCTGGCGCCTGAGCTCGCCGGCCGGGCACGCGGACGACATCACGCTGCTGGTCAACGTGCTGGCCTCGCACGCGGTGTTCATCGTCTGCCTCAGCGGCTGGCTGCGCATGAAGCAGTTGCTGTCGCGCCAGCAGGGCGTGACGCAGGAGCTGCGCGTGCTGGCCGCCACCGACGAGCTGACCGGCCTGTCCAACCGCCGCCACGCGCTGGAGCGGCTGGAGCGCCTGCTGCAACGGCTGCCCGGCGACCACCCGCCGGTGGCCCTGCTGTGTGACGTCGACCACTTCAAGCGCGTCAACGACGAGCTGGGCCACGACGTGGGCGACCGCGTGCTGAGCGAGGTGGCCGAGATCCTGCGCCGCGCCACCCGGGCCAGCGACACCGTGTCACGCTGGGGCGGCGAGGAGTTCCTGATCGTGCTGCCGGCCACGCCGCTCGCCGAAGCCGGCGAGATGGCAGAGCGGCTGCGGCTGCGGGTGGCCACGCTCTCCAGTGCCGGAGCGGCACAGAACTGCGGCGGCATCACCATCAGCCTGGGCCTGGCTGCCCACCAGCCTGGCGAGGCGCTGGCTGCCTGGTTGCGCCGAGCCGACCAGGCGCTCTACCGCGCCAAGGCGGCCGGCCGCGATCGCTGCGAAGTCGGTTAGCGCCTGGCGTCCTAGCTAAGCTAACCCGTAGTTGGCGCCAGGACAGGCGCTTTTCGACCGGGCTGTCCACGCCCAACCGACTGCGGCCTGCATCCAAAGGCAGGTTCGAGCGCTTCGGGCGCCCTGCTTCACTGTTGTTCTGCCGTGTTCGGGGTGCAGTCGGGAAGGAGAGAGGGCGTTTGAAAAGCCCATCCCCCGCGCCAGCGAAGTCACCTTCACCGATGCGCGGGTGCCGGCGGCCAACATGCTGCTGGGCGAGGGCCACGGTTTCGAGATCGCCCAGGGCCGGCTGGGCCCGGCCGCATCCACCACCGCATGCGGCTGATCGGCATGGCCGGGCTGGCACTGGCGCGCATGTGCCAGCGCACCAGCACCCGGGTGGTCTTCTGTGGTCGACTGGGCCATCCAGGTCCATGGCGACGGTGGCACCAGCAACGACTTCGGCCTGGCCCATGCCAATGCCATGGCCCGGGTGCTGCGCCTGGCCGACGGGCCCGACGAGGTGCACCGCCAGCAACTGGGGCGGATGGAGTTGAAGAAGTACCGGTGAGGGCGCCACCTGCCCGCGGTGAACCGGGTTGTGGCGGGTCAGTCGCCCAGCAACTCACCCACGGCCTTCAGGTCATCGACACGGTCGCACACCGCCTTGATGACCATCAGGATCGGCACGCCAAGAAACAGGCCCCAGACGCCCCACAGCCAGCCCCACGCCAGCACGCCGACGAAGATCGCTACCGAGTTCATGCGGGCCGCGCGGCCGGTCAGCCAGGGCGTGAGCACATAGCCCTCGATGCTGTTGATCACCAGCGCCGCGCCGCCGATCAGTGCCGCTATCTCGAACGAGCCGAACTGCACGAAGCCCATCAACGCCGCCGCGCCGGTGAAGATGATCTGGCCGAAGTAGGGGATGAAGTTCAGCACGAAGGCCACCACGCCCCACACCGCAGCCCGCTCGACCCCGATCCACCAGAACACCAGCCAGGTGGCGATGCCGACCAGGGCACTGGTGAACACCTGCATCAGCAGGTAGCGCTGGATCTGCAGGTTGATCTCGTCGAGGGCCTGCAGCGTCAGCTTCTTCTGCGCGAAGGTCGGCCCGGCAATGCGCACCAGCTTGCGCCGGAAGGTGTCGCC
>JADMKA010000129.1 GCA_018780145.1 Vitreoscilla sp. | reverse complement strand
GCGAGTTCTGCGCGCGACCCCGGCCCGAGCATCGCAACGGAGTCGGCGCGCAGCGTCGACCGCGGAACCGTGAGCCCCTGCCGGGTGCCCCCTGGCGCGATGCGCGGAACCGTCAACCACAACCGACCTCAACCGGCCAAACGCTGGCCGCTTCTTCCAGATCCGTACCGGCAACGCCGCCGTCATGCCGGGCACCTCAATGTGCCACCTTGGGCAGGGTGCCCTCGAGCTTGCAGATGATGCCCAGCATGACTTCGTCCGCACCGGCGCCGATGGAGACCAGGCGGGAGTCGCGGTAGGCCTGAGAGATCGGGTTGTCCAGTGTGTAGCCCATGCCGCCCCAGTACTGGAGGCAGCTGTCGGCCACCTCGCGCGACAAGCGGCCGCATTTCAGCTTGGCCATCGACGCGAGCATGGTGACATCCTTGCCCGAGGTGTATTGCTCGACAGCCTGGTAGGTCAAGGCCCGCAAGGCGGCCACCTCGGTGCGGAGTTCGGCCAGGCGGAAGTGAACCACCTGGTTGTCCAGGATGCTCTTGCCGAAGGCCTGGCGCTGGCGGGTGTAGTCGATGGTCAGGTCGATCAGCCGGTCCAGCCCGCGCAGGCTGGAGGCGGCGCCCCAGAGGCGCTCCTCCTGGAACTGCAGCATCTGGAACATGAAGCCCATGCCCTCCTGGCCGATCAGGTTGCGCTGCGGCACGCGCACGTTGTCGAAGAACAGCTGGGCGGTGTCCGACGAGTTCATGCCGATCTTGGTGATCTTCTGCTTCGTGATGCCGGGCGCATCCATCGGCACGACGATCAGGCTCTTGTTCTTGTGCGGGCCACCGGTGTCGCTGGTGTTGGCCAGCAGGCAGCACCAGTCGGCCTTCAGGCCATTGGTGATCCACATCTTGCTGCCGTTGATGACATAGTCGCTGCCTTCCTTGCGCGCGCTGGTCTTGAGCGCTGCGACGTCGGAGCCGCCGCCCGGTTCGCTCACGGCCACGCAGCCGACCACGTCGCCGGCGATCGAGGGGGCGAGGAACTCGCGACGCAGCTCGTCCGAGCCGAAGCGGGCCAGGGCAGGGGTGCACATGTCGGTGTGCACGCCGATGGCCATCGGCACGCCGCCACAGGCGCAGTCGCCCAGGGCCTCGGCCATGACCATCGAGTAGCTGAAATCGAGGCCCGCGCCGCCGAACTCCTCGGGGTACTTCAGGCCCAGCAGGCCCAGGTCGCCGAGCTTCTTGAACAGCGCGTGGCTGGGAAACTCCTCGGCCTTCTCCCATTCGGGCACGAAGGGATTGATCTGCTCGCGCACGAAACGGCTGACCGTGTCGGACAGCGCGCGGTGCTCGGGGGTGAACTTCATCGGGGGTCTCCTGAGGGGGCAAGGATCAAAGCCGGGCGACGCCGAAGGTGTTGGGGCGCAGCTCGCGGCGCTGTGCCTCGGCGGCCAAGGTCAGGCACAGGGCCAGCCAGGGGCGGGTTTCGCGCGGGTCGATGACGCCGTCGTCCCACAGGCGGGCGGTGCCGAACAGCACGCTGGACTCGCGGTCGATGCGCTGGCGCAACTGGTCGCTCATGGCCTGCAGCGCGGCATCATTGGCCGCATGGCCGGCGCGTTCGAGCTTGGTGCGGCTGACGATCTCCATCACCTTGGCAGCCTGTGCGCCGCCCATCACCGCGGTGCGGGCGCTGGGCCAGCTGAAGATGAACCGGGGGTCGAAACCGCGGCCGCACATGCCGTAGTTGCCGGCACCGAAGGAGCCGCCGAGCACCACGGTGAACTTGGGCACGCGGGCATTCGCGACGGCCTGGATCATCTTGCTGCCATGCTTGATGGCGCCGGCCCGCTCGGCCTCGCGGCCCACCATGTAGCCGGTGGTGTTCTGCAGGAAAACCAGCGGCGTGCCGCTCTGGTCGCAAAGCTGGATGAACTGCGCGGCCTTGGTCGAGCCGGTGGGCTGGATCGGGCCGTTGTTGCCGATCAGGCCGATGCGGTGGCCGCCCAGACGGGCGTGGCCGCAGACGGTGTCGGGCGCGTAGGGCGCCTTGAACTCCAGGAAATCCGAGCCGTCGACGAGCCGGGCGATGACCTCGCGCACATCGTAGGGCTCGCGCTCGTCGGCGGGCACGATGCCCATCAACTCCTCGGCCGGGAACAGCGGCTCGGGCGCGGGCAGGGTCGGTGCCACGGTGTCCCAGGGCAGTTGATCCAGCAGTTCGCGGGCCAGCGCCAGCGCATGCGCGTCGTTCTCGGCCAGGTACTCGCCCAGGCCGGTGACCTGGCTGTGGGTCTCGGCGCCGCCCAGTTCCTCTTCGGTGGCGTCCTCGCCGATGGCGGCCTTCACCAGCGGCGGGCCGGCCAGGAAGATGTTGCTGCGCCCGCGCACCAGCACCACGTAGTCCGACAGGCCGGGCAGGTAGGCGCCGCCCGCGGTGGAGGAACCATGCACCACCGCGATTTGCGGGATCCCCGCCGCCGACAGGCGCGCCTGGTTGGCGAAGCTGCGTCCGCCCTCGACGAACATCTCGCTCTGGTACATCAGGTTCGCGCCGCCCGACTCCACCAGGTAGATCAACGGCAGCTTGTTCTCGGCCGCGATCTCCTGCGCCCGCAAGGCCTTCTTCAAGCCCATCGGGGCCACCGTGCCGCCCTTGATCGCCGAGTCGCTGGCGGAGACCAGCACCCGCTTGCCGGAGACCACGCCAATGCCGACGATGGAGCCGCCGCCCATCACGGACTTCTTGCCGTCGTCGTCGTGCATGCCCAGCCCGGCCAGTGGCGAGAGCTCGAGGAAGGCGCTGCCGCGGTCCAGCAGGCGGGCCACCCGCTCGCGGGGCAGCAGTTGCCCGCGCTGCTCGAACTTGCCGGCCTTGGCGGCCGACTCGGCCACCACCTTCGCCTGCAGCGCGCGAACCTCTGCGAGTTTCTCGGCCATGCAGGCTGCGTTGGCCTGGAAGCCGGCCGAGCGCGGGTTCAACCCGCTGCCGAGAACGGTCATGACTTGAGCACCTCGGGCGTCACCGCGCGGTGAAAGCCCTGGTAAGGTAACGAGCGGTCATGGTCGATGCTCGGGTAGATGGCGCTGCCCAGCGAGGCGCCGCCGTCGATCTGCAGCGTGACCCCGGTGATGAACGAGGCACCGGGCGAGAGCAGGAAGACGATCGCCGAGGCGACCTCGGCCTCGGTGGCCAGCCGGCGCAGCGGCACGTGGTTCTTCAGCTTGGGGATGATGGCCTTCATCGCGCCGCCGTAGGTGTCCATGCCGCTGCTGGCCACCCAGCCAGGGGCGACGGCGTTGACGCGCACGCCGCAGTGCGCCCACTCGAAGGCGGCGGTCTGTGTCAGGTTGGCCATGCCGGCGCGGGCGGCGCCGGAGTGCGCCATGCCGGGCATGCCGTTGCGAAAGTCCGCCGTCATGTTGACGATCGCGCCGCCGTGCTGCTGCAGGCTGGCCAGGAACATCTCGCGCATCATCAGGAAGCCGCCGGTCAGGTTGTTCGCCACCACCGCGTCGAAGCCACGCTTGCTGATGGCCATCATCGGTGCCGGGAACTGGCCGCCGGCGTTGTTGACCAGGCCGTGGATGGGTCCGCCGCTGGCAGCTTCGGCGACCTGCGCCTTCACCGCGTCTTCGTCGCGGATGTCGAAGGCGCGCCATTCGCAGAGGCCGCCGTCCTCGGCGATCTCGGCCGCCACGCGCTCCAGTTTGTCGGCCGAGCGACCGCTGACGATCACCTGCGCGCCCAAGGCGGCCAGCTCGTGCGCGACGCAGCGGCCGATGCCGGAGCCACC
>JADMKA010000092.1 GCA_018780145.1 Vitreoscilla sp. | reverse complement strand
GCGTGGCCTGCCCAGGCCGCCGAGCGGGCCATCGACAAGGAGATCGTCGTGCCCGCCACGCTGGACCAGGCCTGGGCTGCCTGGACCACGCGGGAAGGGATCGTCAGCTTCTTCGCGCCCGATGCCGAGATCGACCCCCGGGTCGATGGCGCCTTCCACATCCACATCGACCCCACGGCACCAGCCGGCCAGAAGGGGGCAGACGACATGCGTTTCATGGCGCTGCAACCCCGGCAGATGCTGTCCTTCGACTGGAACGCGCCGCCCAGCCTGCCCGAGGCGCGGGCACAGCGCACCTTCGTGATCGTGCGCTTTGAGCCCGTGAGCGCCAACGAGACCCGTGTTACGCTACACCACGTGGGCTGGGGTCAGGGCGGCCAATGGGATGCCACCTACGCCTACTTCGACAAGGCCTGGGGCAATGTGCTGGGCAACCTGAAGACGCGGTTCGAAACCGGGCCGAAGGACTGGACCGCATGGCTGCAGCAGCTCAAGGCCTGGCGTGCCCAGGCCGCCGCCAGCGCGGCGTCGCGGTGAGTGGGGCACCCGGCGCCGGGGTACCGGGCCCACCCGCCGAGCGGGTGCTCAGCCGGCTTGGGAGCGGCCCGGCGCTCGGCTGAGGTGGGGCACCCGGTGCCGGGGTACCGGCCCCACCCGCCGAGCGGGAGCTCAGCCGGCTTGGGAGCGGCCCGGCGCGTCAGTCGTCCGGTGCCAGCTTGTGCTGGCCGGCAAGCTGCTGCTGCACGTTGGGCGGTACCGCCTCGTAGTGCGACAGGCTCAAGGTGTAGCGGCCCTGTCCGCTGGTCAGGGCGTTGAGCCGGCTCTGGTAGCCCATCAACTCGGCCAGCGGCGCCAGCGCGCGCACCACCATCATCCCGGCCAGTTGGGCGTCGGTACCCGCCACCTGGGCCCGCCGTGACGACAGGTCGCCGGTGATGTCCCCGGTGGCTGAGTCCGGTGCGGTGATCTCCACGTTGACGATGGGCTCCAGCACGATGGGCCGGGCCTCCTGGATGGCCGCGACGGTGGCTTTGCGGCCGGCGGTGACGAAGGCAATCTCCTTGCTGTCGACGCTGTGGTGCTTGCCATCGTAGACAGTGACCTTGATGTCGACCACCGAGTAGCCGGCGATCACACCCGCAGCCAGGGCCTCGCGAACCCCCTTCTCCACCGCCGGGATGAAGCTGGTCGGGATGGTGCCGCCCTTGACCTCGTCGGCAAACTGGAAGCCGGTGCCGCGCGGCAGGGGCTCCACGCGCAGGAACACCTCGCCGAATTGCCCGGCGCCGCCGGTCTGCTTCTTGTGCCGGTGGTGGCCCTCGGCCTTGGCGTTGATCGTCTCCCGGTACGCCACCCTCGGCGGCCGGGTGTTGACCTCGAAGCGGTGCACGTCGCGCAGGCGGTCGAGCAGGATGCGCAGGTGCAGGTCGCCCAGGCCGTTGACGATGGTCTCGTTGGTGGCCGCCACATGCTCGACCTTCAAGCAGGGATCCTCGTCGACCAGTTTCTGCAGGATCTCCCACATGCGTTGCTCGTCGCCATGGCGCTTGGGCTCGATGGCCAGGCCGTGCACCGGTACCGGGAACGGCAGCGGCGCGAGGTGGATGTGGTCATCCTCGGCGGCGTCGTGCAGCACCGCATCGAAATGCAAGGCATCGACCTTGGCGACGGCACAGATGTCGCCCGGCAGCGCACGTTGCACCTCCACATGCTCCTTGCCCTGCAGCATGAACAGATGGCCCACCTTGAAGGGCTTTCGGCCATCGCCCACGTAGAGCAGGCTGTTCGGCGTGATGGTGCCCTGGTGCACGCGCAGCACGCCCAGCTTGCCCACGTAGGGGTCCACCGTGACCTTGAACACATGGGCCAGCACATGCTGGTCCGGGTCCGGGGTGGCATGCACCAGTGCGGCATCGGCACCTTCGCCGCGGAGGAAATCCGGCGGGTTGCCTTCGGTCGGGTTGGGCAGCAGCCGGACGATCACGTCCAGCAGTTCCCGCACGCCGGCACCGGTGCGCGCCGAGACAAAGCACACCGGGATCAGGTGGCCCTGCCTCAAGGCCTCTTCCAGCGGTGCATGCAACTCGCTCGGATCGACGTCGCCATCGTTCAGGTAGCGCTCGACGAAATCGCCATCGACCTCCACCACCTGTTCCACCAAGGCCTGGTGGGCGGCGGCCACCGACGAAAAATCAGCCGAGCCCTCGCGGTTGAAGAAGCAGTCCACCACCCGCGCCCCACCTGCCGAGGGCAGGTTCAGCGGCAAGCATTCCTTGCCGAAGGTGGCCTGGATCTGCGCCAGCAGCCCGGCCAGATCCACCCCCGGCGCATCGATCTTGTTGACGATGATCAGCCGGTCGAGATGCCGTGCCGCGGCGTGCTGCATCATGCGAAGCGCCATCGGCTCGATGCCCAGCGAGGCGTTGATGACGATGGCCGCGGTCTCCACCGCCTCCAACGCGGGCATCGATTGGCCGACAAAATCGGCCGCCCCGGGGGTGTCGATCAGGTGGATGCGGCTGCCGGCGTGCGTGAAGTGCATCACCGACGAGTTCAGGGAGTGCTGGAGTCGGCGTTCGAGCGGATCGTGGTCGCTCACCGTGGTGCCGCGTTCCAGCGTACCGGGCACGCCGATCACGCCGGCTCGAACGAGCATCGCCTCGGCCAGGCTGGTCTTGCCGGCGGCGGCCGGGCCGACCAGAGCCAGTGTGCGTATCGCAGCCATCGCGGCTCGCGCCCCACTGGCGGATCCGTTCGCGGACCCGTTGGCCAATGAACCGGCGGCCGTGGCTCCAGCCGCCGGGAGATCTGGGCTTGACATGGTGGCTCTCCTCATCGGCCCGTCGCGGCACGAAGGCGCCGCAGGTGGGGCGGGCCGTCCAATGAGCCCAGCCTACGCCTGCCCGGACACCAACGCAAGCCGGCAGCGGGTGCGCCGTCAGTTGACGACGAGCACCCAGGCCACCTTGTCGCTGGCCGCCGCGGGGCCGCCGCCGTTGAAGTCGAAGGTGCGCACCTCGATGTTGCCCGCCGGGCAGGCGCTGGAGGTCGCCGTGTTGCGCCAATAGGCCAGGCCGGAACTGCCCGACGACAGGGTCCATTCGGGCGTTAACTGCGGGTAGATGCCGGCGAGGTCCACATCGATCGCCGGAACAACGCAGTAGACCCCGGTGGCGATGCGGTTCACCGCGGTCACGTTCTTGGAGCGCACCGTGCCGCCGAAAGCAAAGGCGCTCTGGAACACGGCCAGCCTGGCCCGGGTGGTGAAGGGGCCCGCTGCCAGGGGCGAGGCCAGGGCCTCCGCCAGGGCATTCGGCCCCCCGTTGGGCAGCAGCGGCTTGGCACCGGCAGCCGGTGCCATTGCCGCGGCGGTCATCAGGGTCAGGGTGAGGGCGAGCGTGCGCATGGTGTCTCCTTGGCAGCGTGGTGGGTGGGTCATTGGAAGGCCACTTCGGCAAAACCGCGCAGCTTGCGGCTGTGCAGCTGGCCGACACTGGATTCGCGCAGCAGCTCCAGAGCGCGCACTCCGATGCGCAGGTGCTGGTCGACCCGTTCGCGGTAGAAGTGGTTGGCCATGCCAGGCAGCTTGATCTCGCCGTGCAGCGGCTTGTCGCTGACGCACAGCAAGGTACCGTAGGGCACGCGGAAGCGGAAGCCGTTGGCCGCGATGGTCGCCGACTCCATGTCCAGCGCGATGGCCCGGCTCTGGCTGAAGCGGCGCTCGGGGCCCGGGTGCGGCAGCAGCTCCCAGTTGCGGTTGTCGGTGCTGGCCACGGTGCCGGTGCGCA
>JADMKA010000252.1 GCA_018780145.1 Vitreoscilla sp. | reverse complement strand
AGAAGATCATCATGCTGGCCAAGGGCCGCCTGGTGAACCTGGGCTGCGGCACCGGCCACCCGAGCTACGTGATGAGCAGCTCGTTCGCCAACCAGACCATCGCCCAGATCGAGCTGTTCACCAAGCCGGGTGACTACGAAGTCGGCAAGGTCTATGTGCTGCCCAAGCACCTCGACGAAAAGGTGGCCCGCCTGCAGCTGAAGAAGCTCAACGCCCAGCTCACCGAGCTGACCGACGAGCAGGCCGCCTACATCGGCGTCTCCAAGGCCGGCCCCTACAAGCCCGACTCTTACAGGTATTGAGTTCCTGACGCGATGCGCGCCGACCAACTGCTCGTCCAGCAGGGTTTGGCACCGACCCGATCAGCCGCGCAGCGGCTGATCGAGCGCGGTGCCGTGCGCTGGCTGAGCCCGCGCGGCTGGGCCGTGCCGAAGAAGGCCGACGAGCTGCCCGAGGGCTGCCAGATCGAGCTGACCGACGATGCGGAGCTGCGCTGGGCCTCGCGGGGCGGCCTGAAGCTCGAGGGCGTGTTGCGGGACACCGGCCTTCGGCTCGGCGGCGCGGTGGCGCTCGACCTCGGCCAGAGCACCGGCGGCTTCACCGACGTGCTGCTGGCCGCCGGCGCGGCGCGGGTGGTGGGCGTCGACGTGGGCCATGGCCAGTTGCACCCGCGGCTGGCCGCCGACGCGCGCGTCACCGCACTGGAAGGCGTCAACGCCCGTTCGCTGACCCGCGAGCAGATCGGCGCCGCCATGCCATCGGCCGGCTTCGACCTGATCACCGGCGACCTGTCCTTCATCTCGCTGACGCTGGTGTTGCCCGCGCTGGCGCCGTTGCTGGCGCCCACCGGCACCCTGCTGATGCTGGTCAAGCCCCAGTTCGAGCTCTCGCCGGTCGACATCAACAAGCGCGGCCTCGTCAAGGAGGCCTCCGCCTATGGCCACGTCGAGGCCCGCCTGCGCAAGGCCTGCGGCCGCTGTGGCCTGCAGGTGACGGCCTGGCGCGACAGCCCCACCACCGGCGGCGACGGCAACCGCGAGTTCTTCATCGAGGCCCGCCCGGCCCCGACCACCACGACACCCCTATGACCGACACCCCCCACCACGCGGCACCGCGTGTGCCCATCAGTTTCGAGTTCTTCCCGCCCAACACCCCCGTCGGCAGCGAGAAGCTGAAGACCGTGGTGCAGGAGCTGGCCACCGTGCGGCCGGAGTTCTTCAGCGTCACCTACGGCGCTGGCGGCTCCACCCGCGAGAAGACCCTGGCCACCGTGCGCGACATCGCCGCACTGGGCCACGAGGCCGCGCCGCACCTGAGCTGCGTGGGCTCCACCCGCGACGGCATCGCCGAGATCCTGGCCACCTACCGGGCGCAGGGCATCCGCCGGCTGGTGGCACTGAGGGGCGACCTGCCCAGCGGCACCGCCACCGCCGGCGAGTTCCGCTACGCCAGCGAGCTGGTGGCCTTCGTGCGCGAGACGCAAGGGCCGGACTGGCACATCGAAGTCGCCGCCTACCCCGAGTACCACCCGCAGCAGCGCTATGCCAGGCGCGACCTGCAGTACTTTGCGGACAAGGTGAAGGCGGGCGCCGACTCGGCCATCACACAGTTCTTCTTCAACCCCGACGCCTACTTCCACTTCGTCGACGAGGCGCGTGCGCTGGGCGTCAGCGTGCCCATCGTGCCGGGCATCATGCCCATCCACAACTACGCGCGCATCGCCCAGTTCGCGGCGCGCGACGGCATCGAGATCCCGCGCTGGGTGGCACTGAAGATGGAGGGCTACCTCGACGACGCCGCCTCGGTGCGCGCGTTCGGGCTGGAGGTGGTCACCCGGCTGTGCGAGCGCCTGGTCGCCGGCGGCGCGCCGGGCCTGCATTTCTACACGCTGAACCAGTCGGCGCTGTCGCTGGAGGTCTGCCGCAGGCTGCAGGCCTGAGCAGGCTGTGGCGCCGGCGCATCACGCCTGGCGCATGCGCCTGACGCACATCAATACCGCAGCGCAACAGTGCGCGACGCCCGGCGCATATTGCGCCGCAGCAATCGACGAACACCCCGGTTTGGGTGCAATGCGTCCACGGCCCACGGGCCACGACACACGCAACCAAGAAGGAGTGTTCACCATGCAAGTCCGCCTCACTGCCCTGGCGCTCGCCGCCGCCCTCGCCCCGCTCGCCGCCCAGGCGCAAGACAGCGGCGACTGGATCGTCCGCGCCCGCGCGGTCAGCCTCAGCTCGGCCAACAGCGACGACACCGGGCTGGACCTGTCGATCAACGACAAGGTGCTGCCCGAAGTCGACATCAGCTACTTCCTCTCGCCCAACCTGGCGCTCGAACTGATCCTGACCTACCCGCAGGAGCAGGACGTGAAGTCCGGTGGCGTCAAGATCGGCACCTTCAAGCACCTGCCGCCCACGCTGACGCTGCAGTACCACTTCACCGGCATGGGCTGGCGCCCGTATGTCGGCCTGGGCCTGAACTACACGCACATCTCGGACGTGAACTTCGCGCCGGCCGTGGTCACCGCGCTCGGCCCGACGCTGAAGAAGGACAGCTTCGGCCTGGCCGCGCAAGTGGGCGTGGACGTGCCCGTGGGCGGCGGCTGGCTGCTGAACCTGGACGTCAAGAAGGTGCAGATCGGCACCACCGTCTACTCGTTCGGCGTCGACGCCGGCAAGTTCAAGGTCGATCCCTGGCTCGCCAGCGTCGGCTTCGGCAAGCGCTTCTAAACCACCTGCCCCGGCCAGTTGCGCTGCCAGAAGACACCCTCTTCGGTCAGCAGCGCATCGAGCGGCACGTCGTGCGGCTCGCCTTCGAGCCAGGGCACGTGGCCGTGCGCGTAGCCCAGCCCGGCCGTCACCGGCCGCGGCTGGATCGCCGCCAGCGTGCGGTCGTAGAAGCCGCCGCCGTAGCCCAGGCGCACGCCGCCCGGGCCGTAACCCACGCAGGGCACCAGCAGCAGCTCAGGGTGGAACTCCTCGGTGTCCTTGGGCTTGGGGATGCCGTAGGCGTCTTCCTCCATCGGGCAGCCGGGGTACCAGACGTGGAAGCGCAGCTGCTTGGTCCCGCGGTCGATCACCGGCAGGCCGATGCGGCGGTCCTCACCGCCCTCGCTCCAGCGGTAGAGCACCGGCAGCGCATCGAACTCCCCCTTGATCGGCCAGTAGGCGCCGATGGTCTTCTCCGGGCGGCCGATCAGCCAGACCTGCAGCACCTCCTGCAGGTGGGCGGCACGCTGGTGCCTGTCCAGCAGCGCCATGCGTTCGGCCTGCAGCTGCTTGCGCAGCACCGCCTTGTCACGCGAGGGTTCGAGATTCAGCTTGAACGGCAGGCTCATGATCGACAGGGGCCGCCCGGGCCCCGACCAGCGGCGAGACCCGCATTGTGCGGCGGCCGCGCTTAGACTGAGCGGCATGGCCACAACCCGCCGCGACGAACTGGTCGACTGGTGCCGCGAACTGCTCGCGCCCCTGGGCACGGTGCGCGTGAAGCGCATGTTCGGTGGCCACGGCTTCTATGTCGACGAGATCTTCATCGCCATCCACGCCTTCGAGCGCCTCTACCTGAAGACCGACGAACCGGCACGCCCCGCGTTCGAGGCGGCCGGCTGCGTGCCGTTCGAATTCCAGACCGCGGACGGCCGGAAAGTCGCGCTGAGTTACTGGAGCGCGCCTGCCGAGGCCATGGATTCACCCGAGCAGATGCTGCCCTGGGCGCGGCAGGCCTTGGCTTCGGCGTTGCGGGCCAGGGCCAGCAAGCCACCCGCCAGGCCGCGTGCGCCACGGGCAAAACCGCCGGCCAAGGCGGCCGCCAGGTAGGCCAGGGGCAGCGGCTGGTGCACCGGCTGCCATTCCAGCCAGGCGGCTTCGCCGTTCTGCCAGACGTCGGCGGTGACATGGTCGCCCTGCCACAGCGGCATGCGCTCGCCCGGGCCCATCACGTAGTCGTGCAGGTCACCGTCGCGGGTCAGCCAGACGCGGCCTCCGCGGGCCGTGACCCAGCCTTCGGAGCCGGCCACCAGGCGGCGTGCGCGGGCCAGAGCGACGCTGCCGGGGACGCGCAGCGTGGCGTTTTCGGTGGGCTTCAAAGCATGCGTTGCCATCATCAATCTCCGGTTGGCGGATCTCATTGATCCGATGGGCATGATCATGCTCAGGTTCACGGGTTTTCACCAATTCTTTCGGTGCCATGGATTGATCAGATTTCGGCATGAATAAGCCAAGCCACCGGCCGCTCGTGCTGGATTTCCTGCGCAGCTTCGAGGCGGTCGCCCGGCGCCTCAGCTTCAGCGCTGCCGCCGACGACCTGCACCTCACCCAGCCGGCCATCAGCCGCCAGATCAAGAGCCTGGAGGAGGACCTCGGCAGCCCGCTGTTCAACCGCGGCACGCGCAAGGTCGAGCTGACCCAGGCCGGGCAGAACCTGCTGCGCGCGGTCGAGCCGTTCCTGGCCCGGCTGGACACCACCGTGCGGCAGATCCGCCTGGCCAGCGGGCGGGCCCAGGTCAGCGTCTCGACCTTCCCCTCCTTCGCCACGCTGTGGCTGATGCCGCGCCTGGCCGGCTTCGAGCGCAGCCACCCGGACATCGACCTGCGCCTGTCCGCCTCTGACCGCCTGGCCGAGCTGGACGACCCCGAGCTGGATCTGCTGCTGCGGCACTGCCTGCCCGACCGTGCCCCGCCCAGCGCCCAGCGCATGTTCGGCGAGGTGCTCACGCCGGTCATCGGTGCCCGGCTGGCCGACGCCATCGCCCGCGGCGATGCGCCACCGCTGGCCCGCCCGGCGGATCTGGCCCGCCACACCCTGGTGGAGATGGAAGACCACAGCGCCAGTGCGCTGGCCTTGGCCTGGCCGCAGTGGCTGACCCCGCACGGCCTGGGGCCGCTGGAGCCGCGCCGCTGGATCAGCGTCAACTTCACCCACCAGCAGATCCAGGCAGCCCTGGCCGGCCAGGGGGTGGCGCTGGCCCGGCTGCCGATGGTGCACGACGCGCTGACCCGCGGCGAGCTGGTCGAGCCCTTCGGCCCCAGCCTGCGCCTGGACTCGCCCTACGCCTACTGGATGATCGCGATCGACCCGCCGGGTGGCCGCGACAGACGGCCCGAGATGCTGGCGCTGGTCGACTGGGTGCGGCAGCAGGCGGCGGACACCCGCCAGGCCATCGGGGAGGCCGATTGAGATGGCGCACCGACACCATCACGCCCGCGCATCACCGCCATGAGAACAGTGCATCCACCGGGCAGGGCATTGGGCCTAGCATCGGCAGACACCAATACCGGACCGGATGACCATGCAGCTCTACATCGGCAACAAGAACTACTCCTCCTGGTCCATGCGGCCGTGGGTCGCGATGCGCCAGTTCGGCATCCCCTTCGAGGAGGTGATGGTCCGCTTCGACAGCTTCGAGCCCGACTCCCGCTTCAAGCACCTGCTGGCCAGGCTCTCGCCGGTGGGCAAGGTGCCCCTGCTGGTGGACGAGGGTTTCGTGGTCTGGGACACCCTGGCGATCGCCGAGTACCTGGCCGAGAAGTTCCCGCAGCACGCCCTGTGGCCACGCGATGCCCGCGCACGTGCCAGGGCCCGCAGCCTGTGCGCCGAGATGCATTCGGGTTTCGGCGCACTGCGCTCGGCCTGCCCGATGAACATCGAGGCCCGCCTGCCCGAGATCGGCCAGCGCATCCTGGCCGAGCAGCAGGCGGTGCGCGCCGATCTCAGCCGCCTGGCCGCGATGTGGACCGAAGCGCTGGCCGCCAGTGGCGGCCCCTTCCTGTTCGGCGAATTCAGCCTCGCCGACGCCTATTTCGCGCCGGTGGCCAGCCGGGTGCACACCTATGCCCTGCCCTTGCCGCCCGAGGCCGCCGCCTGGGCGGCCCATGTGCTGGCGGCACCCGGCGTGGCCGCCTGGGTAGAGGATGCCTTGGCAGAACGCGATTTCCTCGATTTCGAGGAACCGTATCGCAAAGCGCGCTGAAGGGGTAAGGCAGCCACCCGGGTCACTGCGGTACATTGACCGCATGCCCCGCCTTCCCCCGATCCGGCACGGCGCGGGCCGTGCCGCTGCCATGGCGATCGTGCTCGCCACGGCCGGCCTGCTCTGCCTGAGCGCGCCCGCCGCCGCGCAAGATCCCGACGAACCCATCCGCGCCGCCCGCGAGGCCTTCGCCAAGAAGGACCGCCCGCGCCTGGCCAGCTTGCGCGCCAGCGTGGCCGAGTCGCGCCACCCGCTGGCCCCCTGGGTCGACTACTGGGAGCTGAACAACCGCCTGTTCGAGGCCAAGACCGAGGAGGTCGAGGCCTTCTACACGCGCTGGCCAGGCAGCTATGTGGAGGACCGCCTGCGCAACGACTGGCTGCTGGAACTCGGCCGCCGGCGCGACTGGGCCGGCTTCGCCCGCGACTTCCCGCGCTTTCGCATGAACGACGACCGCGAGGTCACCTGCTACGCCCAACTGGTGGCCTACCAGGGCGGCCAGGACGTGCTGGCCACTGCCCGCAAGGCCTGGATGGCCCAGCGCGAGCCGGACGACGGTTGCCAGCTGCTGGCCCAGACCCTGGTCGACGCCAAGCTGCTGGGCCCCGACGACGTGCTGCGCAAGCTGCGCCACGCCACCGAACACAACCGCGCCAAGCTGGCGCGCCAGACCGCGGCATTGCTCGGTGACCCGGCGGTGAAAGCGGTCACCGCCCTCTTCGACAGCCCCGTGCGCTACCTGGCCCTGAAGGCCACGGCCATCGGCCATCTGCGCACCGAGATGGCCTCGCTGGCTCTGGGCCGCCTGGCCGCGAGCGACGCCGACCAGGCGGCCCGCCTGCTGCAAGACCGCTGGGAAGCCGCCCTGGGCGCCGAACACAGCGCCTGGGCCTGGTCCCAGGTGGCCAAGCAGGCCGCGCTGGGCTTGAAGCCCGAAGCGCTCGGCTACGCCCGCACCGCCTGGGATGCGCTGCCTAAAAAGAGCCGAGATCAACCCGACTGGAGCGACGAGACCCTCGGCTGGCTGGCCCGCGCCGCCCTGCGCCAGGGCGAAGGCAGCGAGCGCTGGAAGCTGGCCCGGCGCGCCATCGAGGCGATGAGCCCCGCCGAGCGTGCCGACCCCAGCTGGCAGTACTGGCGTGCCCGCAGCCTGCAGGCGCTGGCGCCGGCCGGCGAGGCCGGCGACGCCGCCCGTGCCGAGGCACGCCAGATCCTCGCCGGGCTGGCCAACCAGCTCCACTTCTACGGCCTGCTGGCCTCGGAGGACTTGGGCGGCCCGCAACCCTTGCCACCGCGCAGCGGGCCGGCCAGCGACACCGAGCGGCTGGCCGCCCGCGGCCACCCGGGCCTGCAGCGCGCGCTGGCCCTGCTCAACGCCGGCCTGCGGCCCGAGGCCGTACGCGAGTGGAACTTCTCGCTGATCGGCATGGGCGACCGAGAGCTGCTGGCCGCGGCCCAGCTGGCCTGCGAACGCGAGGTCTGGGATCGCTGCATCAACACCAGCGAGCGCACCCGGGCCGAGGTCGACATCGAGCAGCGCTTCCCGCAGCCGATGCGTGCCGAGGTGCATGCCAAAGCCAAGGACATCGACCTCGACCCGGCCTATGTCTACGGCCTGATCCGCCAGGAATCGCGCTTCATCATGGACGCCCGCTCGCATGTCGGCGCCTCCGGCCTGATGCAGGTGATGCCGGCCACCGCGAAGTGGACGGCCAAGAAGATCGGCCTCGACTACCGGCCGGCGATGCTGAACGACCGCGACACCAACCTGCGCATCGGCACCGCCTACCTGAAGCTGGTGCTCGACGACCTGGGCGGCTCGCAGGCCATGGCCGCGGCCGCCTACAACGCCGGCCCCGGCCGGCCCCGGCGCTGGCGCGAAGGCCCGGTTCAGGAGGCCGCGATCTGGGCCGAGAACATCCCGCTCAACGAGACGCGCGACTACGTCAAGAAGGTGCTGGCCAACGCCACCATCTATGCCGGCCTGATCACCGGCAAGGCGGCCTCGCTGAAGGCCCGCCTGGGCGGCCCGATCGGCCCGCGCGGGGCCAGCGCACCGCAGCCCGACAACGAACTCCCCTGAGGTCCTCCATGGCGCATTGGCTGGTACTGGGTGGCACCGGCTTCGTCGGCCGTGCGCTGTGCGAGGCGCTGTCCCGGCCCGAGCATGCCGATGGCCCACGCCTGCTGGTGCCGAGCCGGCGCCCGGCCCATGGCCAGCTGCTGCGCATGCTGCCGCGGGTCGACCTGATCGAAACCGACGTGCACGACGACGCCGCGCTGGCGGGCCTGGTGGCCGGCGCCGACGCGGTGGTCAACCTGGTGGCCATCCTGCATGGCAGCGAGGCGGCCTTCGAGCGGGTGCACGTGGCCCTGCCGCGCCGGCTGGCCGCCGCCTGCCGGGCCGCGGGCGTGCGCCGCGTGGTCCACGTGTCGGCCATCGGCGCGACACCCGACGCGCCCTCGCGCTACCTGCGCAGCAAGGCGCGCGGCGAGGCGGTGCTGCGCGAGGCCGGGCTGGACCTGACCGTGCTGCGGCCGTCGGTGATCTTCGGCGCCAGCGACCGGCTGCTGAACCTCTTCGCCTCGCTGCAGCGCTTCGCGCCGGTGGTGCCCCTGGCCGGCGCCAGTGCCCGCTTCCAGCCCGTCTGGGTGGGTGACGTCGCCGAGGCGCTCGCCCGCTGCCTGGAACAGCCCGGCACCGTGGGCAGAACCTTCGAATGCACCGGCCCCGAGGAGATGACGCTGGCCGACCTGGTTCGTGCCGCTGGCCGGTACGCCGGCCACGAGCGGCCGGTCGTGCCCTTGCCCGATGCCCTGGCGCGCCTGCAGGCCCGGTTGATGGAGTGGGCACCCGGCGAGCCGCTGATGTCGCGCGACAACCTCGATTCGATGCGCATGCCCAACATCGCCACGCCCGGTGTGCCCGGCCTGCCGGCCCTGGGCATCACCGCGTCGCCGCTGTCCGCCGTGGCACCGGGCTACCTGGCCCCGGGCCAGCGCTGCGGCCGCCTGGATGCGGCCCGCGCCGTGCACCGATGAAGCGCTACGTCGTCGGCGGTGCGGTGCGCGACACCCTGCTCGGCCGGCCGGTGAACGACCGCGACTGGGTCGTCGTCGGCACCACGCCCGAGGCCATGCTGGCGGCCGGCTACACCCCGGTGGGCAAGGATTTCCCGGTCTTCCTGCACCCGCAGACGCACGAGGAGCACGCGCTGGCGCGCACCGAGCGCAAGACCGCGCCGGGCTACCACGGCTTCACCTTCCACGCCGCGCCCGAGGTGACGCTGGAAGACGACCTGATTCGCCGCGACCTGACCATCAATGCGATGGCCCAGGACGAGCATGGCGCGTTGATCGACCCGCACGGCGGCCAGCGCGATCTGGATGCGAAATGTCTGCGCCATGTCAGCGCTGCCTTTGCCGAGGACCCGGTGCGCATCCTGCGGCTGGCGCGCTTCGCCGCACGCTTCCCGGATTTCACGGTGGCGCCCGAGACCCTGGGCCTGGTCCAGCGCATGGTGGCCGCTGGCGAAGTGGATGCACTGGTGGCCGAACGCGTCTGGCAGGAACTGGCCACCGGCCTGATGGAGCCGCAACCCAGCCGCATGCTGCAGGTGCTGCGCGAGGGCGGCGCGCTGGCCCGCCTGCTGCCCGAGGTGGACCGGCTGTACGGGGTGCCGCAGACGGCCACCCACCACCCGGAGGTCGACACCGGCATCCACCTGGAGATGGTGCTGGACCAGGCGGCCCGCCTGCAGGCACCGCTGCCGGTGCGCTTCGCCTGCCTGTGCCACGACCTGGGCAAGGGCACCACCGCGCCGCCCGAATGGCCACGCCACATCGGCCACGAGGGCCGAAGCGAGCACCTGGCACGCGCGCTGGCGCAGCGCCTGAAGGCGCCCGGCGACTGCACCGAGCTGGCGCTGGTCGTTGCCCGAGAGCACACCAACATCCACCGGGCCTGCGAGTTCGGGGCCGCCGCCCTGCTGCGGCTGCTGGAGCGCTGCGATGCCTTCCGGCGCCCCGACCGCTTCGGCCTGGCCCTGCTGGCCTGCGAGGCCGATGCGCGCGGCCGGCTCGGGCTCGAAGACCGCGACTACCCGAGCCGGCCCAGGCTGGAGGCCGCGCTGCGCACGGCAAGCGCTGTCGAGACCGCCGAGGTGGCCAAGGCGGCCGCCGCCCGTGGCGCCCAGGGCGAGCAGATCGCGAAGGCCATCCACCAGGCGCGCATCGCGGCGCTGGAGGCCTGACGCTCGGCTGAGGCTGGGGCCGGCTCACAACCGGTGGGTGCGGTCGCCGCTCGCGAAACCCACGGGCTCGAAGCTGCAAGCCGACGTCGCGAAGCCGATGACCTTGAACAGCTCGCCCATCTCGTGCTCGGTGACCAGCTTCTGCGCCATCGCACGCTGGCGCAGATCCGCCCGGCCCAGGTGCTCGGTGATGCCGCAGTTCAGCAGGAAGCGGCCCTGGCTGGTGTAGCCGATCACTTCCAGGCCGGCGTTCTGTGCGGCCAGCGCGATGCCGGTGAAGTTGACGTGGGCGGTGATGTCCTTCTCACCCACGTCGGCCAGCGGGTCGGTGTCGGCCAGGTGGGCGCGGTGGCACATCAGCGTGCCGCCATGGCGTTGGGGGTGGTAGTACTCGGCCTCGGGAAAACCGTAGTCGATGAACAAGGCGACGCCGTGGGCCAGGTGCGCCGCCAGCGAGCCGATGAAGGCCTCGGCCTGCGGGTGGATCTCGGTCACGGTGCCCGGCACGAACGGGCCGCCGTGCGGCGGGCGCAGGGGGGTGGGCCGGTCGGCGAAGGAGAACGCGCCCGCATGCCAGGCCACGCCGCGTTCCTGCCAGGCGCTGCCGTCGAAGTGCAGCAGCTGCACCGGCATCGCGTCCAGCACCTCGTTGCCGACGACCACGCCGCGCATCGCCTCGGGCCAGGTGTCGGCCCAAACCACCCGGCCGCCGAAGCGCGCCAACCGCGCGGCCTGGCGCGCCCGCAGCTCGGCCGACAGCTCGACGATGGTGTAGTGAACCGAGGTGTGGCCGAGTGCCGCCAGTGCGTCGAGCAGTTGCTCGGCCAGCGCGCCGCTGCCGGCGCCGAACTCGAACACCGCTCCAGTGCCGCTGGCCTGCAGCGCCTGGGCCACCTGTGCCGCCAGGGTGTGGCCGAACAGCGGTGACAGCTCCGGTGCGGTGACGAAATCGCTGCCGTCGGCCGGCAGGCGGCCCAGCTTGACCCGCGCGTTGCTGTAGTAGCCGAGGCCAGGTTCGTACAACGCCATCGCCATGAACCGATCGAATGGCAGCCAGCCACCGTTCTCGGCGATGGCCCCGCGGATGTGGGCTTCGAGGGGCGCCGATACACTGGCGGTTTCACGCTGGGGCATCGCCGGATTGTAGGGAGCGCCCCCTCACCATGGACGACGCCTCCGCCACCTCGACCGGCAGCAACCTGCACGAGATCATCGTGACCTTGCCGCGCCCGGCGGTCATCGCGCTGGCGGCGCTGTTGCTGGTGGCGTTGGGCGCCGGCGGCTGGCTGGCGCTGACCAGCCAGGTGGACAACGTGCGCGACGTCGCGAAATCGGTGCTGCTGGTGGTGCTGCCGATGACGGTGGTGGTGGCCGCGGCGATCGGCATCCGGCGCACCTCGACCACCCAGGTCGACCAGCTGGTCACCGCCTTCCTGGAGGAGACGGTGGCCTCACGCCTGGCGCTGGCCTGCCAGCACCGCCGCGCCCACCCGTTCCCGTTCTCTCGCTGCGACATGGTGACCGGCACCCACGGCCGCTCGTACGTGGAGTTCAGGTTGACCTGGGACGAGCGCGCCGACGAACCGGCCCGTGTGTGGGTCAAGATGAACGTGATCAACTTCGAGGTCGTCGTCGAGCAGCGCCTGCGCTGGCCGGTGCCGCTGGCCGCCGACGGCGCGATGCCGAACGTCCTGTTCGACCGCGACTCGCTCGACACGGTGTTCGCGCACCCGGTGATGCGCCACCTGGCGATGACGGTGCAAGGCTCGGTCGAAGAGGGCTACAAGGTCCGCGCCCTGTTCACCCCGCAGGCCGATGGCACCGTGCTGGCCCGCCTGTCCTTCCGCCAGAAGCTGCGCGAACACTTCCTGGCCTCGCCGTTCCTGAAGCGCTATTACGCCGAGGACGCGGCCATCCTGGTCGGCGTGCTGTTCCGCGAGATGGCGGAGAGCCAGCTGCTGCCGATGGCCCACCTCAACGAGGAGGGTTGAGACCGAGATGGCGCACGACCTGTTCGACACGCTGATCGTCGGCGCCGGCCCGGCGGGGTGCAGCGCAGCCTCCTGGGCCGCCCAGATGGGTTGGCGGGTCGCTGTCGTCGACCGCGCCGCGCAGCCCTGCGCCACGCTGGCGGGCCTGGATTTCGAACAGGGCTGGGTGCTGGGCCACCCGCACGCGGCGCTGCGTGAACTCGGCACCGCCTATGCCGCCCATGCGCGGCAACTGCCAGGCGTCGAATGGTGGTTGGGCCACGCGCTCGCCGGCCTGTCGCGCAACACCGCCGGCCACTGGCAGGTCGGCCTCGGCGGCGGGGTGGCGCTCGGTGCACGCAGCCTGGTGCTGGCCACCGGCGTGCGCCCGGCCCGGCCCATGGCCTACTTCGGCACCGACCCAGCCGTCGCCCCGATGGACGCCGTCAGCCTGACGCAGCGCCGCTCCGGGCTGGCGCCCGGGCGGGTGCTGCTGCTGGGCGGCGGCGACAACGCGCTGGAAAATGCCGCCTGGCTCGCCCGGCGCGGGCATGCCGTGACCGTGTGGACGCACGGCGACTGGCGCGGCCAGGCGCAACTGGTGGCCGCGCTGGACCGCACGCCCGGCGTGGTGCAGCGCCGCCACACCCCATTGCCGACCCGGCTGCAGGCCGAGGGCGGCGGCTTCATCACCGAGTCGGCCTCGTTCGGCCGCGAGACCTTCGACCATGCGGCCGTGCTGTTCGGCTACGAGCGCGACCCTGCCCCGTGGCAGATGCTGGCCGAAGCGCTGCACACCTCCGGCCTGGCCCCCGGCCGCCCGATCGAGCCGGCCGGTGTGTTCGTGGCGGGAGACGTCAGCGGCCGCGGCCACCCCTGCGTGCAGACCGCCCTGGCCGAGGGTGTGGCCGCGGCCCGGCAGGTGGCGGCCTACCTGCACCCCGCCAGCATGGCCCGCACCGAGAGCGCCACGCCGGCCACCCTGAACAGCCAGATCCTGCAGCTGTCCGGCCTGCGCTTTGGTGCCAACCTGGGCGTGCTCGCGCACGAGCGCGAAGGACCGCAGCCGATCCAGGTCGATGCCGAGCTGAATCTCGGCGCGCAACCGGCGCTGGCCCGCGGCGCCGACTTGACGCATGTGCTGGACTACCGCAAGGTGCGCCAGATCATCATCGACGAATGCACCGCCGAGCACACCGACCTGCTCGAATCGCTGCTGGCCAAGCTGTGCGTGCGCCTGATGCGCCTGCCCGGCGTGCAGGGCGTGCGCATCCGCGTGGCCAAGCTCGAAATCTTCGACGACTGCGAAGTGGCCATCCGCTGCGAGGCCGGAGAATGGTGAGCCCCCACGCTCCCTCCCGTTCCGCGCCTTGAAAATGGACTGACATGAACGATGTAGCGACACACGACACGGCGGCCGAGAAAAAGGCCGCCTTCGAGGCCAACAAGCTCAGCAAGCGGCTGCACCGGCAAGTCGGCCAGGCCATCGCCGACTTCAAGATGATCGAGGGCGGTGACAAGGTCATGGTCTGCCTGTCGGGCGGCAAGGACAGCTACGCCCTGCTCGACATCCTGCTGAACCTGCAGCAGCGGGCGCCTGTCCGCTTCGAGATCGTCGCCGTCAACCTGGACCAGAAGCAGCCCGGCTTCCCCGAGGAGGTGCTGCCGAACTACCTGCGCTCGCGCGGCGTGCCCTTCCACATCGAGGCCCAGGACACCTACTCCATCGTCAAGAACCTGATCCCCGAGGGCAAGACCATGTGCAGCCTGTGCTCGCGGCTGCGCCGGGGCATCCTGTACCGGGTGGCCAAGGAACTGGGTGCGACCAAGATCGCGCTGGGCCACCACCGCGACGACATGGTGGTCACGCTGCTGATGAACATGTTCTTCGGCTCGCGCATGAAGGGCATGCCGCCCAAGCTGGTGAGCGACAACGGCGAACATGTGGTGATCCGCCCGCTGGCCTACGTGGCCGAGACCGATCTGGAGCGCTGGGCCGTGCACCGCCGCTTCCCCATCATCCCCTGCAGCCTGTGCGGCAACCAGGAGAACCTGCAGCGTGTGCAGATCAAGGCCATGGTCCGCGACTGGGAAAGGCAGTACCCCGGCCGCACCGACAACATGTTCAACGCGATGGGCCACATCACCCTCTCGCACATGACAGACCGCGCGCTGTTCCCGTTCGAGACGATCCGTGCCACCGGCCGGCCCGATCCGCAGGGCGACAAGGCCTTCGACGAAGACGAAGATTGCGCCAACCCGGTCAACGCCGCGGGCCCCCAGGTCGTTCGATGGGGTTGAAGGGGCTGTCTGGTTCCTGGCCCCGTCGCCAACAGGAGAGTCAACATGCGCCCAACCGCCTGGATCCCGGCCGCCCTGCTGGCCGCCGGCCTCATGGCCGGCTGTGCCGGTTTCAAGACCGTCACGAGTGAGGTCAGCACCTATGGCGACTGGCCGGCCGGCCGCGCCGCCGGCAGCTATGCGATCGAGCGCCTGCCCTCGCAGCAGGCCGCCAAGTCAGACGAGCAGCAGATGATCGAGGGCAGCGCCAGCCTGGCGCTGCAGGCGGCCGGCTTCGTCCCCGCGGCCGCCGGCACCCAGCCCGACGTGGTGGTGCAGATCGGCGCCCGCGTCACCCGCCAGGAGCGGGCTCCCTGGGACGACCCGCTCTGGTGGAACCCGCGCTTCTCGCGCTGGGCGGTGGTCGGCTGGCCCGGCCCCTACTGGGCCACCCGCATGCGCCTGGACACCCCGGAGTACCAGCGCGAGGTCGGCGTGCTGATCCGTGATCGCGCCACCGGGCAGCCGCTTTACGAGGCCCGTGCCCGCAACGATGGCATCACCAGCGGCGGCCAGACCATGCTCACCGCGATGTTCACGGCAGCGCTGAAGGAGTTCCCGAAGGTGCAGAACGAATCGCACGACGTGGATGTGATCCTTCCCTGACCCTCGATAATCTGCTGCCCAACCCGGCGCCTCGGCGCCGGCTGTCGTTTGGAGAGGATGGCATCGTGTCGCTGAATGTCGTGATCATGGCCGCGGGCAAGGGCACCCGCATGCGCTCTGCCGTGCCCAAGGTGCTGCACCGCCTGGCCGGCCGGCCGCTGCTGCAGCATGTGCTGGACACGGTGGCGCAGCTCGCGCCGCAGCGCACGGTGGTGGTCACCGGCCATGGTGCCGAGCGGGTCGAGGCCCAGGTGGGCGCCGCCGGGCGCTGCGTGCGCCAGCAGCCGCAGCTGGGCACCGGGCACGCGGTGCAGCAGGCCGTGCCCGCGCTCGACGACGCGGCCGGCACCACGCTGATCCTGAATGGCGACGTGCCTCTGATCGCCGCCAGCACGGCCCGTGCGCTGGCCGCCGCCTGCGGTGGCGAGCGGCTGGCCCTGCTCACCGTCACGCTGGAAGATGCCGCCGGCTACGGCCGCATCGTGCGCCAGGCCGGGGCCGTGCAGGCCATCGTCGAGCACAAGGACGCGAGCCCGTCGCAACACCAGATCCGCGAGGTCTACACCGGCATGATGGCGGCGCCCACCGGCGCGCTGAAGCGCTGGCTGGCTGCCCTTCGCAACGACAACGCGCAGGGCGAGTTCTACCTGACCGACATCGTCGCGATGGCGGTGGCCGACGGCGTGCCCGTGGTGGCCACAGCCGCCGCCAACGAGACCGAGGTGCTGGGCGTCAACAGCCCGGCCCAGTTGGCCGAGCTGGAGCGGCGGGTGCAGCGCCACCAGGCCGAGGCCCTGATGGAAGCCGGCGTGCGCCTGGCCGACCCGGCCCGCTTCGACCTGCGCGGCACGCTGACGCACGGGCAGGACGTGGAGATCGACGTCGGCTGCGTCTTCGAGGGCCAGGTGCACCTGGCCGACGACGCCCGCGTGGGCGCGCACTGCGTGATCCGCAATGCCCGCATCGGGGCCGGCGCGGTGATCCACCCGTTCACCCACATCGACGGCGACACGCAGGGCGTGACGGTGGGCGCCGGCGCGCTGATCGGCCCCTATGCCCGCCTGCGCCCGGGCGCGGTGCTGGGCGACGAGGTGCACATCGGCAACTTCGTCGAGGTGAAGAACTCCACCCTGGCCAAGGGCGCCAAGGCCAACCACCTGGCCTACCTGGGCGATGCCACGGTCGGCGAGCGGGTCAACTACGGTGCCGGCAGCATCACCGCCAACTACGACGGCGCGAACAAGCACCGCACCGTGATCGGCAACGACGTGCACGTGGGCAGCAACTGCGTGCTGATCGCGCCGGTCACGCTGGGCGATGGCGCCACCATCGGCGGCGGCTCGACGATCTCGAAAGACGCGCCAGCGGGTCAACTGACCGTGTCGCGAGCCAGGCAGGTCAGCCTGTCGGGTTGGCAGCGGCCCAGGAAGCCTGCGAAGTGAGCAGCCGCGCCAGCACCTCGGGTTGGCTGGCCACCTCGACCGGCAGGTAGACCGCGTCGGCGCCGGCCTCCCTCAGGCGGCGCGCCTGGGCACCGAGGTCGAACACCGCCACCCGGTGGCCCGATTCGGCGGCCGCCGTCAGCACGTAGCAGAAGGTCTCCGGCCAGACCGAGGGCAGGAAGATCAGGTCGGGTTGAAGGGCCGCGATCCGCCCGGCCAGTTCGGCGTCGTCGTAGCGGCCCAGCACGGTCACGCCGGCCGCGCGCAGCGAGGTGTCGTCGGGCGAAAAGCCCAGCAGCGTGAAGCGCAGGCCGAGCGTCTTGGCGGCCGCCGAGCGGGCCAGCCCCAGCAGCACGTCGTAGCCCTTGATGGGGCTCAGCGCGCCGATCACCAGCACCTCGCGTACCGCGCCGCGTGCCGGCGCTGGCGCCGGCAGGTGCAACGGCTCGTGCGGTTGGACCCGCACCCGCAGCGCCGGGAAGTAGCGCGACAGGCGGCTGGCCACATCCAGATCCGGCACGATGACACGCTGGGCCTTTGCCAGCAGCTGGCCGCTGGCCGAGCGCCAGGGGCCGATTCGGCCGGCGGCGCGGCCGGTCTCGTCGCGCTGCAGGCAACGGTCGCAGGCCTCGCGCTCCGGCTCGCCACAGTAGCGGCCGCTGGCGTCGACCAGGTTGATGCGCGGGCAGATCAGGTGGTAGTCGTGCACCGTGACGCTCAGCGGGATGCCGAGCGACTGGCACAGGCCGGGCAGCAGCTCGCGCAGCGCGGGCGCATGGTCCACCAGGTGGTGCAGCTGGATTTCGCGCAGGCCCAGCATCGCCAGCAGCTGGATCAACAGCGCCGACGGCCGCGGCGGCTGGCTGCCGGGCTCGAGCAGTGGCACGGCGGCCAGCGAGGGCAGGTCGAGCGCGGCCGCGCCCAGGGCCACGCAGCCAACCCAGCGCGAGGGCCGCAGCGTGACCACTCCCCAGCCCTGCTCCCTGCCGAGGCGCTCGGCCTCCTCGGCCTCGTGGCGCGCCGTGCCGCCGCCCCGGGCATGGTTGACCATCAGCACCAGGCCGCCACCCTCGGCCACCTGGGCCGCATGGCGCAGGCGCGCGGCATCCAGCCGGGCCCGCTCTGGCGCCAGCGGGTCGCGCTCGATCCATTCGTCGATGCGCTGTTGGTAGTCGGGGTGGCGCTGCAGCAGCACGGCCAGGCCGGCGCGCGTGCGCTCGCTGGCTTCGGCGCGGAAGGAAACCGAGCCCTGGTGCAGCACATAGACATCGGTGGCCACCAGCTGCACCCAGCCGGCACCGTTGGCGCGCATGCACCAGTCGTTCTCCTCGCCATAGCCACGGCCAAAGCGTTCGGTGTCCAGCACGCCAATGGCGTCCATCGCCGAGCGGCGCATCCACATGCAGAAACCGACACCGGTGGGCACTTCCACATGGCGGCCGGCATTGGCCTCGGCCGCCAGGGCGTCGAGCGCTGCGTCGTCGACCTCCAGCCGCTCCCAGTTGCTGTGCAGCATGCGCGGGTAGCTGCAGACGGTGGCGTTGTTGGACAAGGGGGTGATGGATGCCGCCTTCGGCTCGGCCACGCCATGGGCGGCCAGCCGGTCCAGCCAGCCGGGGTGAACACGGGTGTCCGAGTTCAGGATCACCACGTCGCGGTCCCAGTGCAACGCCAGGCCCAGGTTCACGGTGGCGACGAAACCGCGGTTGCTCTCGTTGACCAGCAGGCGCAGCAGGCCCAGCCCGGCGAGATCGCGCAGGAAGGCCGACAGCGCCGGCTCGGGGCTGCAGTCGTCGATGACCACCAGCTCGTACGGTGTCTGGACCGGCGAGGCGAGCACGCTCCACAAGCAGCGCAGCGTCTCCTGGGCCCCGGCATAGACCGGCACGATGACGTCGACCCGCGGCGTGGCCGCCGGGCGCGGCAAGCTGCGCCAGGGATCGAGATCGAGGTAGTCGCGCCCGTCGAGCCGGGCCGGCACGGCCCACGGCAGGCGGCCGGGCTCGGTGGGTTGGGCATCGGCGGGCAGGCCGTCCAGCAGGTATTGCACCACCGGGTCGACAGCCTGGCCAACGGCGGCCGCACCCTGTCCGTGCATCAGGCGCTGCAGCAGCCGCTGGCGGGTGCCGGTGGTCGGCGCGAAGCGCGGTGCCGGCTGGCGCTGCTCCTTCCAGCCGTGGAGCACGAAATGGCGCAGCGGGTCGGCCCCACTGGCCGCCACGTCGGCGTTCGAGTCCAGGTAGAACGACGGATCGAACCAGGCACAAGGCGACAGTCCCTGCCTGCGGCCGACCAGCCCATAGTGCAACAGCCGGTTGATGCCCGGGTGGCGCCGGCCTTCGAGCTGGCCGGTGTAGTGGCGGGCGTCGAACAAGGCCATCGGCAACAGCGATCGCGCATCGCCTTGTTCCGCGTAGTGCCGCAGCGCCGGCAGGCCATGACGCTCTGCGGGGCTGATCTGCTCGTCGTAGGTCGCCTTGTCGAACAGGCCCACCGCCATGGTGAGGCGGAGTTCGAGCGAGTTGGCGATCCGCTTGAAAAGCGGCCGCCGCTTCAGCGCGTACAGCAGCGCCAAGGCCTGGTCGGCATGCCGGGGATCCTGCAGCCAGCGGCCGAGTCGGCCGCGCGGGCCGGGCCGGAAGGGGGCGCGGGTGGCCACCGTGGCCGCTGCCAGCGTGGCCGGGTCGGCCGTCAGCCAGGCGTCGACGCCGGCCGACGCCGCCAACACCGCCAGCGCCTGGCGGGACGCATCGTCGAGCCGATCGAGCGTGTGCGACCAGGCCAGGTGCTCCAGCGCCAGCAGGGTCTGGTGGCCACGCTGCATCGGCTCCGGCAACGCCAGGGCATCCGCCAGGCGGGCTGGCAGGCAGGCGCGGGCCAGCGTGAGGATGGTGTCGGACGGGCCACTGGCGAATTCGACCTGCAGCTCCAGCGACTCGGCGGCGCCGGCGTCCTGCCACAAGCTGCCCGGCACCTCGATCTCGAAACCGACCTCTTCATCGGACAGGCCGAACTGCTGCGCCACGTCCTGCCGCGACAGGCGGCGCACCGGCACCTCGTGCAAGCGGTCGCCACAGCGCAGGCGCACGGTCTCGCGCGCCTGCGGCGTGTCGGCCAGCCAGCCGGAGATGGCCAGCCCCCGCCAACCCTCGACATGGCCGATGCCGGGCAGCTTGGCGTTCAGGCTGGCCGCCGCCCACAACCGGGCCTGGTCCAGGTGGGCCACCACGGACGCACGGGCGCCCTGGGCCACCTCGAGATCGGCGGTCTCGACCGGCCGGGCCAGCCAGCGCTGCAACGCGTCGGCGCCGGGCCGCCAGCTGGCCGGTTCGCCGTTCACGCCGTTGACGCGCAAGGCGAAGACCGCCTGGGGCGCAGCCAAGGCCTGCCAGGCCTCCAGCGGCAGCTCGAACTCGACCCCAAGGCGCACTTCGCCTGCGCCCAGTGCACGCGCCACGTCGGCCCGCGGCACCCGGCGGGCGGTGATCTCGAACACCTTGACGCCACAAACCAGCGCCAACTGCTCGCTGCCCGGCGCGCCGGGATCGTGGGCCCAACCAATGACGGTGGTGCCGTTCAGTCGTTCGAGCAGGCCCCGTGGGCCCGGCACAGGCGAGGGCGAGGGCGAGGGTGGCGGGTGGTCGTGGGAATCGGGGACGTTTGCGTCGACGGGCATGACACTCGGGAGCGCAGGCAAGGCGGCAGGGGAATCCAGATCATTCTCGGCGATTTCCGAGGGGTGGCCGCCTGCCCGCGAACGAGCACAATAGGGCTTCCAGCGGCCCGGCCGCGCGAGCGACCACGCCTTTGAGTGCACCCCATCACGAATCCCGTTCGCTGCCCGCGATCGCCACGCTGACCCTGGCGGCGCTGGGCGTCGTCTATGGCGACATCGGCACCAGCCCGCTCTACGCGCTGAAGGAGGTCTTCCACGCCGGCCATGTGCCGGCCAGCGACGACAACATCCTGGGCGTGCTGAGCCTGATCTTCTGGACGATGACCACCATCGTCTCGCTGAAGTACGTGCTGCTGATCCTGCGCGCCGACAACAACGGCGAAGGCGGCCTGATCGCCATGCTGGCGCTGGCCACCACCGCGGTGAAAGACCGCCCCACCTTGCGCCGGGTGCTGATGGTGGTGGGCCTGTTCGGCACGGCGGTCTTCTATGGCGACGGCGTGATCACGCCGGCCATCTCGGTGCTCTCCGCGGTGGAGGGCCTGCAGGTCGTCGCGCCCGGCCTGCACGATCTGGTGATCCCGATCACCCTGCTGGTGCTGACCGCGCTGTTCGCGGTGCAGCGCTTCGGCACCGGTGGCATCGGCAAGTTCTTCGGCCCGATCACGCTGGTCTGGTTCTTCGTGCTGATCGCGCTGGGCCTGCCGCACATCCTGGCCAATCCGGATGTGCTGGTGGCGCTCAACCCGGCCTATGCGTTTGGCTTCTTCGTCGCCCAGCCCGTCATCGCCTTCATCGCGCTCGGTGCCGTGGTGCTGTGCGTGACCGGCGGCGAGGCCCTCTATGCCGACATGGGCCACTTCGGCCCGCTGCCCATCCGCATCGCCTGGTACGGGCTGGTCATGCCGGCCCTGGTGGTGAACTACTTCGGCCAGGGCGCGATGCTGCTGGCCAACCCGGAGGCGGTGGCCAACCCCTTCTTCCTGATGGCACCGGACTGGGCCCGGCTGCCGCTGGTGTTCCTGTCGACGGCGGCCACGGTGATCGCCTCGCAGGCGCTGATCTCGGCGGCCTTCTCGGTCACCAAGCAGGCCATCCAGCTCGGGATCCTGCCGCGCATGACGGTGCGCCACACCTCCGTGCGCGACACCGGGCAGATCTACGTGCCCTTCATCAACTGGACGCTGTACGCCTTCATCGTGCTGGCGGTGGCGCTGTTCAAGAGCTCGTCGAACCTGGCCTCGGCCTACGGCATCGCGGTGACGCTGGACATGACCATCACCACGGTGATGACCTTCTACGTGATCCGCTACGGCTGGAAGTACCCGCTGGCGCTGTGCCTGCTGGCCACCGGTTTCTTCTTCGTCATCGACATCACCTTCTTCCTGTCCAACACGCTCAAGCTGCTGGCGGGCGGCTGGTTCCCGCTGGTCATCGGCGCCGGCATGTTCCTGCTGATGCTGACCTGGAAGCAGGGCCGCTCGATCATGCAGCACCGGGTGCGCGACGAGGCCATCGAGCTGAAGGGCTTCCTGGAGGCGGTGTTCGTCAGCCCGCCGGTCCGCGTCTCGGGCACCGCGGTGTTCCTGGTCGCCGACGAAGGGCTTGCGCCCAATGCGCTGATGCACAACCTGAAGCACAACAAGGTGTTGCACGAGCACAACCTGTTCGTCCATGTGCGGCACCACGAGGTCCCGTGGATAGGCTTCGACAAGCGCCTGTCCATGGAACCGCTGGGCCACGACTGCTGGCAGGTGTCGCTGAACTTCGGCTTCAAGAACGACCCCGACGTGCCCGAGGCCTTGCGCCTGCTGGAGGGCCGCGGGGTGCCACTGGACGAGATGGACACCAGCTACTTCCTGAGCCGCGACACCGTCATCCCCACGTTCGGCGACGGCATGTCGATGTGGCGCGAGAAACTCTTTGCCAGCATGCACCGCAACGCGGCCGACATGGCCGACTTCCTGAACCTGCCGTCGAACCGCATCGTCGAGCTCGGTGCCAAGGTCGAGATCTGAAGTGCGCCCGGCACACCTTGCATGTCTGGAGCCGCGACGGTGTGCGATCGGTACATTGCGGCCAGTCGCTTGCGCAACAGTTGGAGCGGGATCAGGCCGCCGGGATACTCTGCTCCGCGAATGTCCCCCGCCGCCAGCCTGCGGCTGCCGGCTCCTCCTAATATTTCGCTGCGCAGAGCACCCCACCGTCCTGATCGGGCACGGCCGGAGTTCTGCAACGCGGGGGAAGACTGGTGGACTGCCGAGGATGTCGGGTGACCGGCGCAGCGAAATATTAGGAGGAGGCGATGGCCGGAGGCCAGTGCCGGAGGACATTCGCGGAGCCGGTCACCCGGCAGCCTCGGCTCGCGCCGACCTCATCGCTGCACGAACAGGCACTCAGGCCCGAGTGCGGTCGATCAGCGGCTGCGCGCGATTCGTGCGTTGCAATGGCCGCCTCGGCGGCACGGGCCACTGAGATGGATGACCTCGAACCGGTTTCGCCCTTCGGGCGCGACGGCATCACCCAGATCCCGCTGACGCGCCGTCCCTTGCGGCCCACCGTGGGGCGCCACCACTTCCCGATCCGCGACCTGCGTGCGCAGCCTGCCGCGGACAGCACTGCGCTGGAACGCGACATCGCCTGGCTCGACGACCTCTACCGGCGCGACCTCCCGTTGCGCGAGCACTCGCTGTTCGCGGTGGACGACGTGCTCGTGCTCAAGGGCTCGGTCTGGCACCGCGGCACACCCATCGCTGGCACGTTGCCGCCCAAGCCCGCCAAGAAGGGCGACCTGGTCGGCCGGATCGCGCAGAAGATCGAGCGCTCGGGTGCGCGTGCCCGGCTCTACCCGGGCACCACGGCCATCATCCACGAGGCCGGCTACCGCAACTACTACCACTGGACGGTGGAGATCATGCCGCGGCTGTTCTCGCTGCGCGACGCGATGCGCGAGGGCCGGGTCACGGTCGACCGCATCGTGCTGTTCGACGAGGAAACGCGCCACTTCGTCACCGAGTCGCTGGCCCTGCTGCTGCCCGAACTGGCGCCGCTGGTCGAGATCACCGCGGGCGAGTTGACGCGCTTCGAGCACTGCCTGTTCTTCGTCGACGCCACCGAGACCGCCGACTACTCGGACCACGTCGCCCACAGCTCCCGCCTGAAGGCCTGCAGCGCGCTGCTCGCCGAAGCCGTGGACGAGCGGCTGGCCACCGAGCCCTTCGTGCCCCCCGGCCGCGCCATCCTGATTTCCCGGGCGGACGCGCCCAAGCGCCGGCTGATCGGCGAGGACCGCATCCTCGACGCGCTCGCCGGCCTCGGCCTGGAGCGGGTGGCCTTCGCTCCGCTGGGGGTGGCAGAGCAGATCGCGCTGATGTCGCAGGCGCGGCTCGTGGTGGGCGTACACGGCGCCGGCCTGACCAACGCGATCTACTGCCGGCCCGGCACCGCGGTGATTGAGATCAACAGCCCGGATTTCATCAAGCGCTGCCGCAGCTTCGCCGACATCGCGATGCACCGGCAGCTGAACTACGGCCTGGTGGTGGCCGACAGCGTGGCGGTGGAAGGTGGCGAGCCCGACATCGCGCTCGACAGCGAACGCGGCATGAAGGGCCTGCGCAAGCTGGTGCGCAAGCTCGGCGGCGGCGAGGCCTGATCAGGCCAGGGCCGGGGTGCGCTGCCGCAGGCAGACCACCTCGCCGGGTGCCAGCAGGGCCCAGTCTTGCGGGCCCTCGTCGTGCAGCGGCTCCGAGGCGATCACCTCGCCGCGCCCGCAGGTGCGGCGGTACAGGGTGGGCGGCTGGTTATCGCTGGCCCACCGGAAGGCGTGAACCTGATCGCCATCCGCCAGCGCCGCGGCAAAGCGCAGCGGCTCAGTGATGCCCAGCGAGCGCATCAGCGCCACGGTCTCGTCGAGCAGGCCCAGCACCGCGTCGGGCACCGCCTCGCCGCGTTCGATGCGCGCCAGCGCCAGCAGGAACAGCAGCTCCGAATCGGTGGCGCCGCGCCGCGCGGCATAGAGCGCGTCGGGCAGTTGCGCCTCCAGGGCCCGCCTCACCCGCGGGAAGCCGCCGATCTGGCCGTTGTGCATGAACAGCCAGCGGCCATGCCGGAAGGGGTGGCAGTTGACCCGCGCGATGCCGCCGCCGGTGGCCGCCCGCACATGGGCGAAGAACAGCGGGGCGCGCAGCGTGCCGGCGAGCGACATCAGGTTGTCGTCGGACCAGGCCGGCATCACCTCGCGGTAGACCGCAGGCTCGGGCCGCTCGCCGTACCAGCCTATGCCGAAACCGTCGCCGTTGGTGACCGTCTTGGCCTCCTCGGCGCGCAGCGATTGGCGCAACAGCGAGTGGCGCGGCTTGGCGATCAGCTCGTCGAGGAAGATGGGTTCGCCCAGGTAGGCGATGAAGCGGCACATGGCGGATGGGACTCCTGATCGGGTTGTCGGCCGGGCGGCCTCCCACTTGAGGCGGCTATGCTGCCCGCCCATGCAACGTCTGTACCGTGATGCCTCGCTGTCGGCCGTCGTCGCCGGCTTCGTCGCCGTGCTCGTCGGCTTCACCAGCTCGGTGGCCATTGTCTTCGCCGCTGCCCAGGCCCTGGGCGCGAACGCAGCGCAGACGGCTTCGTGGATCTGGGCACTCGGGCTGGGCATGGGGCTCACCAGCCTGGTGCTGTCCCTGCGCTACCGCGAGCCGGTGCTGACGGCCTGGTCCACCCCCGGCGCGGCGCTGATCGCCGCCACCCAGGGCATCGGCCTGCCCGAGGCCACTGGGGCTTTCCTGGTCTGCGCGCTGCTGATCACCGTGGCCGGCTACTCGGGCCTGTTCGAGCGCCTGATGGGCCGCATCCCGATGGCCATCGCCGCGGCCCTGCTGGCCGGGGTGCTGGCCAGGTTTGCGCTGGACGCGGTGCTGGCCGCACGCACCGCGCCCGGCCTGGTGGTGGCCATGGCGCTGGCCTTCCTGGCCGGGCGGCGCTGGTGGCCGCGCTATGCGGTGCCGGGTGTGCTGGTGGCGGGCATCGTGGTGGCGGCGGCGCAAGGCGGGCTGCACCTGGGCGCCGTCGAGGCCGGCTGGGCCACGCCGGTGTTCACGCTGCCGGTGTTCAGCCTGGGCGCGCTGGTGGGCGTGGGGTTGCCGTTGTTCGTCGTCACGATGGCCTCGCAGAACCTGCCCGGCGTGGCAGCGCAGCGGGCCTCGGGCTACCAGACCCCCGTGTCGCCGGTGGTCGGCGCCACCGGCCTGGCCAGCCTGCTGCTGGCGCCCTTTGGTGGCTACGCACTGAACCTGGCCGCCATCACCGCCGCCATCTGCATGGGCCGCGAGGCCCACGAAGACCCCGCGCGGCGCTACGTGGCCTCGGCGGCGGCCGGGGTGTTCTACATCGCACTCGGGCTGGCCGGCGGTGCCGTGGCCGGCCTGCTGGCCGCCTTCCCGCGCGAGCTGGTGGTGGCCGTGGCCGGCCTGGCCCTGCTGGGCACCATCGCCGGCGGGCTGGCCAGCGCCTTGAAGGACGAGCACCACCGCGACGCCGCGCTGCTGACCTTCGTCGTGACCTTGTCGGGCCTGACACTGGCCGGCATCGGCTCGGCGTTCTGGGGCGTGGTGGCGGGCGGTGTGGCGCTGGCTTCGCAGCGGCGCACCTGACAACTCTCGGCGCACTGGGCGTCGAACCGAATATTCCACCGACCCGGCTTGCCTACACTGGGCGGTTTCGCGCGCACAAGGCGTGCCCACCACGAGGAGAGCCCCATGAACCCTGCCACCCATGTGCTGGTCATCAGCGCCGACGAGGCCTGGCGGCAGGAGGTCGTGCAGGGCCTGAACCACGCCGGCTCGCGGCTGGACAACCCGCTCGGCCTGATGGCCGTGGGATGCGCCTGCGACGCCAGTGCGCTGGAGGCGGTGCTGGCCGCCGGCCCGATGCAGGCCGACCTGCAGGTGGTGCTGATCGACCACGGCGCGCGTGGCGCCGAAAGCACCGGTGCGCCGGCGGTGATCGCGGCGCAACGCATCATCGACGCCCGTCCTGAACTCTCGCTCTACATGGTGCTGGAGGACGACAGCGACAAGCTGCTCGTCGAGCAACTGGCCAGCGACGCGATCGATGGCTACTTCTTCCGCGGCGAGCAGGATTTCAATGGCTGGTTCCGCATCCTGGCCGCCGAGGTGGCCGGCAAGGCCGAGACGCCGTTCTACGACGCCCTGCGCGAGTACGTCGCGCAGGCCAAGGACAGCTGGCACACGCCGGGCCACGCCGGTGGCGACTCCTTCCGCGGCAGCCCGTGGGTGGGCGACTTCTACGATTTCGTCGGCGAGCAGATGCTGCGCGCCGACCTGTCGGTCAGCGTGCCGATGCTGGACTCGCTGCTGCACCCCACCGGCGTGATCGCCGAGAGCCAGAAGCTGGCCGCCAAAGCGTTCGGCGCGAAGAAGACCTACTTCGCCACCAATGGCACCAGCACCGCCAACAAGGTGATCTTCCAGACCCTGCTGGCGCCGGGCGACAAGCTGCTGCTGGACCGCAACTGCCACAAGTCGGTGCACCACGGCGTGATCCTCTCCGGCGCGATGCCGGTCTACCTGGATTCGTCGGTGAACCGCCAGTACGGCATCTTCGGCCCGGTGCCCAAGGCCACGGTGCAGGCCGCCATCGAGGCCCATCCGGATGCGAAGGTGCTGATCCTCACCAGCTGCACCTACGACGGCCTGCGCTACGACCTGAAACCCATCATCGCGATGGCCCATGCGGCCGGCATCAAGGTCATCATCGACGAGGCTTGGTACGGCCACGCGCGCTTCCACCCCGAGCTGCGGCCCACCGCGCTGGAAAGCGGCGCCGACTACGCGACGCAGAGCACCCACAAGGTGCTGTCGGCCTTCTCGCAGGCCAGCATGATCCACGTGAACGACCCCGGCTTCGACGAGCACCTGTTCCGCGAGAACTTCAACATGCACGCGTCGACCAGCCCGCAGTACAACCTGATCGCCAGCCTCGACGTGGCGCGCAAGCAGGCGGTGATGGAGGGCTACCGCCTGCTCGACCGCTCACTGAAGTTCGCCCACGAGCTGCGCGAGAAGATCAACGCCACCGGCGCGTTCCGCGTGCTGGAGCTGGTGGATCTGCTGCCCGAGGAGGTCAAGCACGACGGCATCCGGCTGGACCCGACCAAGCTGACCATCGACATCTCGAACAGCGGCTACTCGGCCGACGAACTGCGCGATGAACTCATCGGCCGCTACAACATCCAGGTCGAGAAGAACACCCACAACACGCTGACGCTGTTGCTGACCATCGGCACCACGCGCAGCAAGGTCAGCCGCCTGTTCGACGCGATGCTGCGCCTGGCCAAGGAACGCCGGGCGCCGCGCGCCTATGTGCGGGTGCCCGAGGCGCCGCGCTTCACCGCCCTGGCCTGCCTGCCGCGCGATGCCTTCTACGAGGCCGGCGAGCGCCTGGCCCTGCTGGACGAACAGGGCCAACCCAACGCCGCGTTGACCGGCCGCGTCTGCTGCGACCAGATCGTGCCCTACCCGCCGGGCATTCCGGTGCTGGTGCCGGGCCAGGTGATCGAGGCCAACATCGTGGCCTACCTGGTGCGCCTGCTGCAGACCCAGAAATCCATCGACCTGCACGGGCTCGCGCTGGTCGACGGCGAGCTGCACCTGCGTGTGCTCAGCGAGGCCGAGCGGGCGGCACTGCCGGCCCGCTGAGCCGGATCAAAGCCCGGTCCAGCTCGTGATCGTCTCGGTGGTGTAGTCGCGCGAGATGCCGTCGTCGGCCGGCGCGTCCAGGCGCTGCTTGACGACGCCGATGCCCGAGGCGTACCAGACCGATCGGGTGGCCCGCACTGTCGGGCCGAAGCTGGAATTGGCGCTCAGCAGCACGCGCGCGGCGACCACCAGATCCACCCGCACGGAGGCGATGGCCGGCAGCCCTGGCGGGGTGACGTTCTCGGCGCGAATGACGCGGGTGTAGACGGCCACATCCAGCGATTCAGCCCGTGCGTCGCCATCGATGTCCGGCACCACGCCGACCAGGCGTTCATCGAAAGCGGTGTACTGGTCGTTGACCCGCACCGGCGAGCGCAACTCGATGACATCGCTGACATCGTTGACGCCGTCACCATTGAAGTCGATCGGAGCGACCTGAAGGATGCTGCCCGAGCGCGCCACCACGTTGATGGTGTCGGCACCGGTGGCCAGGGTGTTGGTGGAGCTTTCCATCACCCCCTCGCTGGCCGCCGCATGGGTCACCGTGTTGGTGTAGCTGATGTTCGACGGCGTGAGGCCGGCGTAGACCCAGCTCGCCCCAGGCGTCAACGGGCGCAGCACGGTGGCGTCTGCGTACAGCGTGTCGCCGAGCGCGGGCGGGGTGGGCACCAGGCCGGTGGGCTCACCGCCGCCATCGCCGCCATCGGACCCGCCACCGCCACAGGCGGCCAGCAAAGCGCAGATCACCGGCGCCAACAGGCGGCGCGGTTGAAGAAGTCTGGTCATGTGTATCCCCTGGGGTTATGGGTTCTCGGCCGTTCAGTGATTCTGCCGCGCGGACGCCAGCGCCTTCCAGAACCTGGCGTCCTGCGAGGTGGCGAAGTTGATGCGCATCAGGGAACTCGGCCGCCGGGTGGCGTGGAACAGGTGGCCGGGTGCGAGCAGCCAGCCCTGGTCGAGCAGGTCCAGCGACAGCGGCTCGGTGTCGCAACCGGCGTCGACCCAGCCGAACAGGCCCTGCGGTGGCGCAACGAAGCGGCACCCATGGGCCAGCGCGAGCTGCACGCTGCGGTCGCGTGCGCCGTCCAGCCGGGCCACCACCCGCTCGGCATGGCGGCGCAGGCTGCCCTGCTCCAGGCAGTGTGCGACGGCCTGCTCCAGCACCGCCGGCGTGGTCAGGGTGGACAGCAGCTTCACGTCGATCAGGCGCTCCACCAGATCCGGCGGCGCGGCCACGTAGCCGACCCGCCAGCTCGGTGTCAGGATCTTCGAGAAGCCGCTCACGTAGAGCGTTCGCTGCAGGCCATCGAGCGCCGCCAGGCGTGGCAGGTGGGCGGGGGCCAGGTGGGCGTAGGTGTCGTCCTCGACGATGCGGAAGTCGTGCGCCTCGGCGAGCTTGAGCACCTGGTGCGCCTGGCCCAGCGTCAGCGAATGGCCGGTCGGGTTGTGCAGCACCGACACGGTCACGTACAGGCGCGGCCGGTGCTCGCGCGCCAGGGCGGCCATCACGCCCAGATCGGGCCCGTCGGCACCGCGGGGCACCGGCAGCAGGCGCATGCCCAGCTGCGTCAGGCGCGCGTACTCGACCGCCCAGCCGGGCTCGTCGACCAGCACCGCATCGCCGGGCGACAGCAAGGCACGCGAGACGATGTCCAGCGCGTGGGTGGCCCCTGTGGCGGTGACGATCTGCGCGGCCCGTGCGCGCACGCCGAAATCCGCCAGCTTGGTCGCCAGGGCCTCGCGCAGGCGGCTGTCCCCGGCGGGCTGGCCGTACTGAAGGGCCAGCGCCGAGTCGCCGTGCGAGAGCACCCGGCGCAAGGCGCTGGCCAGCAGCGGCAGGTCCAGCCAGTCCGGTGGCAGGGTGCCCAGGCCGGGCGCGGGCAGGTCGCTGACGCCGTGGAACATGCCGCGGATCAGCGCGGTGGCGTCCACCGGCGCCACCCGGGTGGGTGCGGCGGTGGGCCGCGGCCCGATGGCCGCACCGGCCGCCGGGCCAGTGGGCCGGGGAGATTCGCGCACGAAGAAGCCGCGCTGCCGGCGCGCCTCGACCAGGCCCTGCGCCAGCAGCTGGTCGTAGGCCGCGACCACCGTGTGCGGGCTCACCGCATGCCGGCGCGCGCAGTCACGCACCGACGGCAGGCGCGAGCCCGGCGCCAGCAGGCGCTGCCGGATGCGCTCGCCGAAGTGCGCGGCGATCTGTTCGGTCAGCGTGGCGCCGGCGGCGCGCGTCAGGGCGATGGGCTCGGGAGCGTTCATGGTGCCAATCTGGGCTGTGTCGGCCGAACCACCGACACAGATTGGTCGGCTGCTCAGGCGATCTGTACCGCCACTGTACTGGTGCGGCCCCTAGACTGTCCAGATGCCGCTCGCCGACCATGCTCTGGCTCTGCCGACACCCACCGCCGCGGTGAGGATGCCGCGCGCATGAACAACGAGACGAAAGGCCTGTGGCTGGGTGCGCTCGGGGTCACCATCTTCGCCTTGACGCTGCCGATGACCCGCCTGGCGGTCGGGCCGGTCGAGGCGCCGCAGTTGCCACCCCTGTTCGTGACCGCCGGCCGGGCGGCCGGGGCGGGCCTGTTGGCGCTGCTGTACCTGGCCCTCAGCCGGTCCCCACGGCCGCGCCGGTGCCACCTGGCCACGCTGATGTGGAGCGCGCTGGGCACGGTGGTCGGCTTCCCGCTCGGCCTGGCGCTGGCCTTGCGCGAGGTGCCCGCCATGCACGCCGCGGTGGTCACCGGCATCCTGCCGCTGGCCACCGCGGCCATCGCGGCCCTGGCCTTGCGGCAGCGGGCATCGCGCGGCTTCTGGGCCTGCGCGGTGCTGGGCTGCGCACTGGTGCTGGCCTTCGCGGTGCACGAGGGTGGCGGCCGGTTGTCGGCCGCCGACGGCTGGCTGCTGTTGGCCGTGTTCAGCGCCTCGGGCGGCTATGTGGCGGGCGCCAAGCTGGCCACCGAGTGGCGCGCCGAGCAGGTGATCTCCTGGGTGCTGGTGATCAGCCTGCCGCTCACGCTGCCGCTGGCCTGGGCCGTGCGCCCGGCGCACGATCTGGGCGCCATCGCCCCCACTGCCTGGCTGGGCTTCGGCTACGTGACCCTGTTCTCGATGTGGCTGGGCTTCTTCGCCTGGTACCGCGGCCTGTCGCTGGGCGGCACGCTGCGTGTCAGCCAGGTTCAGCTGCTGCAGCCCTTCCTGGCCCTGCTGTTCGCCGTGCCGCTGCTCGGTGAGGCGCTGGAGCCCTCGACCCTGGTGTTCGCGCTGGCCGTGCTGGCCATCGTCTTCGCCGGCAAGCGCCTGCCTGTTTCCGCTGCGCCAGTGCCTACCCGGCGCGCACAATTCCCCGTTCCCCATCCCCACGAAGGAGACCCTCCATGAGCATCGGCTCTACCGTGCCGTCCAGCCCCTGGACCCTGGCGCAACGCGCTGCCCGCATGAACCCGTCCATCATCCGCGAGATCCTCAAGGTGACCGAGCAGCCGGGGGTGCTGTCGCTGGCCGGCGGCCTGCCGTCGCCGGACACCTTCCCGATCGAGGCCATGCGCGAAGCCACCGCCAAGGTGCTGGCCGAGGCCCCGCGCGAGGCCCTGCAGTACGCCGCCAGCGAAGGCTTCGGCCCGTTGCGCGAGTGGGTCGCCGCGCAGTTGCAGCGCCAGGGCCAGCAGGTCACGCCGGCGCAGGTGCTGATCACCACCGGGTCGCAGCAGGGGCTGGATCTGGTCGGCAAGGTGCTGGTCGATGCCGGTGCGCCGGTGGCCGTCGAGACGCCCACCTACCTCGGCGCGCTGCAGGCCTTCGCGCCGTACGAGCCGATCTTCACCAGCCTGGCCGGCGACGCCGAAGGCCCGCTGCCCGAGGCGCTGGCCCGCCTGCCGCACGACGCACCGGGCACCCGCTTCGCCTACCTGTTGCCCAATTTCCAGAACCCCACTGGCCGGGTGATGCCCGAGGCCCGCCGCCAGGCCCTGGTGCAGGCGGCCCAGGCCGCGCGCCTGCCGCTGGTCGAGGACAACCCGTACGGCGATCTGTGGTTCGACGAGGCCCCGCCCGCTCCGCTGGCCGCGCGCTGGCCCGAGGGCGTGGTCTACCTGGGCTCCTTCTCCAAGGTGCTGGCACCCGGCCTGCGCCTGGGCTATGTGGTGGCGCCGGCCGAGCTGATGCCCAAACTGCTGCAGGCCAAGCAGGCCGCCGACCTGCACACGCCCGGCTTCAACCAGCGCGTGGTCTATGAGGTGATCAAGGGCGGCTTCCTCGACAGCCACGTGCCCACCATCCGCACCCGCTACAAGGCCCAGCGCGACGCCATGGCCGCCGCGCTGGCCGAGCACCTGCCCGAGGGCAGCGAGTGGTCGGCGCCGCACGGCGGCATGTTCTTCTGGATCCGCCTGCCGGCCGGCTGCAACGCGATGGCGCTGTTGCCCGGTGCGGTGGCGGCCGGCGTGGCCTATGTGCCGGGCGAGGCCTTCTACGCCCACGCGCCGGACACCCGCACGATGCGCCTGTCGTTCGTCACGCTGACACCGGACGAGATCCGCCAGGCGGTCGGCATGTTGGGCGGGGTGCTGCGCCGGCACCTGAACGAGGAGCTCGAGGAGACCACGCCCTGATGGCCACGACCCGCCGCTTCACCCAACTGGATGTCTTCACCGCGCAGCCGCTGCGCGGCAACCCGCTGGCCGTGGTGCACGACGCGCAAGGCCTGTCGGATGCCGAGATGGCTGCCTTCGCGCGCTGGACGAACCTCAGCGAAACCACCTTCCTGTTGCCACCGGCCGATGCGAACGCCGACTACCGGGTGCGCATCTTCACGCCCGGTGGCGAACTGCCCTTCGCCGGCCACCCGACGCTGGGCAGCTGCCGCGCCTGGCTGGACGCCGGCGGCCAGCCACGGCAGGTCGGCCGGGTGGTGCAGGAGTGCGGTGTCGGCCTGGTGAGCTTGCGGCGCGACGGCGAACGCCTGGCCTTCGCCGCGCCGCCGCTGCGGCGCGAGCCGGTCGACTCCGCGTTGCTGAGCGCCGTGGTGGACGCCCTCGGCCTGCCGCCCGAGGACCTGTTGGCCGCCTGCTGGCTGGACAACGGCCCGACCTGGCTGGGCCTGCGGGTGGCCGACGCGTCCCGGCTGCGGGCCCTCCGGCCGGACCACGGTGCCCTCAAGCGCCTGGCCAAGGTCGGGCTGGTGGCGGCGCAGGGCGCCGGCAACGAGACCCAGTTCGAGGTGCGGGCCTTTGCGGCGCCGCTGGGCGTGGAGGAAGACCCGGTGACCGGCAGCCTGAACGCCAGCCTCGCGCAGTGGCTGATCGGCGAGGGCCTGGCGCCGGACGCCTACGTCGCCGCACAGGGCACGGCGATGGGCCGTGCCGGCCGGGTGCACGTGCAGCGCGACGGCGGCACGATCTGGGTCGGCGGCGACGTGGCGGCCTGCATCAGCGGTTCCGTGACGCTGTAAGCACCTGTGCGGCGGCTTCACGGACCGCAGCTTCCCGCCTACAGTCGGCCTTCCTACCAACCATCCGGAGACGCCCGATGATTCGCCTGCCACTGCTGCCGTTCACCCTCCTCGCCGCGCTGGCCTGCGCCGGTTGCGCCGGCCCCACCGCCCACGACCATGGCCAGGGTGCCGACAAGGGCAAGGGCATGGGGGGGATGGGCGGCATGGGCGGCGCGATGATGGGCAAGGGCCGCATGGCCGTGGCCACGCTGACCCCGACGCAGGGCAACAACGTGCGGGGCGTGATCGGCTTCCATGAGATGGACGGCCACCTGATGGTCCACGTGAAAGCCACCGGCCTGAAGCCGAACGGCGAACACGGCATCCATGTGCACGAGACCGGCAGCTGCGCCAGCACCGACGGCACCAGCGCCGGCGGGCACTTCAACCCGGACGGCAAGCCGCATGGTCCGCAGAACGCCGCCCACCACGCCGGCGACATGCCGGCCCTGAAGGCCGACGCCAACGGCGTGGTGGACACCAAGTTCATGCTGATGGGCCCGACCATCGCCGATGGGGCCACCAGCGTGGTGGCGCGTGCTGTCATCGTGCACGCCAGCCCGGACGACTACACGACCCAGCCCACCGGCAACTCCGGCGCCCGCATCGCCTGCGGCGTGATCGCGGCGCACTGAGCTTGCTGCACGGGCGATGACGACCCAGCCGCTGTTCCGCGACGACCCCGCGCTGCTGGCGTGCACGGCCCGCGTTGTCGGCATCGACGAACGGGGCGTGCAACTCGACCGCACGGTGTTCTACCCGCAGGGCGGCGGCCAGGCCGGCGACGCCGGCTGGCTGCAGCTCGGCGACGGCCGCCGCCTGGCTGTCGCCGACACGCGCAAGGGCAACCGTCCGGAGGACGCGGCCGGCACCATCGTGCACCTGCTGGCCGATCCGGCCGACGCGTCCCTGCTGACGCTCGGCACCGAGCTCACCGCGTCGATCGACCCCGAGCGACGGCGCGCCCACATGCGCTTCCACACCGGTACCCACCTGCTCTGCGCGCTGGTACCGCACCCGGTGGACGGCTGTTCGATCACGGCCGGCTATGCCCGGCTCGACTTCCACATGACCGAGCCGCTCGACAAGGAGGCGCTGACCGCCGGCCTGGCCCGCCTGGTGGCCGCCGCACACCCGGTGACCACCCGCTGGATCAGCGACGCCGAGCTGGACGCCAACCCGCAGTTGGTGCGGAGCATGAGCGTGCAGCCGCCACGCGGCACGGGCCGTGTCCGCCTGGTCGAGGTCGAAGGGGTGGATCTGCAGCCCTGTGGCGGCACGCACGTGGCCAACACCGCCGAGATCGGCGCCATGGTGGTCACGAAGATCGAGAAGAAGTCCGCGCAGACGCGGCGGGTGGTGCTGGGGTTCGCGTGAATGAGGGGCGTGCAGCCTGGCTCGAACGGCTGCAGGCGGTGCGTGCGCGCACGCGCCGTCTCGCCGAGCCTCTCTCGGCCGAAGACCAGTGCGTGCAGTCGATGCCCGACACCAGCCCCACCAAGTGGCACCTGGCGCACACCACCTGGTTCTTCGAGACCTTGGTGCTGCAGGCCTTCGCGCCGGGCCACCGGCCGGTCGACGAACGCTACGCCAAGCTCTTCAATTCCTACTACGAGAGCCTGGGGCCACGCCACCCGCGCCCGCAACGCGGCCTGCTGACCCGGCCCTCGCTGGGTGAGGTGCTGGCCTACCGCACCGCGGTGGACGAAGCGCTCGACACCTTCACCGCGGCCGCCGACGCCGACACCTGGGCCCGTGCCGCACCGTTGCTCGACCTGGGCCTGCACCACGAACAGCAGCACCAGGAGCTGCTGTTGACCGACATCCTGCACCTGCTGTCGTTGAACCCGTTGGCACCGGCCTACGGGTCCGCCGCGCCAGGCTTGACGCGTGGGCAAACGCAGGGCTGGTGGGAATCGGCCGGCGGCGCGTTCGATATCGGCCACGCCGCGGCCGAGGGGTTCGCGTTCGACAACGAGACGCCGCGCCATGAGGTCCGCCTCGCCCCCTTCGCACTGTCTCGCTCGCTGGTGACGAACCGCGAGGTCCAGGCCTTCATCGCCGACGGCGGCTACCGTCGGGCCGAGTGGTGGCTCTCCGACGGCTGGGCCACGGTGCAGGCGCAGGGCTGGGAGGCGCCGCTGTACTGGGCCTCGCCGAACACGCGGTTCAGCCTGCAGGGCGAGACCGCCGTCGACCCCGACGAACCGGCGTGCCACCTGAGTTTCTACGAGGCCGCTGCACTGGCGGCCTGGGCCGGCGCCCGCCTGCCCACCGAGTTCGAATGGGAGGCCGCCGCCCGTGCCTGGGGCGAGACGCCGCACGCCAGCCCGGCGCAATGCTTTGGCGCGGTCTGGCAGTGGACGCGATCCTCCTACGATCCGTACCCACGATTCCGCCCCTGGAGCGGGGCGGTGGCCGAATACAACGGCAAGTTCATGGTCGGCCAGCTGGTGCTGCGCGGCAGCAGCTTCGCCACGCCAGCCGGGCACGCGCGGCTCAGCTACCGCAATTTCTTCCCGCCGGCCGCGCGCTGGCAGTTCAGCGGGCTGCGGCTGGCACGCGATCTTGACGCGGGCCTGTGAGCTCAGCCGAGCGCAGGGCCGCTCCCAAGCCGGCTGAGCACTCGCTCGGCGGGTGGGGCCGGTACGCCGGCACCGGGTGCCTTGTCTCAGCCGGCTTCGGCCAGGATCTGCCGCAGCGCCTGCTCGAACACCTCGGGCGGCTGGCCGCCCTGGATCAGGTGCCTGTCGTTGATGATGATGGACGGCACCGAGTGGATGCCGAGCTGCTGCCAGCGCTGCTCCAGTGCGCGCACCTCGGCGGCGCCGGCATCGCTGTCGATCACTGCACGCGCGCCATCGGCATCCAAACCCGCTTCGGCCGCGCACCGCAGCAGCACGTCGCGCGCCCCGGGGTTGTCACCCTTGGTGAAGTAGGCCGACAACAGCCGCTTCTTCAAGGCCAGCTGGCGCCCCGGCCCCTGGCTGGCCGACCAGTGAAGCAGGCGGTGCGCGTCGAAGGTGTTGTAGATGCGGCTGCGCTTGTCCATGCGGAACTCGAAGCCGACCGAGGCGCCGCGCTGGCGGATGGTCTCGCGCGTGGCCTCGCCCTGCGCCGGGGTGGCGCCGTACTTGCGCTGAAGGTGCTCGCCGATGTCCTCGCCCTCGGGCGCCATCTGCGGGTTCAGCTCGAAGGGATGGACGTGCCATTCGACCGGGCCGGCCTCTGGCCCCAAGCGGTCCACGGCCTGCTGCAGGCCGTTCAGGCCGATGGCACACCAGGGGCACACCACATCGGAGACGAAATCGATCTTCATGGGCGACAGACTATCAGCCGGGCTGGTGGTCTGCCGACGTAAGGAATTGACGCGCCGGCCGACCCATCCCCATGCGCCAACTCCGGCCCCTCTTCGCCGCGCTGCTCGTCGCGCCCGGCTGCCACCTGCTGCAGGCGGCTCCGCGGTGCAGCGTCACCGCCCCGGCGCGCGCGCCGACAGTCGTCGAGCTCTACACCTCCGAAGGCTGCAGTTCATGCCCTCCGGCTGACCAGTGGTTGGCTGCCCTGCCGCGTGGCGAATCGGTGCTGGCCCTGGCGTTCCATGTGGACTACTGGGACCACCTGGGCTGGCGCGACCGCTTCGCCAGCCCGGCCCACACGGCGCGGCAGTACGCGCTGCAGGCCGGCAGCGGTGCACGCTTCGTCTACACGCCGCAGGTGATCGTCAATGGCCGCGACTGGCCGGCGTGGCGCCAGGCTGGTGCTTTGCCGGCACCAGCCGCGGCAGAGGTCGGGCTGCGCCTGGTACGGGAGGGCCAGCAGGTGCGGGCGGAAGTCGGCGCGCGCTCCGGCACCGGCGCCCTGGCGGGTTACTGGGCGTTGGTGGAAGACGCGCACCGCAGCCAAGCGAGCAGCGGCGAGAACGCCGGCCGCGAGCTGCGCCACGAGCATGTCGTGCGCCGATTCAGCCCAGTGGCGACTTGGGCGGCCGTTCGTTCACAGTCCCTGACCTGGGAGGCCCCTGTGCCGGAAGCCGGTCACCCCGCGCAGGTGGTGTTCGTGGTCACCGACGCAGCGACTGCGCGGCCCCTGCAGGCCGCACGGCTGCCGGTCGAAGCCGGCTGCTGAGCGAGAGGCACTCGGCGCGGACCGAGACGCCTACTCCTTGCGGTAGTTGTCGTGGCAGCTCTTGCAGCTCTTGCCGGCTTCGCCGAACGCCGCCTTGATCTGGTCCAGGTTGCCGGTCTTGGCCGCGACGTTCAGCTTGGCCACATCCTCCTGCATCTTGGCCTGCGCCGCCTTGAACTTGTCGGCTTCGGTCCAGATTTCCGGCTTGGCCTTGGTGTCGCCCGTGGCGCTGCCCTCGACGAAGCCGGCGAACGGCAGCTTGGACAAGGTGGCCACCAGCTCGGCGTTGGCCTGGGCGGTGGCCGCGTCGAAGGGCACCCGGCCATTGGCCATGGCGCCGACACGCCCGAAGTGGTTGGCCATGACGGTCATCGCCGCCTTGCGGTACTTGATCGCATCTTCCGGTTTCTGGAACTGCGCGGCGACGGGCAAGGCGGTGGCGAAGCCGACGGCCGCAGCAGCGGCCAGGACGAGACGATTCATGCGATTCCTCCAACAAGGATGGTGTGGGTCGATCGAGATCACCGGTCCGCGCGGGCTGCGTGGTTTCGGGGACTCGCCAGGTTTACGCCGCGTCGATCCAGTCTATTCCCCGATCCGGGGAAACCCCGCTGTGGCCGGGCCGGCGCTGGATTTGGCCGGCCAGCCCGGGTATGGTCGAGCGCCACGCCACTGCCCCGGAGACCGCCTGCATGCCCGCCGAGACACCCGCGCCCGCCGCCGCCCTGGTCCGCGTCTGGGACCTGCCGACGCGCCTGTTCCATTGGGCACTCGCCGTGTGCGTGGTCGGCCTCGTCATCACCGGCAACGTGGGCGGCAACGCGCTGGTCTGGCACATGCGACTCGGCCTCACCGTCGGCGCGCTGCTGTTGTTCCGCCTGATCTGGGGCCTGGTCGGTGGGCGCTGGTCGCGCTTTGCCAGCTTCCTGTATGCACCGGGCACGGTGCTGCGCTACCTGCGCGGGCAGACCCGTCCAGGCGATCACTTCGAGGTGGGCCACAACCCCCTGGGCAGCTTCTCGGTGTTCGGCCTGCTGGCGCTGCTGGTGTTGCAGGTGGCCACCGGTTCGATGGCCGACGACGAGATCGCCACCACCGGCCCGCTGAACCGCTTTGTCAGCAGTGCCACCGCCAGTCTGGCCACCGGTTGGCACAAGGGCTGGGGCAGGGCCCTGGTGGTCGGGCTGGTGGTGCTGCACGTCGCGGCCATCGTCTACTACCTGCGGCGCAAGAAACAGAACCTGGTCACGCCCATGCTGACCGGCGACAAGCTGATGCCAACCGGCACCCCGTCCAGCACCGACAGCCTCGGCTCCCGCAGCCTGGCGGCCCTGCTGTTCGCGGCCTGCGCCGGCCTGGCCATGTGGGTGGCCAGCCTGGGC
>JADMKA010000210.1 GCA_018780145.1 Vitreoscilla sp. | reverse complement strand
TTCTCGGCCGTGATGCCCATGTGGTACTGGTTGTAGACGTCCCACAGGCCGTCGGTGATCATCGAATCGATCATCTTCCAGTCGCCCATGCGCTGGCCATCGCGCGAGCCCAGCAGCACGTGCGGGGCCATGCTCATGTTCTCCTGGCCACCGGCGATGACGATCTCGCTGTCGCCGTCGCGGATCGCCTGCGCCGCCAGCATCACGGCCTTCAGTCCGGAGCCGCAAACCTTGTTGATGGTCATCCCGGGAACCCCCTGGGGCAGGCCGGACTTGATGACCGACTGGCGCGCCGGGTTCTGGCCCGAGCCGGCGGTGAGCACCTGGCCGAGGATGACCTCGCCGATCTGCTCGCCCGACAGGCCGCTGCGCTGCAGCAGGGCCTTGATGACGGTGGCGCCCAGTTCGGGGGCGGCGGTCTTGGCGAGCGAGCCGCCGAACTTGCCGACCGCGGTACGGGCGGCGGCGACGATGACGATGTCGGTAGTCATGGGGAATCTCCTGTTTGGAATTAACTCAGGCTTTGGCTTTCACGTAGCGGCCAGGGGCCGCCTCGATCGCCTTGTATTTGCGGTTGCCGGGCGTCTTGGGTGCAGCAATCATCGGGCCACCGTGCGGCTTCAGCCAGGCGGCCCAGTCGGTCCACCAACTGCCCGGCACTTCCTTGGCGGTGGTGAACCATTCGTCGGCACTGGCGGGGAGCTTGTCGTTCACCCAGTGGCTGCGCTTCTTGGCGGCGGGCGGGTTGATGACGCCGGCGATGTGCCCGGAGGCGCCGAGCATGAAACGCTTCTTGCCCTTGAAGACGCGGGTCGAGGCATAGGCCCCCTTCCACGGCACGATGTGGTCCTCGCGCGAGGCGTAGAGGTAGACCGGCGCCTTGATCGCGCCCAGATCCAGCTTTTCACCGCAGACGGTGAGCTTGCCCGGGATCTTCAGTTCGTTTTGCAGGTAGGTGTGACGCAGGTACCAGCAGAAGAACGGGCCCGGCAGGTTGGTGGAATCGCCGTTCCAGTACAGCAGGTCGAAGGGCGGGGGCGACTCGCCCTTCAGGTAGTTGCCGACCACGTAGTTCCAGACCAGGTCGTTGGGGCGCAGGAAACTGAAGGTGGTGGCCAGTTCCTGGCCCTTCAACAGGCCGGGGCCACCGGGTGCGTCCGGGCCGAGGGTCATCTCGCGGACCTGCACCGAGGCTTCGTCGATGAACACGTCCAGGATGCCGGTGTCGGCGAAGTCGACGAAGGTGGTCAGCAGGGTCACCGACTCGGCCGGCTGCTCGCCACGGGCGGCCAGCACGGCCAGCGCGGTGGACAGGATGGTGCCACCGACGCAAAAGCCCAGCATGTCGATGGTGTCCTGGCCAGAAATCTCCTGCACCACGCGGATCGCCTGGATCGCGGCATGCTCGATGTAGTCGTCCCAGGTCTTGTCGGCGAGCGATTCGTCCGGATTGCGCCAGCTCACCACGAACACCCGGTGGCCCTGCTGCACGGTGTAGCGGATCAGCGAATTCTCGGGCTGCAGGTCGAGGATGTAGTACTTGTTGATGCACGGCGGCACGAACAGCATCGGCCGCTCGTGCACCTTGGCCGTGAGCGGCTTGTACTCGATGAGCTGGAAGTACTCGTTCTCGTAGACGACGGTGCCTTCGCTGGTGGCCACGTTGCGGCCGACCTCGAAGACGCTCTCGTCGGTCTGCGACACATGGCCCTGCTGCAGGTCGTGCACCAGGTGCTGGATGCCCTGGGCGATGCTCTCGCCCTTGGTATCGAGCGCCTTGCGCTGGGCCTCGGGGTTGAGCGCCAGGAAGTTGCTGGGGCTCATCGCATCCACCCACTGCTGCACGGCAAAGCGGATGCGCGCCTTGGCCTTCTCGTCACCCTGCAGGTTCTCGGCCATCTGCATCAACGTGCGGGCGTTCAGCAGGTACATCTGCGCCGTGTAGGCGGCGCCCGGGTTGGCGGCCCAGTCCTTGGCGGAAAAGCGGCGGTCAGGCACCGGCTTGGCCGTCTTGTCACCTTCGGCGGAAAGGGATTCGACGGTGTTGTTCCACAGCGTCGTGGCCTGCTTCAGATACTCGCCCTGCATCTCCGACATCGCGGATTGGGGCAGCGTCAGGCCGGACAATGAGCGCCAGATGTCGCCAACGGCATGGCCGAAGGCATCCGCATGGGCCTGGGCCTGGGCGCCCAGCGGCGCGAGGGCCTCGAGCGTGGGGATCGACTTGCTTTTCACGGGTTTGTCTCCTTCCGGGCGGTCTGAGCTGCCGCTTGTGCGAGCCTCGGTGTCGGGGCTCGCGGGGCCAGACGATTGGACTGCCGATAGCTTACCGCATGATGACTCTATTTTTCGTTACGTGAGATTACGTACCACTGCCTGAAATGCACATTGTCGCGCTCGCCTGGATGTTCGTGGTGCTCCTGATGACGCTCGCGGAGGCCACCTCGCCGCAGGGCAGCCTGCTCGGCGCCCTGTTCACGTTCCTCCTCTACGGCGCGCTGCCACTGTCGATCGTGCTCTACGTGATGGCCACGCCGGCACGCCGCCGCCGGCGCCTGGCCGAGGAAGCGGCCGAGCGCGAGGCGCTCAGCGGATCCAGGCCGCCGCCGCGTGACGGCCCGTGACCTTGTCGCGCCGGTAGGAATAGAAGCTCGATGGTTCGCCGTGGGTGCACCAGGTGCCCCCGGCGACGTGCTGCACGCCCGCCGCCGACAGGCGCTGGCGCGCCAGCGCGGGCAGGTCCGCCCACCATTTGCCCGGTTGGGCGCCGGGCCGGAACGCCAACTCGCCGCGGCTGCCGAAAGCCTCGCGGACGTCGTCGCCCACCTCGAACGCAGCCGGCCCGATGCACGCACCCAGCCACGCGCTCACCTCGGCGGGCTCGCACCCAGCCGCCTCGCACAATGCCGCGAGGGTGGCCTCGACCACGCCCGCAGAGAGGCCCCGCCATCCCGCATGCGCCGCGCCCACCGCGCGCCCGCCCGGCGCCGCCAGCAGCACCGGCAGGCAATCCGCCACCAGCACTGTGCAGGCGATGCCAGGCTCGGTGGTGATGCTGGCATCGGCTTCGGGAAAGCCGGCCGACGGCGCCAGATCGCCCCGCCGCAGGTGGACCACACGCGTGCCGTGGACCTGGTTCAGGTAGACCGGCTGCGCACCTTCCAACCAGCTGGTAAAGCGGCGCTGGTTTTCGATGACGGCAGCGGGCTCGTCGACCGCATCGCCGCGCAGCCCGGCCGGCCGCAGGTTCAGGCTGTCGAACGGGGCTCGGCTGACACCGCCGCGCCGGGTCGACATCAGGCCACCCACCTCGGCCGGCAGCCCCTCGGCGATCAGCCCGGGCCGGGCATCCATTCAGCCGGCATCCGGGCAGCGTTCGGGGCGGGTCGTCTCGAAGGCGTCGAGCGCCATGCAGGCGTCAAACACCCGCATCACGTTCGGCACATGGTCGAGCCGGCAGTTGAATCGCCGGGCGTTGAAGATCTGCGGCACCAGCACGCAGTCCGGCAGGCCAGGCCGGTCCCCTGAGCAGTACGTGGCCGGCGCCGCAGCGAGCTGGCGCTCGACGGTCTCCAGCCCGGTCTCGACCCAATGCCGGTACCAGCGGTCCTTGGCGTCCTCGGCCACGCCCAGCGTATGGGCCAGGTAGCGCAACACCCGCAGGTTGTTCAGCGGGTGGATCTCGCAGGCTATGTCCAGCGCCAGGGCGCGGGCGCGTGCCCGGCCGAGCGGGTCGGCCGGCAGCAGCGGGGGCTCGGGGTGTGTCTCGTCGAGGTACTCGATGATGGCGAGCGACTGGTGCACGTAGGCGTCGCCAT
>JADMKA010000022.1 GCA_018780145.1 Vitreoscilla sp. | reverse complement strand
GACCCCCGAGGAATGCGCCCGCCAGGCGATCGAGAACGACGTGCACGCGGTGGGCATCAGCACCCTGGCCGCTGGCCACAAGACCCTGGTGCCCGCCATCATCGAGGAGCTGCGCCGCCAGGGCGCGGACGACATCATCGTCTTCGTCGGCGGCGTGATCCCGCAACAGGACTACGGCTTCCTCTACGACGCCGGCGTGAAGGGCATCTACGGCCCCGGCACGCCGATCCCGGCCAGCGCGAAGGACGTGCTGGAGCAGATCCGCCTGGCGCAGAGCGCGGCATGAACACCGAGCCGCCTGCTGCATGCCCCCGGTGAACCACCCCGACCGGCCCGACCTGGCGCTGACCCCTGCGGGCGACGCCGACTTCGAGTCGCTGCTCGCGCTGCGCCTGGCCGCCATGCGAGAGAGCCTGGAAAAGCTCGGCCGCTTCGACCCCCAGCGTGCCCGCGAGCGCCTGTCGCGCGGCTACCTGCCGGCCTACACCCGCCACATCCTGAACCGGGGTGAACTGGTGGGTTTCGTGGTGCTGGTGCCGCGCGAGAACGACTGGCTGCTGGACCACCTCTACGTGCACCCCAGCGCGCAGGGCGAGGGCATCGGTTCCTGGGTGCTGGGCCAGGTGCTGAAGGAGGCCGACGCGCAGCACATGCCGGTGTCGGTCACCGCGCTCAAGCACAGCGATGCCAACCGCTTCTACCTGCGCCACGGCTTTGTGCTGCAGGCCGAGGGCGAGTGGGATCTGTATTACCTGCGCAGTGCAAGATGAGCGGCCTGCCGACCCCGGATGCGCTGCTGCGTGACCAGGTGCTGGGTGGCGAGGCTGCGCAGCGCCGCCGCGCGATTGCCAAGACCATCACGCTGCTCGAGTCCACCCGCCCCGATCACCGGCTACGCGCCGACGCGCTGCTGAACAGCCTGCTGCCGGCCACTGGCCGGGCAATGCGGCTGGGCATCTCCGGCGTGCCAGGGGTCGGCAAGAGCACCTTCATCGAGGCCCTGGGCCTGTACCTGATCGGCCTGGGGCACCGGGTGGCGGTGCTGGCGGTGGACCCATCGTCCAGCGTGTCGGGCGGCTCCATCCTGGGCGACAAGACGCGCATGGAGCACCTGTCGGTGCATGCCTCGGCCTACATCCGGCCCAGCCCGTCGAGCGGCACGCTGGGTGGCGTGGCCGAGCGCACCCGCGAGAGCCTGCTGGTCTGCGAGGCGGCGGGCTACGACGTGGTGATCGTCGAGACGGTGGGCGTCGGCCAGAGCGAAACCGCGGTGGCCGGCATGACCGACATGTTCGTGCTGATGCAGCTGCCCAACGCCGGTGACGACCTGCAGGCCATCAAGAAGGGCGTGATGGAACTGGCCGACCTGGTGGTCATCAACAAGGCCGACATCGACGAGGCCGCGGCCACCCGCGCGCGGGCGCAGATCACCTCCGCCCTGCGCCTGTTCGGCTTGCATGGCCACCCCGATCACCAGCATCACGATGCCAAGGTCTGGCACCCGCGCGTGATGCAGCTCAGCGCGCTGAAATCCACCGGCCTGGCCGAGTTCTGGCAGGTGGTCGTCGACTTCAAGAGCCTGCAGACCGCCAACGGCCACCTGGCCGCGCGCCGCCACGCCCAGGACGAGGCCTGGATGTGGGAGCGCATCGATGCGGGGTTGAAACACCGTTTCCGCTCGCATCCGGCCGTGCGCGAACAACTCGCGGCCCTGACCGCCCAGGTGCGGGGCGGCAGTGTGGCCGCCTCGGTGGCGGCCCGCCGGCTGCTCGACCTCTTTCACTGAACCACGATCTCGTACCGAGGAGAACGACCCATGCACGACATCCAGCAGATGCTCGAAGAGAAGCGCGCCAAGGCCCGGCTGGGCGGCGGCGAGAAGCGCATCGCGGCCCAGCACGCCAAGGGCAAGCTCACCGCGCGCGAGCGGTTGGAGCTGTTGCTCGACGAAGGCACCTTCGAGGAATGGGACATGTTCGTCGAGCACCGCTGCGCGGACTTCGGCATGCAGGACAACAAGATTCCCGGCGACGGCGTGGTCACCGGCTACGGCATGATCAACGGCCGGCTGGTGTTCGTCTTCAGCCAGGACTTCACCGTCTTCGGCGGCGCCCTCAGCGAGGCCCATGCCGAGAAGATCTGCAAGGTGATGGACCAGGCGATGAAGGTCGGCGCGCCGGTGATCGGCCTGAACGACTCCGGCGGCGCGCGCATCCAGGAAGGCGTGGCCTCGCTGGGCGGGTATGCGGATGTGTTCCAGCGCAACGTGATGGCCTCGGGCGTGATCCCGCAGATCAGCATGATCATGGGCCCCTGCGCAGGTGGTGCGGTCTACAGCCCGTCGATGACCGACTTCATCTTCATGGTGAAGGACAGCTCGTACATGTTCGTCACCGGCCCCGAGGTGGTGAAGACGGTGACGCACGAGGACGTGACGGCCGAGGAGCTCGGCGGCGCCACCACCCACACCACCAAGAGCGGCGTGGCGGACCTGGCGTTCGACAACGACGTCGAGGCGCTGCTGATGCTGCGCCGCTTCTTCAACTACCTGCCGCTCAACAACAAGGAGAAGCCGCCGGTGCGCCCGAGCGGCGATGCCGCCAGCCGGCTCGACCACTCGCTCGACACCCTGGTGCCGGACAACCCGAACAAGCCCTACGACATGAAGGAGCTGATCCTGAAGGTCGTGGACGATGGCGACTTCTTCGAGATCCAGCCCGACTACGCCGCCAACATCGTGATCGGCTTCGCCCGGCTGGAGGGGCAGTCGGTGGGCATCGTGGCCAACAACCCGTTGGTGCTGGCCGGCTGCCTGGACATCAAGAGCAGCATCAAGGCGGCGCGCTTCGTGCGCTTCTGCGACGCCTTCAACATCCCGGTGGTGACCTTCGTCGACGTGCCCGGCTTCATGCCCGGCACATCCCAGGAGTACGGCGGCATCATCAAGCACGGCGCCAAGCTGCTCTATGCCTACGCCGAGTGCACCGTGCCGAAGGTGACCGTGATCACCCGCAAGGCCTACGGCGGCGCCTACGACGTGATGGCCTCCAAGCACCTGCGCGGCGACGTGAACTTCGCCTGGCCGAATGCCGAGATCGCGGTGATGGGCGCCAAGGGCGCGGTGGAGATCATCTTCCGCGAGGACAAGGGCGACCCGGCCAAGCTGGCTGCCAAGGAGGCCGAGTACAAGGCCCGCTTCGCCAACCCCTTCGTGGCCGGCAGCCGCGGCTTCATCGACGACGTGATCCAGCCGCACGAGACCCGCAAGCGCATCTGCCGCTCGCTGGTGATGCTCAAGGACAAGAAACTGGACAACCCCTGGCGCAAGCACGGGAACATCCCGCTGTGAGGCTGGAGGAGACAAGCACCATGTTCAAGAAAATTCTGATTGCCAATCGCGGCGAGATCGCCTGCCGCGTCATCAAGACTGCGAAGAAGATGGGCATTGCCACGGTGGCGGTGTACTCCGAGGCCGACAAGGACGCCCGCCACGTGGAGCTGGCCGACGAGGCCGTGCTGCTCGGGCCGGCGCCGTCGCGCGAGTCGTACCTCGTGGCCGACAAGATCATTGCGGCGGCCCGGCAGACCGGCGCCGAGGCCATCCACCCCGGCTACGGCTTCCTGTCCGAGAACGAGGCCTTCGCCCGCCGGGTGGAAGAGGAGGGCATGACCTTCATCGGGCCGAAGCACTATTCCATCGCGGCGATGGGCGACAAGATCGCCTCGAAGAAGCTGGCCAACGAGGCGAAGGTCAACACCATCCCCGGCTACAACGACGCGATCGGCACGCCGGAGCAGGCGGTGGAGATCGCCAAGGGCATCGGCTACCCGGTGATGATCAAGGCCAGCGCCGGCGGCGGTG
>JADMKA010000151.1 GCA_018780145.1 Vitreoscilla sp. | reverse complement strand
TCGGTCGATCTGTCCAAGTTCATGAACGTGATCATGGAATCCGGCAAGAAGGCCGTCGCCGAACGCATCATCTACGGTGCGCTGGAGCAGGTCGAGAAGAAGGCCAACAAGGATCCGCTGGAAGTCTTCATGGTTGCGTTGAACAACGTGAAGCCGATGGTCGAGGTCAAGTCCCGCCGGGTCGGCGGTGCGAACTACCAAGTTCCCGTGGAAGTTCGCCCCGTCCGCCGGATGGCACTGGCCATGCGCTGGCTGAAGGAATCGGCCCGCAAGCGCGGTGAGAAGTCGATGGCGGCCCGCCTGGCCAACGAGCTGCTGGAAGCCTCGGAAGGCCGTGGCGGCGCGATGAAGAAGCGCGACGAAGTCCACCGCATGGCCGAGGCCAACAAGGCGTTCTCGCACTTCCGGTTCTAAGACCTTCGTTTCCCCGGCCGCCTAGGGTTACCACTGACCCGGGCGGCCCTTCGTATTTGGAGTGACACCATGGCTCGCAAGACCCCCATCGAGCGCTACCGCAACATCGGTATCTCGGCGCACATCGACGCTGGCAAGACCACGACGACCGAGCGCATCCTCTACTACACCGGTGTGAACCACAAGATCGGTGAAGTGCACGACGGCGCCGCCACGATGGACTGGATGGAGCAGGAGCAGGAACGTGGCATCACGATCACCTCCGCCGCGACCACCTGCTTCTGGAAGGGCATGGACCTGTCGTTCCCCGAGCACCGCATCAACATCATCGACACCCCCGGGCACGTCGACTTCACCATTGAAGTCGAGCGCTCGATGCGTGTGCTCGATGGCGCCTGCATGGTCTACTGCGCCGTGGGCGGCGTGCAGCCGCAGTCGGAAACCGTCTGGCGCCAGGCCAACAAGTACAAGGTGCCCCGTCTGGCGTTCGTCAACAAGATGGACCGCACCGGCGCGAACTTCTTCAAGGTCTACGACCAGATGAAGGCCCGCCTGAAGGCCAACCCGGTGCCCATCGTGGTGCCGATCGGCGCAGAAGACACCTTCACCGGCGTGATCGACCTCATCGTCATGAAGGCGATCATCTGGGACGAGGCCTCGCAAGGCATGAAGTTCGAGTACCAGGACATCCCGGCCGACCTGCTGGCCGATGCCCAGAAGTGGCGCGAGAACATGGTCGAGGCTGCCGCCGAGGCGAGCGAAGACCTGATGAACAAGTACCTGGAATCGGGCGAGCTGTCCGAGGCCGAGATCAAGCTCGGCATCCGCCTGCGCACGATCGCTGCTGAAATCCAGCCGATGTTCTGCGGCACCGCGTTCAAGAACAAGGGCGTGCAACGCATGCTCGACGGCGTGATCGAGTTCATGCCGTCGCCGGCCGACATTCCGCCGGTGCCGGGCACCGACGACGACGACAAGCCGGTCGTGCGCCACCGCACCGACGAAGAGAAGTTCTCGGCACTTGCCTTCAAGCTGATGACCGACCCTTACGTGGGTCAGCTCACCTTCGTGCGCGTCTATTCGGGCGTGCTGAAGTCGGGCGACTCGGTCTACAACCCGATCCGCGGCAAGAAGGAGCGCATCGGCCGGATCCTGCAGATGCACGCCAACCAGCGTGAGGAAATCAAGGAAATCCTGGCCGGCGACATCGCCGCCTGCGTGGGCCTGAAGGACGTGACCACGGGCGAAACCCTGTGCGATCCGGATTCGATCATCACGCTGGAGAAGATGGTGTTCCCGGAGCCGGTGATCTCGCAGGCCGTCGAGCCCAAGACCAAGGCCGACCAGGAGAAGATGGGCATTGCCCTGGGCCGCCTGGCCCAGGAAGACCCGTCGTTCCGCGTGCGCACCGACGAAGAATCGGGCCAGACCATCATCTCGGGCATGGGCGAGCTGCACCTGGAAATCATCGTCGACCGCATGAAGCGCGAGTTCGGCGTGGAGGCCAACGTGGGCAAGCCGCAGGTGGCCTACCGCGAGACGATTCGCAAGGCGGTGACCGACATCGAAGGCAAGTTCGTTCGCCAGTCCGGCGGCAAGGGCCAGTACGGCCACGTCGTGCTGTCCATCGAGCCGCAGGAGCCCGGCAAGGGCTTCGAGTTCGTCGACGCCATCAAGGGCGGCGTGGTTCCGCGCGAATTCATCCCGGCGGTCCAGAAGGGTGTCATCGACACCCTGCCGAACGGCGTGCTGGCCGGCTACCCGGTGGTCGACGTGAAGGTCACGCTGACCTTCGGTTCCTACCACGAGGTGGACTCGAACGAAAACGCCTTCAAGATGGCCGCGTCCATCGGCTTCAAGGACGGCTGCCGCAAGGCCAGCCCGGTGATCCTGGAGCCGATGATGGCGGTGGAAGTCGAGACGCCGGAAGACTATGCCGGCGGCGTGATGGGCGACCTGTCCTCCCGCCGCGGCATGGTGCAAGGCATGGACGACATGCCTGGCGGCGGCAAGATCATCAAGGCCGAAGTCCCGCTGTCGGAGATGTTCGGCTATTCGACGACCCTGCGCTCGATGTCGCAAGGCCGTGCCACGTACACCATGGAGTTCAAGCACTACGCCGAAGCTCCCAAGAACGTGGCCGACGCGATCATCACCGCTCGCGGCAAGTAATTTCAAGCCGGTCTTCGGCCTCGCGCCGTTCGCTGCCAGTGGCGAACGAACCCGCGTCGAGCCGGAAACCTTAAACCTCTCACTGGCACCGCTCTTTCCCTGGAGAAATTGAAATGGCAAAAGGCAAGTTTGAACGGACCAAGCCGCACGTGAACGTGGGGACGATTGGTCACGTGGACCATGGCAAGACGACGCTGACGGCGGCGATCACGACGATTCTGGCGAGCAAGTTCGGCGGCGAGGCGAAGGCCTACGACCAGATCGACGCGGCGCCGGAAGAGAAGGCGCGCGGCATCACGATCAACACCGCGCACGTCGAGTACGAGACGGCCAACCGGCACTACGCGCACGTGGATTGCCCCGGGCACGCCGACTATGTGAAGAACATGATCACCGGCGCAGCGCAGATGGACGGCGCGATCCTGGTGTGCTCGGCCGCTGACGGCCCGATGCCCCAGACCCGCGAGCACATCCTGTTGGCCCGCCAGGTGGGCGTGCCGTACATCATCGTGTTCCTGAACAAGTGCGACATGGTCGACGACGCCGAGCTGCTCGAGCTGGTCGAGATGGAAGTGCGCGAGCTGCTGGACAAGTACGACTTCCCCGGTGACGCCACCCCGATCGTGCACGGCAGCGCCAAGCTGGCGATGGAAGGCGACAAGGGCCCGCTGGGCGAGCAAGCCATCATGAAGCTGGCCGACGCGCTGGACAGCTACATCCCGACGCCCGAGCGTGCGGTGGACGGCGCGTTCCTGATGCCCGTCGAAGACGTGTTCAGCATCTCCGGGCGCGGCACCGTGGTGACCGGGCGGGTCGAGCGCGGCGTGATCAAGGTCGGCGAGGAAATCGAGATCGTCGGCATCAAGGCCACGCAGAAGACCACCTGCACCGGCGTGGAGATGTTCCGCAAGCTGCTGGACCAAGGCCAGGCGGGCGACAACGTGGGCATCCTGCTGCGCGGCACCAAGCGCGAAGACGTCGAGCGCGGCCAAGTGCTGTGCAAGCCGGGCAGCGTCAAGCCGCACACGCACTTCACGGCCGAGATCTACGTGCTGAGCAAGGAAGAGGGCGGGCGCCACACGCCGTTCTTCAACAACTACCGCCCGCAGTTCTACTTCCGCACGACGGACGTGACCGGCGCGGTGGAGCTGCCGAAGGACAAGGAAATGGTCATGCCTGGCGACAACGTCAGCATCACCGTGAAGCTGATCGCCCCGATCGCGATGGAAGAAGGCCTGCGCTTCGCCATCCGTGAAGGTGGCCGCACCGTCGGCGCCGGCGTCGT
>JADMKA010000174.1 GCA_018780145.1 Vitreoscilla sp. | reverse complement strand
TACCGGCCTGTCACGCCGGGGGTCGCGGGTTCGAGTCCCGTCCACTCCGCCAAAAATCTCAAGCGGGGCAATCACTTAGCGGTGGTTGCCCCGTTTGTCTTTTGGAATTTGGAATCGGTTTTGGAATACGAATGCAAGCTCAAGGAGCGGGGAGACCTTCTTGCGAAGCCGGGCCTCACCGACGAGCAGAACATCGACCGATGCCTTGGCTAGCTGGCAGTACCGCTACAAAGGGCTATGCCCCCCACCGGCGCATCGGGCGTTGCGCCGATGTCTCGGTTTCCCGCACCGCCAACTAGAAGCGCTTGAGGCTTCGCAACCCGGCACCCGCGGGTTGTGCCGCATCTCGAACTCCCGTTTCAGAGGGTTACACTCGCTGCGGAAAACATCGGGGCACCACGTAGTGCCCGGCAGGGAGCCGTATGCCGATTACTCTGACGGCGTTCACCGTTCAGACGGACTGGGAGGGATGCACGTGGAGCGTGCCTTCCGTTGATGAGCTTGCAAACGCCATCGCCATCATCGCGGTGGGCCAAGCGCTTCACGTCGCCAACATCTTGCACGTTGCTGGTTTGGCGGCCAAGCCCACCTCTAAGGGTGCAATCAAGGGGGCTATCAAGCTCCTGACCTCGTCCGGCAATATCGCTCACCGGGATGGCTGGATGTTCCAGGTCATGTCCTGGCTTGCTGCCCAGTTGCGCACCCCGGGTGCGCTGATGAACACGCCTCACATGATTCATGCCCACAAGGGTTTGGACGGGCTGCAGGTATCCATCGACGGAGGCGAGAAGGTCCGTGCCGTCGTTCTCTTCGAGGATAAAGCGACGGACAACCCTCGGGCGATGGTACTCAGCAAGGTGTGGCCGGAGTTCAAGGAATTCGAGACCGGAGAAAACGAGCATCTCATCGTGGCCGAGGTGACTTCGCTCCTCAAAGGGGCCGGACACTCTGACCCGCAGCAGGCCGTGGCTGACATCATGTGGAAGCAGGTCCGTCGCTATCGCCTGAGCATCACGGACGAGCACAGCACGGCCCCGTCTCAGGCCAAACTGTTCAAGGGGTACGACAAGACCGTTCCGGGCGGGGTGGAGCGCCGGCGCGCTGAAGTCTTCGAAGTGATTGGCCTTCGCAAATGGATGGACGACTTGGCGGAGGTGGCCATAAGAAAGGCCGAGGCTTTGGCAACCACCGACTGAAGGCGACGCGTGTTTGATGACCCCACATCGGAGCTCATTCGCTCTGCTCCCGAACTGTCTGGCCTTGACCCCAACTCACTGCCCAAGGCGCTAACTAAGGCCTACGCGGAAATCGTCGCGGTGCGCCTCCGCCTCCGGATGATGGCGGACGGAACGTCCAACGCCGCAGACTTGCTGGAGACCTTGCGGCCCGAACTCGAGCGGCTCAGGAAGATTGCGTTCACCCATGAGGCCATCGCTTCTGTGAACGCTGAAGGCCCTCAGCGGCGCGGCGCGGCCTTCCTCGCGGCGACGGCGCACTATGTGACTCTGCAGGCGCAGCGGCTTATCAGCCCGGTTGTCCGGGATGACTTCGGCCCGCTCACAGTCGGCGGGATTGCACCGGAGGTCTCTGCGACACTTCTGTTCCTTGCCGCAGGCGCCAGCCCCGACGCTGCCGAGATGTCGCGCCAGATTCAGCTCTCGGATGGCTTGCCACAGGTGGAGCGCAGGCTCTTGCAGGACATCAAGCGGCTGGCTACTGGCGACCTTGACGTCCTGCTCGCCGACTCAACCGTCCCGGAACCGCCATCGCTGGATGGCGATTTGACGATGGCTGAAGTCGGAGCGAGTGGGCTGTACCTGATGCTGCAGCGTTGCGTTCAGACCATCGCTGCTGAAGTGCTTGGACGTCCGGGCCATCAGCCACCATTGCCCGAACTGGAGCGTGTCGAAGCCATGTGCGCGCAGCCGGTCGTGCAGTTCCTCGACCGACTTGGCAACAGCGTCTTTCCTGGGCCTCGCCACTTGGCGTCCTTGTTGAAGGCCGTGGGCCGCGAACTGCCGGCCGACAGCTTGGCCCGCTTGCCCGCGCCGTCTGGCGTCGGCGCATCGCTTTGGGTTTCGGGCCTGGCGCCCATTGTGAAGACTCGGCCGTATCTTTGGGCCAACCACCGGGATGCCGTGGCGCAGGGTTACCTGACCCCTGGGGTCTCGGCGGCCATCAGCTTCCCCACCGGAGCGGGGAAGTCGACACTGTCCGAGCTCAAAATCCTTTCGAACTTGTGTCAAGGGAAGGACACCATCTTTCTAGCGCCTACTCTGGCGCTGGTCGACCAGACCGCGCGCGCGCTTCAGAAGACCTTCCCTGACGCGCGGCTGAGTCGTGAACGAGCGAACGACAACCCGTTCGACTTTGACCTGGACACTCGACTGCCGCCTATTTCGGTGATGACGCCGGAGCGCTGCTTGACGTTGATGGGATTTCAGCCGGAGCTCTTTAAAGACGTTGGCCTGCTTGTGTTCGACGAGTGCCACCTGTTGCATGCGGGCGTGAACGACCGTAGCCGGCGCGCAGTCGATGCGATGCTCTGCATCCTGAACCTCTCCACTCATGCGCCTAGGGCGGACTACTTGTTGCTCTCGGCCATGATGAGCAACTCCGAGGAGGTAGCCGCCTGGTTGGATGAGCTGACCGGTCGCGAGTGCCTGTCGCTAAACATGGCATGGAAGCCGACGCGGCAAGTGCGTGGCTCCGTGGTCTTCTCGAGTGACCAAATCGCCGACCTTCGCAACAGGTTGGCTGCGAAGCGCCGAGAACTGTTGGCCGCCGGCAAGCGCAAGCCCGGACCGCCGGCCGCGCTGAAACGTGAACTCAAGGCGCGGCCGCTGGGGCTTCTGGGTTTGAAATTCCGGTGGGACTCAATGCGCCGAGATGACTACGCATTGCTCCCGCTCTCCGACAGCGAGATGGTCCTTTCGGTGAATGCGACGACGTGGAAGCTCACGCCGAATGTGAACAGCGTGGCCGCTGAGCTTGCCTCGCTCGCGTCCCGTAACGATGGCGTCAAATCGCTCATCTTTGCGCAGACCGTCCCGTACGCCATAAGCGCTCAAGAGACCGCGGGTGCGTGCCTGGGGGAGGCAAGAATCGACTTCACGGAGGATGAGCAGCATCTGTACAACCTGACGCTCGATGAGTTGGGCGACGAGTCGGCACTCTATATCGACGCCGTCGAAGGGAGGTCCGCGCGGTGGCCGAGCGTCTCCCATCATGGTCTTCTCCTGCAGACCGAGCGGCAACTGCACGAGTCGCTCTTCAAGCGCCCGGACGGCGTGTCCGTCCTGGTTGCCACGTCGACGCTGGCGCAGGGAATGAACCTGCCGAGCCACGTGGTCATCATCGCTGGCGACAGCAAGTTCGATGAAGAGAACAAGCAGCTTGCGCAAATGAAGGCGCACGACTTGCTCAACGCTGCCGGCCGCGCTGGGCGGGCTGGACAGAGTTCGTACGGTCTGGTGCTGGTCATTCCCAGCAACGTGGTGGACATCGACGATTCCAATAATCGGATTGGCAAGCACTGGAAGGACCTTCAAGGCATCTTCGCGCAGAGCGACCAGTGCTTGGCCATCGAGGACCCGCTGGAGGCCATCCTCGACCGCATCCAAGACTTTGGCGAGCAGGCCGGCGGCGATGCGGACTATCTTCTACGTCGGCTTCCCATCTCGACACAGGCCGCGGACGTCGATGGCCCGGCCAAGACGCTACTGAGGAAGTCGTTCGCGGCCTTCAAGCTGAGGAAGCAAGCGCAGGAAGACCAGCTGAACGACCTTATCAATCATGCGCTGCGCGCGCGCAGGAAGCTTCAGGAGCTGGATGAGGAGCCCGATTGGGCCGACAAGATGGCCGCCAACTATGGCGCGCCGTCGGACGTGCTGCGCGAGCTGAAGTTTCGCCTCGTGTCACCGACCGCCGTAATGGAGCCACCGATGTTCGGCGTAATGGAGCCAGCAG
>JADMKA010000088.1 GCA_018780145.1 Vitreoscilla sp. | reverse complement strand
ACGAACTTGAAGACGTTGCCTTGCGCGCCCCGCCCGGGGCCGCCGGCGCTGGTGGCCTCGCTCTTCGCATGGCCGTGCACGCCTCTTACCGAAAGAAGTGCCTCCTGCACTCGCTTGCCGAAGCGTCAATCAGTTCGATGAAACTGACTTCCGACTCCATCACGATGACTCCTGCGCCGGGAATAACGCTGACGACTCCACTCTTGTCGTCCACCCTGCACGCCGGAGAGAGATACAGTTCGGTTACCGCGTCGCCGTGGGCGAAGGACCGCGCCCAGCCTTCATAAGTCGGGCCATCTTTCACGCCCAGCCGCAGATACGCCTTCTCCTGCTGCAAGTGGGCAGGCCGCCCGTCCATGCCGTGCGTCTTCAGCCCCCTCACTTCTGTGTCGGCCTTATTGTTCACACCCAAGATCAGCACCAATGGCCGCTTGGCGCTCGACTTGTCCAACGGAGGCATCCCGGGGATGGCTCGCACGATGCGAAGCGTTTCATCGCGCTGAGCCATCGCGCCAAGCACGACGCCGAGGAGAACGGCGAACGCCACGGAGACACCAAAAAACAAATACGTGATTCTCTTCAGCCGCCATGCGGGCGCGGCACGACCAACCAGCCAATTGAGACCCTCGGCAACGGGCCATGCCAGCACTCCGGTCACGATGCTCAGAATGACGCTGTAGTAAGTGAGCTGAAACTCTGACCATTGAGGCAGCTCGACGATGCTGCCGATAACAGAGGTGCAAATGAAGCCTGGGAGCAGAAGAAACACCCAGGTCAACTTGTCCAAGATGTCGTCCGAGATCGCCAACTCCTTCGGTCGACGCTCGGGAGCAGGTCTTAGCGAAGTAAGACGGCGTCTTGTTTGCATTGTCAACTCTTTCGGTCGATGCTCAGGTGCAGGTCTTCGCGCAGGAAGGCGGAGTCCTGCGTGAGCAACAGATTTCGCCGCTCCCGCAGTCATTGCAGTTGCCACCCGCTCCCGCGAGTTCCTTTCGATTGCCGTCTACATACGTGAAGAGCGTGATGAGCCCATTCTTGATGTCGCCCTTCTCGTCGAAAGCGATCGTGCCGGTCACTCCCTTGTAGCCGGCGGTCTTGGCCAGAACCGGCAGGTAGGCCTTCGGATCGGCCGAGCCAGCCTTGACCATCGCGTCCACCATCACCATCGTCGCGTCGTACACGTACGGGGCGTAGATCTGCACGTCGGCGTTGAACTTCTTCTTGAAGTCGACCTTGAACTTGTCCATGCTGGCCTTGCTTGCACCTTCGACGCCACCGGCCTCGGCACACACCACTTGCCCGTCAGCCATCGCGCCGGCGGCCAGCTTGGGCAACTCGCCTGTGCAAATGCCGTCGCCGCCCATGAACTTGGCCGTGATGCCCAGTTGCTTCATCTGGCGAATCATCGGGCCGGCCACCGCGTCCATGCCGCCGTAGAACACCACGTCCGGCTTGGCCGCCTTGATGCTGGTCAGGATGGCGGTGAAGTCGGTCGCCTTGTCGTTGGTGAACTCGCGCTTGGCGATCGAGCCGCCCTTGCCCTTGACGCCCTTTTCGAACTCATCGGCCAATCCTTGGCCGTAGGCCGTGCGGTCGTCGATCACGACAATGGACTTGCCCTTAAGCTTGGTTACCGCATACCTGCCCAACTCGCCGCCCAGTTGCACGTCGTCAGCCACCACGCGGAAGGTGGTCTTGAAGCCCTGGCGGGTGAACTTCGGGTTCGTCGCCGAGGGGCTGATCTGCGGAATACCAGCGTCGGAGTAGACCTTCGAAGCCGGGATGGAGGTGCCCGAGTTCAGGTGGCCGATCACGCCGTTGACCTTGGCGTCGACCAGCTTCTGTGCCGCGGCGGTACCCTGCTTGGGGTCGCCCGCGTCGTCTTCAGCCAGCAGCTCGAACTTGGCCTTCTTGCCGCCGATCGTCACGCCCTTGGCGTTGAGCTCGTCGATGGCCATGCGCGCGCCGTTCTCGTTGTCCTTGCCCAGGTGCGCTATCGCGCCGCTCTTGGGACCGACGTGACCGATCTTGACCACGAGTTCTTGAGCTTGCCCAACCTGCAAATCGGCGCTGAGCAACGCAAGCACGAGGAATTTCCAGAACTGTATTTCCATTTCGCCTCCCCAAGCTAGTAGACGCCGCCTTTTAGCCCCCCCCGCCATCGCACCGCACAGCAACCGATCCGTCATCCCCCAGACTACTGATGGCAAATTCTCTAGTTCCGCGTACGCAGCGCAGTCGCTGGCGCGGCTGTCTTGCGCGAGCGGTGCCATGCTCGTTGGGCTCGGGGTTGAGGTGACGTGGCAAGGCTTTCCTAGCGCTTGAACTCTGAGCGGCATGTACGGCGTGAACCTGCACGAAGCGGCCTCTGCACACCCTTGTAAGCGGCGCTGAAAGGGGCCAGACTCGTGCCGTGCGCACGGAGGCCAACACGGCCACTGCGTTCGGGGAGGCGACATGTGGAGGTGCATGCGCTGGCGGCGAGGCTCCCTATGAGGTGCCTTGGCTGCGAGGCCGAGAACCGCGACATTGCACGTTACTGCAGGATGTGCGGTCACCCCATTGCTGGGCCGTCCGCAGGACCGGCGGGGTCCTTGACCGCCTTTCCGACGCTAGACGCGGAGTCTGCGAAGTCCGAACTGCTGATACCGGACGTCGATCTCGCCCTGGCCGACCCTCCGGCGCCGCATTTCCCGCCGCCGCCTTCGCCGCCGTCACCACTCCTCATGTCTACGGCATCGCAGGCGCGAACGCCGCCGCAGGACCCCGCGCCGCCTCTGCCAGCCACACCGGGCCAAGGCAATCGGCGCCGCAGGCGCGCACTGCAGGCTGTGGCCCTGGCCGGCTCGCTAGTCGTCGCGGGTACGGTTGGATATTTCGTGGGGATCCAGCGGCTGGGCGTCGCCTACACCAGCGAGCAGACCGTCGCCACAAAGGGACCGGAACCAACCGCCTCGCCGGGCGAGCGTCCCGCAGGTCCGGCCACCGCCGCCGCGCCAGCTGCGAGGCAGCCTGTGCCGCAAGCGGCATCGGGCCCGCCGGCCGCGCTCGCTGCGCCGTCCACTTTGCCGGCCGCTCCGCGGGCCGAGAAGCCGGCGGCAGCAACAGCAACGGCCGCGCCGCCGCAGCGTGTTCAGCCTTCGCTGCCGCCGCCTCTGCTGGGTGGCCGTGTAGCGAACGCGCCTCCTGCTCGCTCGCCAAATGCTGGTGCCTCCAACGCGTCCGATCACCGAGGGGCACGGGGCACCGATTTCAGCGCGGCTGCCGCGCCGGCGCAGTCACGCCCTGTGTTCGACCCCGCACCCGTTGCTGCAGCGGCCCCCTCGGATTGGCACGACGCGTTGAAGGAAGCGCTTGGTCGCTGCCGTGCCGGCAGCAACTTCCTTACTCGCACGTTCTGCGAAGAGAAAGCGAAGTTCAAGTACTGCGGGCCAGGAAACCGGTGGGGCAGCGTGCCCGAGTGCCCGCAGACCGCTTCGCGTGAAAGGCAGTGATGCCACTGACGAGGCGCCTGCAAGCCGATGGAGGAAAGCTATGAGCTATTGCGACCTGTGCGGAACACCGTATGCACTTGGGTCGGCCGCTTGTACGAACTGCGGGGCGGATTTGCGCGAGCTCGAACTCGCCTTCGCCGCGGCCGTGCCGGTGGGTGCGGCCGAAGCTGCTTCGACAGTGCGCGCAGCGCCTGACTCCCGCTGGCAGGCTGCTGGAATCGTCGGGCTGGCAGTTGTAGCCGTTGCGCTGTTGACTTGGTCGACGAACGGCAGCCCACGGGCGTCCGGCTGGCACGTGCTCGGTTGGATCCTCGCGTGGCTCGTCGTGCTCCCGGTCGCGTCAGGCGCAGCGCTGGTTGCCGTCTGCGACACGACAATGCCGGGGTGGCTGCAGTGGTTCTCCGCGTGGGCCGACCGCCGCGCCGCTGCGACGCGCGTGTCGACCGGCCGCTTCAGCCGCTGGGTCATGCGACCGGTGATGTGGCTCCAGGGGGCTCTGAAGGCCCGATGCGAGCGGATCCAGCACGAAGCGTGGCGCAATGGCGCACAGGCGGCGAGCTACGTCTTTGCGGTGTGCCTGTTCCTGCTGCTGACGTATGTCCTGACAGTGATCGTCGTGACGATCGTGCTCGTGGCGATCACGCTCTTCTTCGTCGGGCTGGTACTGCGGCTCTTCGATTTCGACGGCCCATCTCACACAGAGGAACGCCCGCTTCGATGGTTCCGAAAAGCGGGGAAGGTCTATGAGGGAACGAACATCCTGAACGAGCGCCTGGTGGGCCGCACCGACGAGCAAGGCAACCGATACGCCGGCACCAACATGTTCAACGAGCGAAAAGTCGGCCGCGTCGACGAGCAAGGCAAGGTGTTCGAAGGAAGCGGCTGGCTCGATGAGAAGCAGGTGGGCCGCATCGACGAACAGGGCCACATGTACGAAGGCAGCGGTTGGCTCGATGAGAAGCGCACAGGCCGGGTCGACAAGGACGGCAGGATCATCGAGGGCGACGGCTGGCTCAACGAAAAGCCCGTCGGCAGGGTGAAGAGCGACGAATGACACGCCCGCCCCCCTGCCCCGGCCCCGGGCCGGCGCACAGTCACTGCACCGGCGGCGTGCTCACCTTTCGAAGGCGGAAGATGGTGCCGGCGTCGTAGGCGCCGCCGCGGCTCGTGGTGCCGTAGATCGCGCCATCCTTGGCGCTCAGCAGGGTGCCTCGCGGCTCGCAGCCTTCGGACCCGTCGTCGGCAAAGACATGATGCACGCCGACCTTGTTGGTCTTCGACATCGCAAACACGGTGCCGCAGCCTTCGTAGAAGAGGACCTGGACGTCCCAATACCTCGTCGTGCCCCAGAGAACACCCTCTCTCAGCGCGAGCCCGCCCTCCGGGTAGATGCCATCCACGCCGAGGACCATGTCATGCGCAAGGCTGACGACGCCGCCGACCGAAACCTTGAACACCGTGCCCCCGATATCGTCACCGCATGACGGCGCCACGCCAGCCAGGCTGCCGCTGGCGATGGGTGTGAGGCCGGCGCGCGGTGCGCACCCCAGCAGATCCCCGTCCTCGGGGTTCTTGAACGAATGCTTGAGCTCGTAGGTGCCGGCCGTGGTGATCTTGTACACGGAGCCACCGCCATGCGGGCCTTGGGTGGAGGTGGTGCCGTAAAGAGACCCGTCGACGTGTTGCACGAGCGGGCTCTTGGGGCCGGCATACCAGCCCTCGAAATCGGAGAACAGGACAGTGACCACGCCGGCGGGCGTCATCTGGAACACCGTGCCCAGGCCGCCGTAGTTGACGCCGCCGCCCACCGCGGTGCCGTAGAAATTGCCGTTCGAGTGCCGCATCAGGCCCGCGCTGGGGTTCGTGCCCTCTTCCTCAAGGAACTTGTGCATCACCTTGAAGCTGCCCAAGGTGGAGATGCGGTAGATGCCGCCCTGGTTGTCGAGCATGCCGTTTTCCACGGTGCCATAGAGGCTGCGGCCGACGGCCAGCAGCTCGCCCCGCGGCGTCGCCCCATCGCCGCCGCGGAAGGTGTGCATCACCACCGGCGCGGTGCCGGGCACGAACTTGAAGACGTTGCCTTGCGCGCCCCGCCCGGGGCCGCCGGCGCTGGTGGTTCCCCAGAAGGCGCCGCCCGCTTCGACCAAACCGGCCAGCGGGGTGGAACCATCTCCCCTGGCGGGGTTGAAGGAATACAGGTGCTCGAACTCCCAATGCGTGCCACCGGCCGCCTGGGCCAGGGTGCAGGACACGGCGAATGCGATCAAGGTGATGGTGCGCTTCATGAGGGGCTCCCGCGGCCGACCTGGCCATTGAGCAGACTCTAGTGAGGCACGCCTGCGGCGGACCAACAGATCGCCAACGGATTCACTTTGGTGGCCCTTCAATCGTGGGGGCACACGAGGCTGGAGGCCCGCCCCATCACACTGAGCTCAGACCGTCGCGCCGCGAACTCAACGCGCCCGACGCGCCTGTCGACCCTTGCCCGCTGAGCCAGCTGGCGAGATGTCCGCAAAGAAATCAAACAGCTGCTGCGCTGCCGGCGTCAATGCCCGCCCGCGCCGTCGGATCAACCCCACATGCCGCGTCACCGTGGGCTCCTCCAAAGGGATGCTGACCAGCAGCGGGTGATCTTTGCCTGGCATCGCCATCGACGGCACCGCCGCCACGCCCAGGCCGGCTTCGACGAGACCCAGCAGCGTGGTCACGTGCTGGGCCTCGTACACCGCTTGCGGGCGGCCCGGCACGCCGGCCAGCGCCTGGTCCAGCAGCAGCCGGTTGCCGGAGGCTTTGCTGACGGTGATGAAGTCGTACTCACCGAGATCGCGCCAGGTCACGCGGCGGCGTTTGGCCAGTGGGTGGTCGCGCCGGCAGGCGGCCACGAAGCGCTCCTCCACCAGCGCGCGGAACTCGATGTCCGGCTCCTGGCTGCCGATGAAGTTCAGCCCGAAATCGGCCTCGCCGCCGGCCACCGCGGCCAGCACCTCGTTGGCGCCGGCATCGAGCACCCGCACCCGGATCTTCGGGTAGGTCTCGCGGTAGCGGCGGATCACCTGCGACAGGTAGTAGTAGACGGTGGACGGCACGCAGGCCACCGTCACCTCGCCCATGCGCGTGGGGGCGATGCCGCGCAGGGCCAGCAAGGTGCCGTCCAACTCATCCAGCCACTGCGCCACGCTGCGCGCGAACTCGCGGCCCACGGCCGTGAGGCTGACCTTGCGGGTGGTGCGCTCCAGCAGGCGCACGCCAAGCGCCTGCTCCAGCTTCTCGATGCGGCGGCTGAAGGCCGGCTGCGAGATGTGCACGGCCTCCGCCGCACGGCGGAAGTTCTGCAGCTCGGCCACCGCGCGAAAGGCCTGCAAGTCGTTGAGATCGAACTGGATCGCCATGGCTGTGCTCCGGTTGATTGATCTGTTTCATGGATCAATCGATGATTATTAGGCAATTCCCTTGCATCGATCGGCCGAACATCATTCGGCCATGGCTTCACTCACCGTCCCCTGCGTCCTGATGCGTGCCGGCACCTCGCGCGGCCCGTTCTTCCTGCGAGACTGGTTGCCCGCTGGCGACGAGGCGCGCGACCAGGCCTTGATCGGCGCCATCGGCGCATCCGATCTGCTGCAGGTGGACGGCGTGGGCGGCGGCAGCACCCTGACCAGCAAGGTGGCCATCGTCTCGCGCTCGGAGCAGCCGGATTGCGATGTGGACTACCTGTTTGCCCAGGTCGGCGTCGGCCAGAAATCGGTCGACACCCGTCCCAACTGCGGCAACATGCTCTCGGGCGTGGCCCCCTTCGCCATCGAGCAGGGGCTGGTGCAGGCCGCGGACGGCGAAACCACGGTGCGTGTGTTCAACGTGAACACACGCTCGCGCATCGACGTCACCGTGCTCACCCCTGGCGGCCGCGTCAGCTACGAAGGCAGCACCAGCATCGACGGTGTGGCCGGCAGCGCCGCACCGATCCGCCTGAACTTCCTGGATGCCTGGGGCTCGGTGACCGGCTCGCTGTTCCCCACCGGCCGGCGCATCGACACCATCGACGGCATCGAACTCACCTGCATCGACGCAGCGATGCCGCTGATGATCCTGCGCGCGGCAGATCTGGGCCTCAGCGGCCGCGAATCACCCACCGATCTGGACGCCGACCGCGCGCTGCTGGCCCGCATCGAGCAGTTGCGCCTGGCCGCCGGCGAGCGCATGGGCCTGGGTGATGTGTCCGACAGCGTGATCCCCAAGCCGGTGATCGTCAGCGCCGGCGACGACGAACACAGCATCACCTCGCGCTACTTCACGCCGCGGCGTTGCCATGCCTCGCACGCGGTCACCGGCGCCATCGGCGTGGCCACCGCCTTTGCGCTGCCGGGCACCGTGGCCAGCAGCCCGCTGGGCCAGAGCGGCACGCGCAAGGTGGCCGTGCTGCACCCCCAAGGCCGCATCGAGGTCGAAGCGGTCATCGAAGGCCAGGGCGACGACGCCCGCATCCAGCGCGCCGCGCTCGTGCGCACCGCGCGAAAGATCCTGCAGGGCGACCTGCACATCCCCGAGTACGTGTTTTCCAAACCCATTTCAGGAGACAAGGACATGCAGAAACTCATCGCCCCCGCGCTCGCCGCCACCCTGGCTGCGTCCGCCCCGGCCGCCATGGCCTGGCCCGACAAGACCATCACGCTGGTGGTGCCCACCGCCGCCGGCGGCGGCAACGACGCGATGGCCCGCACCATCGCCCAGAAGCTGGGCCCGCTGCTCGGCCAGACCATCATCATCGACAACCGCGCCGGGGCCAACGGCTCCATCGCCAGCGAGTACGTGGCCCGCGCCACGCCGGATGGCCACACGCTGATGTTCGGCTACATCGCCACCCACGCGATGAACCCGGCGCTGCAAAAGCTGCGCTACGACCCGGTGGCCGATTTCGAGGCGGTGGGCCTGGTGGGCACCTCGCCCACGCTGATGGTCTCCAGCGCCACGGTGCCGGTCAAGGACGTGAAGGACCTCATCGCCCAGCTCAAGGCCAAGCCGGACAAGTACACCTACGCCTCGGCCGGCAACGGCACCGCACCGCACTACGCCGCCGAGCTGTTCAAGCTGAACGCCGGCGTGGTGATGCTGGGCGTGCCCTACAAGGGCTCGGCCCCCGCGGTGAGCGACACCATCGGCGGCCAGACCCAGTTCATGTTCCCCAGCTTCTTCACGGCCTTGCCTCACGTGAAGGCCGGCAAGCTGAAGGCGATGGCCATCGCCGGGCCGAAGCGCTCGCCGCTGATGCCGGACGTGCCCACGCTGAAGGAGGCCGGGGTGGACGGCGTCGACGTACAGCAGTGGTACGGCCTCTTCGCGCCGGCCAAGACGCCCAAGCCCATCGTCGAGCAACTGAACAAGGCGCTGAACCAGGTGCTTAACGACAAGGACATCATCAAGCGCATCGAGGACCACGGCGCCGATGTCGAGACCAGCACACCCGAGGCGTTCGGCAAGCTGGTGAAGGACGAACTCGCCCGCTGGAAGGGCGTGGTCCAGAAGGCCAAGCTCAGCGCGGACTGACCCGCAACCCCCACAACAACACCCACAGGAGAACCTGATGAAGACTCTGCTTGCATTCGCCATGGTCGCCGCCGCCACAGGCGCGCACGCTCAGACCACCGTGACCCTCGGCGGCGTGGCCGACGCCGCACTGCGCCAGGTCAGCAACGACGGCCGCGGCACCGAACGCTCGCTGGTGAGCGGGGGCAACGCCACCAGCCGCCTGGTCTTTCGCGGCAGTGAAGACCTGGGGGGCGGCCTGGCCGCCAGCTTCTGGCTGGAACACGGCCTGGCGCTCGACACCGGCAGCCCGGCCCAGGCGGCGCAGTTCTGGGACCGCCGCTCGACGCTGAGCCTGGCCTCCAAGACGCTGGGCGAGTTGCGCGCCGGGCGCGACTTCGTGCCGAGCTACTCGAACTGGAGCCGCTACGACCCGTTCGGCTACGTCGGCGTCGGCAGTTCGTCCAACTTGATCTCGGCCTCGCCCGTCGGACCGATCAAGTCGGCTTTCGGCAGCAACCCCAACACCGTCGTCCGCTCCAGCAACGCCGTGCAGTGGTTGATGCCCAGCGGCTGGGGTGGGCTCGAAGGCGGCCTGATGGTCGCCGCGGGCGAGGGCGGCACGGCTGCCACGGGCCAGCACAAGGTGGTCGGCGCGCGGCTGGGCTACGCGGGCGACTCCTTCGGCGTGTCGGCCGCCCACACGCGCAGCACCAACGACCTGACGGGTGACCAGGCCTTCACCGACAGCGCGATCGGCGCCCAGCTCAACCTTGGTTTCGCGCGCGCCTCGGCCGCCTGGCGCCGCTTCGAGCAAGACGCGGCAGCGCAGACCAATCTGCTGGTCGGTGCCTGGGTGCCGCTGGGTCCGGGCGAACTGAAACTGTCGTGGACCCGGGCAGAAATGTCGGGCAGCGCCGCAGGCGCTTCCATCGACGGCAACGGTGCACGGCAATGGGCGTTGGGCTATTTCTACAACCTCTCGAAGCGCAGCGCGCTGTACGGCACCTTGTCCCATCTCGACAATGAAGGCGCGCACACCCTGGCCGTGCCGGGCGGCATCTCCGGCATGGCCGGTGGCGGCAGCTCGCGCGGCGTTGAAATCGGCATAAGGCACACGTTCTGACCATGGACACGCTCAGCACCTGGATCGGCCGCAGCGAGACGCTGCGCGACACCATCACCGCCACGCCCGTGCGGGCGCTCGAAGCCACGCTGGACCACCCGGCCAGCACCGCAGGGCCCGGCACGCCCTTGCCCCCGCTGTGGCACTGGCTGTACTTTCTGCCGCTGCATCGCCAGAGCGAGATCGGCCCGGACGGCCACGCCCAACGCGGCGGCTTCCTGCCGCCGGTGCCGCTGCCCCGGCGCATGTGGGCCGGCAGCCAGTTCGAGTTCCGGGCGCCTGTGCGGGTCGGCGACGCTGTCGAGCGCACCTCGACCATCGCCGACGTGACCCAGAAGGAAGGCCGCACCGGCCCGCTGGTGTTCGTCAAGGTCCGCCACGAGCTGCGCTGCAACGGTGCCGCCGAGCCGGCGATCGTCGAGTTCCACGACATCGTCTACCGCGAGGCGAAGCAGCCGGGCGACGTGGAGCCGGCACCGGTGGCCGCCGCCACCGGCGCCGCCTGGCAACGAGAAGTCGTGCCGGACGACGTGCTGCTGTTCCGCTACAGCGCGCTGACCTTCAATGGCCACCGCATCCACTACGACAGGAAGTACGTCACCGAGGTCGAGGGCTACCCCGGCCTGATCGTGCACGGCCCGCTGATCGCCACGCTGCTGATGGACCTGCTGCGCCGCCATGCGCCCGAGGCTGAGGTGGCGAGCTTCCGATTCAAGGCGGTTCGCCCGACCTTCGATCTGAACGCCTTCCGGCTGAATGGCCAACCCCAGGCCGACGGCAAGACCGTGAAGCTCTGGGCCCAGGACCACGACGGCTGGCTGACGATGGACGCCACCGCCACGCTGCGCTGAAAGGCCACGCACCATGCAACCCCTCAAGGGCCTGACCGTCGTGACGCTGGAACATGCGATCGCGGCCCCGTTCGCCACCCGCCAGCTCGCCGACCTGGGCGCGCGGGTGATCAAGATCGAGCGCCCCGGCGTGGGCGACTTCGCCCGCGGCTACGACGAGCGCGTGCGCGGCCTGGCCTCGCACTTCGTCTGGACCAATCGCAGCAAGGAAAGCCTGACGCTCGACGTGAAGCACCCGAAGGCGAACGAGATCCTGCAGCGCCTGGTGCTGGAAAAGGCCGACGTGGTGATCCAGAACCTGGCCCCCGGCGCCTCGGCGCGCCTGGGCCTGGGTTACGACAAGCTCGCGGCGCTGAAGCCCGGCATCATCGTCTGCGACATCTCGGGCTACGGCGGCGACGGGCCCTACCGCGACAAGAAGGCCTACGACCTGCTGATCCAGAGCGAGGCCGGCTTCGTCTCGGTGACCGGCACGCCCGACGAGCCCTGCAAGGCCGGGCCGTCGATCGCCGACATTGCCGCCGGCATGTACGCCTACACCAACATCCTGGCCGCCCTGCTGCAGCGCGCCCAGACCGGCCGCGGCCAGCACATCGACGTGTCGATGCTGGAGTCGCTGGCCGAGTGGACCAGCTACCCGTTGTACTACGCCTACGAAGGCGCCGCGCCGCCGCCGCGCACCGGCGCCAGCCACGCCACCATCTACCCCTACGGCCCCTTCCCCGCCGGCGACGGCGGCACGGTGATGCTGGGCCTGCAGAACGAGCGCGAATGGGGGGCCTTCTGCGACAAGGTGCTGCTGCAGCCCGCGCTGGCGCAGGACCCGCGCTTCACCAGCAACTCGCGCCGCAGCGCCGAGCGCGCGGCGTTGCGGGCGATCATCGTCCTGGCCTTCGCGCCGCTGACAGCGGCCCAGGTGGTCGAGCGGCTGGAGCTGGCGCAGATCGCCAACGCCCGCGTGAACACCATGGCCGAGGTCTGGGCGCATCCGCAGTTGAAGGCCCGCCAGCGCTGGCGCGAGGTGGGCTCGCCGGTCGGCCCGCTGCCCGCGATGCTGCCGCCGGGATCGTGGCATGAAGAGCCGCGCATGGACCCGGTGCCCGCACTGGGCGAGCACACCGATGCGATCCTGGCCGAACTGGGCTTGAACGCCGCGGACATCGCCGCGTTGCGGGCCGAGAGCGCGGTATGAACATGCCGCGCAGCTATCTGTTCGTGCCGGGCGACCGCCCCGAGCGCTTCGACAAGGCGGCCGCCAGCGGCGCCGATGTCGTGGTGCTCGATCTTGAAGACGCGGTGGCCCCCAAGCGCAAGGCGCTGGCCCGCGAGGCCATTGCGGCCTGGCTGACGCCGGCGCGTGCCGAGCGCGTGGCGGTGCGCATCAACGACGTTGCGGCTCCGGGCTTCCACGACGACCTGGCGATGCTGGCCGCGGCCGGTGCCACTCACGTGATGCTGCCCAAGGCCGAGACCGCCTCGCAGATCGCCACCGTGTGCGCGGCCTTGCCCGGCGCCCAGGTGCTGGCGCTGATCGAGAGCGCGACAGGGGTCGTTGCCGTGAACGAGGTGGCCGCTGCGCCGGGGGTTTCGCGCCTGGTATTCGGCACGCTGGATTTCGCGCTGGACCTTGGCATCGCCCCCGAGCCCGCCGGCCTGGCCCATGCCGCGGCCTGCATCGCGCTGGCCTCGCGCGCCGCCGGCCTGCCCGCACCGGTGGCCGGCGTCACGCCGGAGATCCACGACGAGGCCCGGCTGCTGGCTGACTTCGCCTGGGCACGCGCCTTTGGCTTCGGCGCCAAGCTGTGCATCCACCCCCAACAGGTCGCCCCCCTGCATGCCGCATTCCGCCCGACCGATGCCGAGCTGGCCTGGGCCCAGCGCGTGATCGCCGCCGCCGAGGCCGCGCGAGGCGCCGCCGTGCAGGTCGACGGCCGCATGGTCGACAAGCCGGTGCTGCAGCGCGCACTCGCCCTGCAGGCCCGCGCCCGCCACTGAATACCTAGCCCACATCTTCAGGAGACTCCACATGGCCGCTTCGATCATCGACTCCAGCATCTTCCAGGGCATCTTCACGACCGACGCGATGCGCGAGGTCTGGTCGGACGAGAACCGCACACGCCAGTACATCGAGGTCGAGCGTGCGCTGGCCGTCGTGCAGGGCCGGCTCGGGCTGATCCCTCCGGAAGCCGCCGAGGAGATCGTCAGCCACTGCCACCTGGAGCAGATCGACATGGCCCGCCTGCGCCAGCAGACCGAGCGCATCGGCTACCCCATCCTCGGTGTGGTCACGCAGATCAACCAGCTCTGCCGCGACAAGCTGGGCGAGTACGTGCACTGGGGCGCGACCACGCAGGACATCACCGACACCGCCACCGTGCTGCAGATCCGCCAGGCCCTGCAACTGGTGGACGACGAGCTGGCCGCCATCGCCGCGGCATTGGCCAGGCTGGCGCAGGAGCACCGCCTGACGCCCATCATCGGCCGCAGCAACCTGCAGCAAGCCATTCCGGTGACCTTCGGCTACAAGATGGCCGGCCTGCTGTCGGCCGTGCTGCGCCACCGCGAGCGCCTGGCGCAGCTGAAGGAGCGGGTGCTGGTGGGCGAGTTCGCCGGCGCGGCGGGCACCCTGGCCTCGCTGGAAACCGGCGCGATGGAGACCCAGGCCGGCCTTTGCGCAGAGCTGGGCCTGAAGCAGCCGGTGATCGCCTGGCACACGATCCGCGACAACATCGCCGAGGTCGGCGCGGTGCTGGGGCTGATCGGCGGCACGCTCGGCAAGCTCAGCATGGACGTGAAGCTGATGATGCAGACGGAGGTCGGCGAGGTCTACGAGCCGTACCACCACGGCCGCGGCTCCAGCAGCACCATGCCGCAGAAGCGCAACCCGATCTCGAGCTGCTACATCCACGCCGCCATCTCGGTCGTGCGCCAGCACGCCGCCGCGCTGATGGACGCGATGGTGGCCGACCACGAGCGCTCGACCGGCCCGTGGGAGATCGAGTGGATCGTGCTGCCCGAGGCCTTCTGCCTGATGGCCGGCGCGCTCAAGCAGTCGCGCTTCGTCGTCGAGGGCCTGCAGGTGGATGCCGAGGCCATGCGCCGCAACATCGACATGACCGGCGGCCTGGTGATGAGCGAGGCGGTGATGATGGGCCTGGGCAAGTTCATCGGCCGCGAGTATGCGCACGACCTGGTCTACGACCTGTGCCGCGAGTCGCTCGCCAAGAAGGTGCCCTTGCTGGAGCTGCTGGCCGGCCACCCTGAGATCGCCCGCCACGTGGACCGCGCGGCGCTGCAGCGCATGCTGGATCCGGCGAACTACCTGGGCCAGTCGGGCGTGATGGTGGACCGGGTGCTGGCGCTGGTGTAGCGCACCTCCCGCGGGGCGCAACAACTGGTTTCCGGCTCGATGGTGCAGCGGCCTTGGCAAGCCAAGGGCGCCCTGTCAATATCGGCTGCCATGGCGACACCGGAACCCCCTCCTCGCGACGCGGCTGCCGACGCCACGCGCACTCCGCTGCGCCGTGGCGTGCGCCGGGCCGGCTTGGCCGTGGCCTGGCTGATGGTGGTCGCGAGTGGCAGCAGTTGCGGCGGGGCCTCCACGACCCCACCGGCGCCAGCGCCGGGCGGCGCCAAGGTGGCGGAGCTGAACACCGCCCTCGCCAGCCCGTGGGGCCTGGCCTTCCTGCCCGATGGCCGCATGCTGGTCACCGAAAAGGCCGGCCGCCTGCGCCGCCTGTCGGCCGATGGCCGCACCATCGAGGCGGAGATCGCCGGCGTGCCCAGGGTGGTCGCGGCCGGCCAAGGCGGCCTGATGGACGTGGTAATCGACCCCCAGTTCGCCAGCCAGCCCTGGGTGTACCTCAGCTACTCGGAGCCCGGCACCGGCAGCGATGCGGGCCGTACCGGCACCGCGGTGGCCCGCGGCCGGCTGGTCGGCAACGAGTTGCAGGCGCTGCAGGTGATCTACCGGCAGGTTCCCAAGGTGTCGGGCAACGGCCACTTCGGCTCGCGCCTGGCCTTCGCGCCCGACGGCAGCCTGTTCGTCTCGCTGGGCGAGCGCCAGCTCGGCAGCCCGGCGCAGGACCTCGCCACCACGCTGGGCAAGGTGGTGCGCATCCGGCCGGACGGCAGCCTGCCACCGGACGACCCGCCGCTCGGCCCGGGCAGCCGCCCCGAGATCTGGAGCTACGGCCACCGCAACCCGCAGGGCCTGGCGATTCACCCGGACACCGGTGAGCTCTGGCTCACCGAGCACGGCCCGCAGGGCGGTGACGAGCTGAACCGCGTGCAGCGCGCCGGCAATCATGGCTGGCCGCTGGTCAGCTACGGCTGCCCCTATGGGTCGCCGGTGGGAGACGGTTGCCGCATCGGCGGTGGCACCCATGCGCCGGCTTATGTCGAGCCGGTCTCGTACTGGGTGCCCACCTCCACCGCCCCCAGCGGGCTGATGTTCTACACCGGCAGCGGCTTTCCTGAATGGCGCGGCAACGCCTTCGTCGGTGCGCTGGCGGGGCAGACCCTGTGGCGCCTGGTTCTCGACGGGGGCCGCGAGGTCTCGCGCGACCAACCCCTCGGCAGCGCGCTGAAAGACCGGGTGCGCTTCGTGCGCCAGGGCCCGGACGGCTGGATCTACCTGCTGACCGACAGCGGCCGACTCTTACGAATCGACCGCTAAAGTCGAACGATCGGCCGGCGATACAACGCCAGGCTTTCCACCACGGGCCCCGATGCATGAATGAACAGGCGTTTCGCCGCCGTGTCGGCCAGCATGCCAATGCCTGGCGAGACCGCCCCCGCCGCTTCCTGATCGAGACGGCGCTGGCGGCACTGGCGGCGCTGGCCCTCGGCTGGGCGACCATCGCCCTGGTGGTGGCCATGGCAGGGTGGGCCATCGTCACGCTGGCAGGCGAGGCAGCCAGTGCCTGGCAGGCGGCGGCCTGGATGCTGCTGCTGGCCGCCGCCGGCGCTGCCTGGCCGCTGGCCCGCCTGCTGCGCCTGCAACCGGCCGTGCCGTTGGGCCTGGCGCTCGCGCCGGGCCAGGCGCCCGCTCTCAGCGCCCTGATCGACGAGGTGCGTGCCCAGCTCCACGCGGCGCCAGTGCACGAGGTGGTGCTGGACACCTCGCTCGGCGCCCGCCTGGTCGAACGGCCCCAGCTGGGCCCGCTGGGCCTGAACCGGCACACGCTGGTGCTGGGCCTGCCGCTGATGATGTCGCTCACCCCGGGGGCGCTGGCGGCGCTGCTGGCGGTGGAGTTGGCCCCTTTGCGGCGGGCGCCCGACTGGCGCAGCGCCTGGCGCGAGCCGGCACCGTGGCTGGAGCGCCAGCGCCGGCTGTGGGCCGGCCTGGCGGCAACCTGGCGGCCCGCGCGGCTGCTGCCGCAGTGGGCGGATGCCTTCGTCACCCTGTTCCTGCGCCACTTCTGGCCACGCTTCGAGGCCCGCGCGCTGGTGGTCGCGCGCGACGAAGCCGTGGCTGCCGACCGCCTGGCCTGCAGCCTGGGCCGGGGCCCGGCGCTGGCACAGGCCCTGCTGCGCACGGCGATCCAGCAGCACTTTCTCGACGAGGTGTTCTGGCCCCGTCGCTGGGACAACACCCGCCAGTCCGCGGTGCCGGACGCGCTGCCCCTGCGCGAGCTGAAGGTGCTGATCGCCGCCAGCCTGCGCCACCCCCAGGCGAAGGCCTGGCTGCAGGAATCCCTGCACGCCGCCCCGTCGCGGGTGCACGGCCGGGCCGATGGCCGTGCCGCGCTGCGCGAACGGCTGGCGCTGACCGGCGAGCCGCTTGCGATCACCGCCGCCACCGGCCCGAACGCCGCCGAGGCCCTGCTGGGCGCGGAGCTCGACGGCTGGATCGACACGCTGGACCGGCACTGGCAACAGCGCGTGGCAGCCGACTGGGCCGACCGCCACCACGACCACCGCCAGCGCGAGCGCCTGCTCACCGAGCTCGCGGAGGCCGACGCCGAGAAGCCGCTGCCGCTGGACGACCACCTGCTGTGGGTGCGCACCGCGCACGCGGTGCTGGGGGCGGCAGCCGCGCTGCCGGTCGCCCGTGCGGCGCTGTCCCGGCATGCCACCTCGGCAGCGGCACGGCACCTGCTCGGCAGCCTGCTGCTCGACGCCCAAGGCCCGCTGCCACCGCGCAGCCGCGAGCCGGATCTGCCGGCGCCGGCCGCCGAGGGTGCCGGCCTGCTGATGGCGCTGGTGCACGACGACGAACGCCTCGACCGCTTCGGCCGCGCGGTGCGGCAGGAGCTGGCGGATCCGTCGTGGTCGCTCCACGCCGCGCGCCGCCTGGAGCGCGCCTGGATGCAGCGTGAGGATCTGGACGCCTTGCGCCTGCTGCGCAGCCGCCTGCCCGAGCTCGAGCGCGAGGCCGACCAGGCTCTGGGCGCCTTGCTGAACTTCGACGGTGGCCAGACCTTGACCCCGGCGCGCTTGTCCGCCCGGGCCCTGCGGCCGCTGCTGGACAGGCTGCGGCGAGAGCCCGCGGTCGGCCGCGCCTGGCTGTTCGCCAAGACCGACACGCGGGCCCGCGGCTGGGTGCTGCACCTGCTGGTGATCGAGCGCTCCAACTCGCTCGACCAGCCCGGGCCGCGCCACGAGTGGGCCGAGCTGCGCGCCTTGCTCGACCCGCCGCACCCCTGCCGGGTGATCGATCTCAGCCACCCGGACTGGCTCGGCCCGAAGCGCATGGACATCGTCCAGCAGTTCATGGACACCGCGGGCGGCCGCATCCATGCGCGGGGCCGTTGATCCCTTGCCCGCACAGGGGGCAGGGTCTCCTCCGTAAAATGCGGCGGTGCACCTGTTGAACGCCGACCTCCACTGCCACTCGATCTGCTCGGATGGCAGCCTCGCGCCGGCGGCGCTGGCCCAGCGGGCCCACGACGGCGGCGTCGAGCTCTGGTCGCTCACCGACCACGACGAGATCGGCGGCCAGGCCGAGGCCCAGGCGGCTGCGGCGGCGCTGGGCATGGCCTACGTGACCGGCGTCGAGATCTCGGTGACCTTCGCCGGCGAGACGGTGCACATCCTCGGGTTCGGTTTCGACCCCCACGAGCCCCGGCTGGTGCAGGGCCTGTCGCGGTTGCGCGCCGGCCGCACGGCGCGCGCGCAGGGCATGGGCGAGAGCCTGGCCCGCGTCGGCATCCACGGCGCGTACGAAGGCGCCACGGCCTACGCGGCCAACCCGGAGCTGGTTTCGCGCACGCACTTCGCCCGCTTCCTGGTGGACCAGGGCCATTGCAGCAACGTGCACGAGGTGTTCACCCGCTACCTCAAGGAGGGCAAGCCGGGCTTCGTGCCGCACCGCTGGGCCGGCCTGGGCGAGGCGCTGGACTGGGTGCATGGCGCCGGAGGCGTCACCGCCATTGCCCACCCGGCCCGCTACCGCTTCACGCCCACCGAGGAGTACGCGCTGTTCTCGGAGTTCCAGGCCCATGGCGGCCAGGGCGTCGAGGTGACCTGCGGCAGCCACTTCCCCGACGAGGTGACCCGCTACGCCGACATGGCGCTGGAGTTCGGCCTGTTGGCCTCGCGCGGCAGCGATTTCCACGCCCCGGGTGAAAGCCGCGTACCGCTCGGCTCGCTGCCGGATCTGCCCGGCAAGGTCACGCCGCTGTGGTCGCTCTGGGCCGACCGGCTGTCGTTGCCCGCGCCCGCCTCGGCCGCGTGACCGCACCCGGCCTGCCCCCGACACGCCCGCTGCTGGGCGTGACGCTGATCGCACTGGCGGCCAGTTGCTTCGCCAGCATGGACAGCACCATCCGCTACCTCGGCGGCTTCATGCCGGTGCTGATCTTCTTCTGGGCCCGTTATGCGTTCCAGGCCACGGTGATGGGGGTCTGGCTGGCCTGGCGCGGCGGCCGGCGCGCCTTCGCCACCACGCACCCGCGCTTCCAGTTCGTCCGCGGCGCGCTGCTGGCCGCCACCAGCGCGATGAGCTTCTACGGCGTGCAGCACATGCCGGTGCCCGAGTTCACCGCCATCAACATGCTGACACCGCTGCTGGTGATCGTGCTGGCCGGCTGGTGGTTGCACGAGAAGGTGACGCCGGTGCGCTGGGCGCTGGTGGCGGGCGGCTTTGCCGGCGCGCTGATCGTCATCCGGCCCGGCTCGGGCCTGTTCGGCTGGGCGGTGGTGTTCCCGTTGGCCGGCGCCTTCACCTACGCCAGCTTCCAGGTGCTGACGCGGCGCTTGTCGGGCAGCGAGAGCCCCTACACGACCCACTTCTACACAGGACTCGCCGGCACCGCGCTGCTGACGCCCGTGCTGCTGGCCAGCCCGCTGGACGTGGGCGGGATCCTGCAGGCCGCGCCCGGCTGGCAACTCGGCCTGATGGCGCTGATCGGCGCGCTCGGCACCACCGGCCACCTGCTGCTGATCCTCGCGCTGGGCATGGCGCCCACGGCCACGCTGATGCCGTTTGTCTACCTGCAGATCGCCGTGGCCACCGGCCTGGGCTGGCTGATCTTTCGCCAGGTGCCGGATTTCTGGGCCTTCGTCGGCATGGGCGTCATCGCCGCCTGCGGGGCGGCTGGGGCCTGGCTGAACATGCGCGGTGCCGCCAAGCCTGCCGACCCGGTGGCCGCCGACACGATGGCAGATTAGCCGTTCAGTCCGGATACCGGCGCAGGATGTCGACGAACTCGTCCAGGTGGTCCCGAATCACCTGCACCAGCCGGGGGTCGAACTTGGTGCCGGAGAGGTTGGCGATGTAATCCATGACCTGGTCGATCGGCCAGGCCTCCTTGTAGATGCGCTTGTTGGCCAGGGCGTCGAAGACATCCGCCATACCGACGATGCGGCCGAAGATGTGGATCTGATCGCCGACCAGACCAGCAGGGTAGCCGCTGCCGTCCCAGCACTCGTGGTGGTGCAGCGCGACAATGGCCGCGGCGCGCAAGCCGTCGCGGCGCGAACCCTTCAGGATGTCGTGGCCGATGGTGGTGTGGCGCTTCATCGCCTCGAACTCAGGCGCGGTCAAGCGGCCGGGCTTGCACAGGATGGCGTCGGAGATGCCGATCTTGCCCAGGTCGTGCATCGGTGCGGCCATGCGGAGCAAGTCGCACTCGCGAGGCGAAAGACCGATCTTGCTGCCCATCAGGTGCGAGTACTCGCCGACGCGGAACACATGCCGCCCGGTCTCTTTGGAGCGCGTCTCCACCACCTCGCTCAGCGTCAGGATCAGCTCCACCTGGGTGCTGGTGATCTCGTCGTTGAGGTAGATGTTGTCGAAGGCGATGGCCACGTTGGAGGCGAAGACCTGCAACAGGTGCACATCCATTTCGCCCAGGCTGCGCCGGGTGTGCAGGTAGACCATGTTCTCCGAGCCGTTGGACGTCTTGAAATAGCCCGCGAACTCGTTGCCGTCGACCAGCGTGCGGCCGGCCTCGCGGGCAGCCAGCAGCCTTTGCAGCACATGGCCGGGCACGGCCTCGTGCAGGTTGCGCCCCACGGCCATCTCGAACTGGCCGGTGCCGGCCAGGATGGTGAAGGCATCCTGCTCGTGCGCATGGTCGCGCTTGGCCGCGAACCCGCTCGACTGCAGGAACAGGCTGTCCGCACCCAGGTTCAGCAACGCGGTGAGTTGGTTCAGTACGCCGGCCGAGAACTGCGACAGCGACTGCGGCTCGAAGAGGTCGCGCGAGGCGCCGACGATCTGCTCCAGCCCGCGCCGGCTCGCCTCGATGATCTGGATGTCACGGTAGGCGCGCAGCGCCGAGACCACGGTGGTGACCAGCTTTTGCGCGGTCAGTTCGGTCTTCTCGCGGTAGTCGTTGATGTCGTAATTGACGACCACCCAACGCTCCGGCGCCTGGCCCGGCTGGCCGGTGCGCAAGATGATGCGCATGAAGCGGTTGCGCATCACGTCTCGCACATGGCGAACCACGTCCAGGCCGGCGTTGTCCGATTCCATGACCACATCCAGCAGCAGGATCGCGGCATCCGGGTGGGCCTCGACCATGCGCTGGGTCTCCTGCCCCGAGTGCGCGCTGATGAAGACCAGCCCCCGGCCTTCGAACTCGAAGTCGCGCAGCACCATGCGCGAAATGCTGTGCACCGCGTCGTCGTCGTCGGCGATCAGAATCTTCCACGGGTTGTCGGAGGTGCGTCGACGCGGCACGACACCACTGCTGTCGTCGGCGAAGGAGAGCAGCTCGTCGCCGAAAGCAGCCGGCGCTCGGGTGATGCTGTTGTCAGGCTGCGCGCTCATGGGGACCCTCCGGTGCGGCAAAGGGAACGTCGATTCGATAGCTTACGCCCTGGCCGGGGCCGCTGCTGCCCTCGATGCGGCCGCCCAGAGTCTGCGTGACAAGGTTGTATACAACATGCAGGCCCAGCCCGCTCCCCCCCTGGCCGCGCCGCGTCGTGAAGAAAGGCTCGAACATGTGCCGCGTGTGCTCGGCGCTCATGCCTTTGCCATCGTCACGGTAGGTCAGCAGCAGGCGGCCATCGGCCACGCGGGCACCGATCTGGATGAGGCCGGGCCGGTCAGCTTCAAAGCCGTGAATCAGCGAGTTCATGATCAAGTTGGTCAGGACCTGCGAGAAGGCGCCGGGATAGCTGTTGAGCTCGATGTCGGACGCGCAGTCGATCTCGATGCGGTGCGGCACGCGCTTGAGCTTGGGATGCAGGCTGCGCAGGATCTCGTCCACGTACCCCCGCAGATTGAAAGTCCGGCGCTGCTCGCTGGACTGATCGACCGCCACCAGCTTGAAACTGCGCACCAGATCGGCGGCACGGCGCAGGTTGGCGATGATCGAACCGCTGGCTTCGGTGCCGCCACGCAACAGGGCCTCGACATCCGAGCGACGCAGTTGCCCGTCGGCGTATTGCTGCTCGAAGTTCTTGAACAGTTCCTCCAGGTAGCTGGCCGCCGTCAGGCCAATGCCCACCGGCGTGTTGATCTCGTGCGCGACGCCCGCCACCAGCCCGCCCAGCGCGGCCAGCCGCTCGGCGCGCAGCAGCTCGGCCTGTGCCTGCACGAGTTGCGTCACGTCCGATCCAGTGCCGCGGAAGCCGCAGAACACGCCCGCGGAATCGTGCCATGGTTGGCCGGTCACGCGCAGCTGCAGCACGCCGCCGTCCTGCGCGGTGAGCGGAAGTTCCAACCCACGAAAGGCCTCGTGCCGGTGCATGGTCTGCTGCGCGGCCTGCCAGAGGGCCTCGCTGCCACCGCTGGACCCCAGTTCCCAGAAGCTGTGCCCGATGACCCGCGCCGGCGCGAGCCCGGTGGCCTCCAGAAAGCGCTCCGAGACGTAGCGCAGGCGGTGCTGCGCGTCGGTCTCCCAGAACCAGTCCGACGCAGATTCGGCGAAGCCGCGGAAGCGCTCGCGGCCGGCCTGCAACTCCTCGGTGCGTTGGGCCACCCGCAGCTCCAGCTCGTCGTAGGCCTGACGCAAGGCCTGCTCGGCCCGCTTTCGCTCGGTGATGTCGGTGGTCGTCGAGACGAAGCCACCGCCGGGCAGGGGCTTGCCGCGAACCTCCAGCACGCGGCCGGCCGGGCCGGGGCGCTCGAAGACGTGCGGCACCTGCCTGGCCGCCAGCGCCATGCGCTCGGCGACCAGGCGCTCCGCGTCACCCGGGCCGTACTCGCCGCGCTGGGCGTTGTAGCGCAGCATGTCCTCCAGCCGGGTGCCGACCGTGCACAGCTGCGTTGGCATGTCCAGCAGCTCCGCCAACCGGCGGTTGCAGACCACCAGGCGATAGTCCGCGTCGAACATGCTGATGCCTTGGGAGACGTTCTCGACAGTCTCTTGCAGCCGCTCCCAGTTGGTCTGGATGGCCTGCGAGGCATCGGAGAGCATCTCGATCACGCCCTCCAGGCTGACCTGCTTTTCCTGGATCGCCGAGGCCACCACCACGCGCGCCAGGGCCGAGCCGATGGCGCCGGCCAGCAGGCGCTCGCAGAAGTTCACGGTTTCCAGATCCGCGCGCTGGGTGTCGTCCAGCGAGCGCCCGCGCTGGGTGGCATGCTGGGCGAAAGCCTGGCGCACGTGTCGTTCGTCGATGAAGCGCGAGGCCAGAGCGACCAGGCCACCGACCTGCATCTCGGCCTGCCAGGTGCGCACCAGGCCGGTGGCCGGGCGCTCGAACACCTCGACGAAGGCGCGGGCCTGGGTGCGCTCGACGATGTCCGGGTCGCTCCGCAGCGAGACCAGAATGTAGACGCCGACGTTGGCCACCATGCTCCAGAACAGGCTGTGGCCGATCTCGTCGTAGCCCACCATGCCCAGCATGGCCTCCGGCCGCAGCCAGTCGATACCGAATGGCCCGTGCAGCACGAAGCCGGCGTCGAGCCAGCCGGAGCGCGCGAACGCCGGCAGCAGCAGCGTGTAAGCCCAGACCGCGAAGCCCGCCAGCAGGCCGGCCAGCGCACCCTGTCGCGAACCGCCCTTCCAGTACAGCCCCAGCAGCATCGCCGGCGCGAACTGCGCGGCGGCGGCGAACGAGACCAGGCCGATGCTCACCAGCGCGCGCGACTCGCCCACCCCGCGCACGTAGGCATAGCCGAGCAGCAGCACGAGGACGATCGCGCAGCGGCGGATCAGCTTGACGCGGCCGGTCAGATCGCTGCGGCCGTGGATCGCCGCGCGGCGCATCGTCAACGGCAGCACCAGGTCGTTGCAGACCATCGTGGCCAACGCGATGGTCTCGACGATGATCATGCCGGTGGCCGCCGACAGCCCGCCGATGAAGGCCACCACCGCCAGCGCGGGCTGGCCGGCGGCGATGGGCAGGCTCAGCACGAAGGTGTCCGCGTTCACACTGCCTGGCGCGAAGCTCAGCAGCCCGGCCAGGGCGATCGGCAGCACGAACAGGTTGATGGCCAGCAGGTACAGCGGGAACAGCCAGGCGGCGCGGCGCAGATCGGCCTCGTCGGTGTTCTCGACCACGGTGACCTGGAACTGCCGGGGCAGGCAGACGATGGCCGCCATCGACAGCACGGTGAGCGCCCAGAACTGCCCGCTGCCCAGCGCCGCGCCCACGTCCAGCAGCGGCGCCAGGCGCTCCTGGGCGGCGGCCTGCCCGAACAGATCGCCCAGGCCGTCGAACAGGCCCCAGACCACGAACACCCCCACCGCCAGGAACGCCGCCAACTTGACCAGCGACTCCAGCGCCACCGCGCCGACCATGCCGCGGTGCTGCTCGGTGGCATCCACCTGGCGGGTGCCGAAGACGATGACGAACAGGCTCATCGCCAGCGTCACGTAGAGCGCGGTGTCGGCGTAGATCGGCGGCGGCACGGCGGCCGGCTGGCCGACGGCGGGATAGGCCAGCAGCAGCCCGAAGCTGGTGGTCACCGCCTTCAGCTGCAGCGAGATGTACGGCATGATGCCGACCACCGCGATCACCGTCACCACGCCGGCCAACAGCGGGTCCTTGCCGTAGCGCGCCGAGATGAAATCGGCGATGGTGGTGATGTGCTGGGACTTGGCAACGCGCAAGATCTTGCGCAGCAGCGGCTGACCCAACACGAACACCAGCACCGGGCCGAGGTAGATCGGCAGGAAGCCGATGCCGCTGGCGGCCGAACGGCCCACGCTGCCGTAGAACGTCCAGCTGGTGCAGTACACCGCGATCGACAGCGCATAGACCCATTGCCCCTGCCAGGCTGCCGGCGCGCCGCGCCGGGCCCGTCGGTCGATCAGGTAGGCCACGGCAAACAGCAGGTAGAGGTAGACCGCGCCGATCGCGGTGACCAGCAGGGCGTTCACGCGGTGGCTTCCCTTGTTGTCGCGCCTTGCATACCGTGTGGAGCATGCACTCAAATGGTGCCGGCGGCAACATCATGTGCCCTCCACGGGGGTGCGAGGACGTGCGCCGGCCTGGGAGGCTGTCGGATGCGGGAAAATGGCGCCACGACACCGAAGCCAGCCTGACCGGTTGGTACCACGACGAACCGCAGTACGACGCGGTAGGGCTCCTGGAGAGCTCCGAAGCCGGCAACGGCGCACAGGCCCTGAGCCCCATGAACAACGACATCGACCGCCGCCTCACCGAGCTGGAAATCAAGGCCAGCTTCAGCGAGGACCTGGTGGACCAGCTCAACCAGGTGATCGTGCGGCAGCAGCAGCAGATCGACCTGCTGCTGCGCGAGGTCGCCCGGCTGCGCGACCAGGCCCCGGCGGACGTGCCGGGCCCGTTCCGCAGCCTGCGCGACGAGCTACCGCCCCACTACTGACCCAGAGCGCTTCGGCCTCAGCCGAGCGTCGGGTGCCCCAAGCGCGGCCAGCGCACGGCCGCTCCGAAGCGGCCGCGCACCCGCTCGGCGGGTGGTGCCAGGTACTCCTGGCACCGGGTGCCCCAAGCGCGGCCAGCGCACGGCCGCTCCGAAGCAGCCGCGCACCCGCTCGGCGGGTAGTGCCAGGTACTCCTGGCACCGGGTGCCCCATGTCACGGCTTGGCGCTGGCCAGGACGTAGCGTTCCTCGACCGCCTCGACCCCACCGTAGCCCGAGGGCAGGAACAGGTAGGTGTCCTTCATCACATGGCCGTCCACCTCGAGGCGATAGCCGTCCACCAGGCGTGCCTGATCGCCGCGCCGGTCGATCAGCCGGTAGCTGCCACGTGGCAGCAGGCCGGAGACCTTCCAGGTGGTGGTGCCGGCCGTGAAGCCGGGCCCCTGGTTGAACAGCGGCTGGCTGTGCGCCTGCCAGCCTTCGGCCAAGGGTGCGGGCGGGAACGGCTCGGGCGGCGCGACGGCGCAAGCGCCCAGGCCGAGTGCCAGGCAGGCCGCCAGCAGACCGAGGGTCAGGTGGCGTCGGGGGAGGCGTGTGTGAGCTGGAGAGGGGTGTGACATGCTCGTTCCTCGCTGCGTGGGGTGGATGACACAGGCGCCCGGCGCGTTGCTGCACGCCGCTGGCGTGGCGACATGGTGACCGCCGCGTGTTGCTGGACTGCGAACGGGCCTGGCGCCATGAATCTATTCTCATTCTGCTCCGTATTGCCCGGCAACGTGGAGCGTTGAGGTGGGCTGCGTGCGGTGGCGAACAGTGGGTCCGGGCGGCGCAGCGCAAGATCGAAACGCACAGGGCAAGGATGTGACATGAGCGGCTCGATTTCAGACCAGGACATTCCCACCTCCTTCGGCACCTTCAAGCCGGTGGGGCATCTCATGCTCGGGCCGCCCGACCTGGCGCGCTCGCACGCCGTGTTCGCCGCACTTCGGGAGGCCGGCTGGCCCTCCGAGGACGTGCGCCACTTCAAGCCGGGCGACACGGTGGCCGAACTGGAGGCGATGGTGGCGGGCGCTGGTGACATGGCAGGTTTCGGCTACGAGATCACGATGCTGCGCCGCTACCTCGAGCTGTCGCGGGAGGGCTACCAATGGCTGCTCGTCAAGGTGAGCAACAGCGAGCGCGCGTCGATGGCCGCCGAACTGGCACGCGCGCAAGGCGCTCGGCTCGCGGTTCACTACCGGACCCTGACGGTCGAAGAGCTGATCTGACCCGGACGGCCGGAGGGCGGGCGGCCGCCGGTCCCTCATTGCAGGCCCAGCAGCGGGACCTCGCCCCAGGCCTGCAGCGGCCCGAGAGGATTGCGCTTGACCTCGACCTCGTTGATCGTCGGGTGGCCGCCGACCAGTTCATAGACCAGGCGGTCATCGACGAAGACCAGCAGTGCGTCGACGCTCCAGCCGGTCGACACGGTCTCGCGCTTGAAGTTCAGCGAGTCGAGCCAGAAGTTGCCCACGCGCTGCCGGGCTATCTTCTTCACCGAAATCGAGTAGCCGGTGCACTGCTGCCCGGCGTGCAGGCAGTCGCGGATACCGCGGTCCACGTCGTCGGGACGGATCAGCGTGGCGGCGGCAAAGCGCTGCAGCACGTCGCCGAAGTGAAGCACCGTGATGGCGGGGTTCTCACGCGGGTCCAGCCCCATGCCGTGCACCTGGGCACGCGTGGTGCCGTAGGGCGTGATGGTCGCGAGGGACTGCAAGGCATCGTCGTAGCTGCCCCAGGCCGAGACCACCTCGGTCCGCGAGGCCGGCAGCAGCGATGCACAGCCGGACAGCAACAGCGCCGCCAGGCCCAAGACCCCGCCACGGCAGAGTGTGTAGGGGCTGCTCATGATCGACGGCGCTCCGAGGTGCCGTTCCGCGTTACAGGGCCGTCGACGCGGCCAGTGCCGTGCGGCGGGCGCTCTCACGTTGGTGGCGCGCCTTCGGATCCAGTGGCCGCGCCGGCTCGGCAGCAACCAGAGGCAGCGCGAAAAGCACCAAGGCCAGGACAGCCGAGTGCCGGGTCGGGTTCATTCGGGGCTCCAGTCGGTCTGCGGATGGGTCGGTGCATTCGAGGCCGTGGTCACCCCGGCGAGCCGGGTCATGCAGGCGGCGCGCAGCTGGCGCTGGCTCAGGGCGTTGCAGCGCCACAGCCCGTCGGCGTACACCGCGTCGGCGCGCCGGCGCGCTTCGCCCTGCTGCACCACGTGGCGCACCACCTGCTCGAAGGCCAGCAGCAGCGCCAGCACGGCCACCGCAGCGGCCGCCGGTGTCCATCCCCACGCCCTGCTGTCCATGACCTGCCCTTGGGTTGCGTCGCCCGCGATGTGCGGCCGCCCGATGCCACGATCGTGCGGTGCTGCCGGATCGCCAGCCAGCGGACGGTGTGCCGACGCGGTGTAGGACAGCGCCGGCTCGGCGCTTGAGGGGCCTCAGGCGGGAAGGCCGCCGCTTTGTGGCCTAATCTCGCCTCCCGCATTTTTCAAGTCACGGAGCCACCCGATGGGCAACAAGATCATCACCGAAGCCGACCGCAAAGCCACGCCGCGCCCGAAGGCCCCCGCCGGCCAGACCTTCACCGCCGGCAAGGGCCAGAAGATCAGCCTGGAGCGCGGCTCGCACACCCGCAGCAAGAAAAACCCCGGCAAGCGCCCCCACAAGGGAGGCTGATTGGGGCACCCGGTGGCGGGGTACCGCCACCACCCGCCGGGCGGGTAGCGCGGCCGCTTGGGAGCGGCCCGGCGCTGGCCGCTCAGTGGGGCACCCGGCCTGCCGGCACGATGCTCAGAATCACCGAACTCCGCCTGCCACTGGACCACGCCCCCGAGGCGCTGAGGCCGGCCATCCTGGCCAGGCTGGAGGTCCAGGACAGCGAACTCGCCGCATTCACCGTCTTCAGGCGTGCCTACGACGCGCGCAAGAAGTCCGCCGTGGTCCTGATCTACACGGTCGACTGCGAGCTGGCTGGATCCACCGACGAAGCCGCCGTGCTGGCGCGCCATGCCGGTGACCACCATATCCGGCCCAGCCCGGACACCCGCTACCGCCTGGTCGGCCAGGCACCTGCCGGCTTCTTTGCCACCGGCCGCCCGCGCCCGGTGGTGATCGGCTTCGGCCCCTGTGGCATCTTTGCGGCGCTGGTGCTGGCCCAGATGGGCCTGCGCCCGATCGTGCTCGAGCGCGGCAAGGAGGTGCGCGAGCGCACCCAGGACACCTGGGGCCTGTGGCGGCGCGGCGTGCTGGACCCGGAATCGAACGTGCAGTTCGGCGAGGGCGGCGCCGGCACCTTCTCCGACGGCAAGCTGTGGAGCCAGATCAGCGACCCGCGCCACCTGACGCGCAAGGTACTCACCGAGTTCGTCAAGGCCGGCGCGCCGGAAGAAATCCTCTTCGTCAGCAAGCCGCACATCGGCACCTTCCGGCTGGTCGGCATGGTCGAGAAGATGCGGGCCGACATCGAGGCGCTGGGCGGCGAGATCCGCTTCCAGCAGCGCGTCACGGACCTGTTGGTGGATGACGGCCAGGTGCGCGGGATCACCCTCGCCTCCGGCGAGCAGATCCGCACCGACCACGTCGTGCTGGCCGTCGGCCACAGCGCGCGCGACACCTTCGCGATGCTGCACGAGCGCGGCGTGCAGATGCACGCCAAGCCGTTCTCGGTGGGCTTTCGCATCGAGCACCCGCAAAGCCTGATCGACAAGGCCCGCTTCGGCCCGAACGCCGGCCACCCCATCCTCGGCGCGGCGGACTACAAGCTGGTGCACCACGCGAGCAACGGCCGCTCGGTCTACAGCTTCTGCATGTGCCCGGGCGGCACGGTGGTGGCCGCCACCTCCGAGGCCGGCCGGGTGGTCACCAACGGCATGAGCCAGTACTCGCGCAACGAGCGCAACGCGAATGCCGGCATCGTCGTCGGCATCGACCCGCAGGACTACCGGCAGGACGGCCTGGCCAGCGGCACCGTCTCGCCGCTGGACGGCATCGCCTTCCAGCGCTTCTGGGAGTCGCGCGCCTTCGAGTTGGGCGGCGGCAGCTACCAGGCACCCGGCCAACTGGTCGGCGATTTCGTCGCCGGCCGGCATGGGAGCGCAGTGGCCCGTGAGTTCGGCAGCGTGCTGCCCTCCTACAAGCCCGGCGTGCACCTGACCGACCTGGCCGAGCCCGGCCGCGGCAGCCTGCCCGATGCCGCGTTGGCGGCCATCCGCGAGGCCTTGCCCGCCTTCGAGCGGCAGATTCCCGGCTTTGCGATGGCCGACGCGGTGCTCACCGGCGTCGAGACGCGCACCTCGTCGCCACTGCGCATCCCGCGCAGCAAGGACTACCAGAGCTTGAACGTCACCGGCCTGTACCCGGCCGGCGAAGGCGCGGGCTACGCTGGCGGCATCATGTCCGCCGGGGTGGACGGCATCGAGGTGGCCGAGGCCCTGGGCGCGCACCTGCTGGCGCAAACTGTCTGAGATGGGGCACCCGGTGCCGGTGTACCGGCCCCACCCGCCGAGCGGGTGCTCAGCCGGCTTGGGGCGGCCCGGCGCTCGGCTGAGAATGGCGGGATGAGCACCATCCGCCCCTACTTCCGCGAAGCCGGCAGCGGCCCCGGCGTGGTCTGCGTGCATGCCAATGCCAGCACCAGCGGGCAGTGGAAGGATCTGATGGCCCTGCTGGCGCCGCGCTTTCATGTGCTGGCGGCCGACTCCTTCGGCTCTGCCAGAGCCCGGAGTGGCCGTCGGACAGCCGCATCGCGCTGCGCGACGAGGCCGCCCTGCTGGAGCCGGTGCTGGCACACGCCGGATCGCCGCTGGTGCTGGTGGGGCACTCGTACGGTGGCGCGGTGGCCCTGGTCGCCGCCTTGGCGAACCCCGGTCGGGTGCGTGCCCTGGTGCTCTACGAGCCGACGCTGTTCGCGCTGATCGACGGCCACTCGCCGCCACCGAACGCCGCCGACGGTGCCCGCGACACGGTGGCCCGTGCCACGCAGGCGCTCGACGATGGCAACATCGATCAAGCCGCCCGGATCTTCATCGACTACTGGATGGGCCCCGGCGCCTGGGATGCCACGCCACCCGCCCGGCAGCCGGCCATCGCCGCCTCGGTGAAGAACCTGCGCCGCTGGGGGCACGCCTTGCTGACCGAGCCCACCCCGCTGCAGGCCTTTTCGGCCCTGGACATGCCCGTGCTGCTGATGAGCGGCAGCCGCTCGACCCCGGCCGCCCACGCGGTGTCGGCCCGCCTGGAAACGGTGCTGCCCCGCCTCGAGCGCGTGAACTTCCCGGAGCTGGGCCACATGGGCCCGGTCACCCACCCAGCGGTGGTCAACGCGGCGATCGCAAGCTTCCTCGACGCGCTCTGAGCCATCTCAGTTGCAGCTGGCGATGATTGACCGCGTTCGGCACGTTGCGGTCGTTCGTGCTGCGAAGATGTCGGCGCGAGCCGAGGCTGGCGGCGGGGGACATTCGCGGAGCAGAGTACCCCGGCGGCCTGATCCCGCTCCAAATGTGGCGGGCCAACCATCAGCCAAAGGTGTACTCGGCGAAGTCGGGCTGGCGCAGCATCGCCTGGTACTCGCGGGTGAAGCCCGGGAACAGCGCGATCACCTTGCCGTTGTCGGCGCGGTACCAGCTGCGGCACTGTGTCCACACCGAGCCCGCCAGGCGTTGCTGCAGGCGCGCGTTCGAGGCACGCTGAACTTCGGGCCGCACGTCGATCCAGCGTTGGCCGCCAGCGACCACCCGCTGCATGCAGGCGATGGCGTAGCGCACCTCGGGCTCGATGTAGAGCAGCGTCGACGTGTGGCCGGTGGCGGTGTTGGGCCCCAGCATCAGGAACAGGTTCGGGAAGCCCGAGACGGTGACGCCCAGGTGCGCCTCGGGGCCTTCGGCCCAGGCCTCGCGCAGCGTGCGCCCCCCGATCCCTGCAATCGCCAGCGAGCCCAGCGCATGCTGGACATCGAAGCCCGTGGCGCAGACCAGCACATCCAGCGGCCGCTCGCGCCCGTCGGCGGTGACGATGCCGCTCGGCGAGATGCGGGCGATGGGCTCGGTCACCAGCTCGACGTTCGGCCGGCTCAGCGACGGGTAGAAATCGTTCGAGTAGATGATGCGCTTGCAGCCCAGCGGGTAGGCCGGCCGCAGCTTGGCGCGCAGCGCCTGGTCGGCCACCTGGCGGCGCAGGTGGGCCTCGGCGGTGCGCAGCATGGCGCGGCGCGCCAGCGTGCCTTCGTCGAATCCGCGTCGGCCGAATTCCAGCAAGGCCACCCAGGCCTGGCGAACCAGGGCCGAGTACGGCGGGAAACGCGCGAGCAGCCTGTCGAGCGCGTTGTAGGGCCGGTCCAGGCGCGGCAGCACCCAGTTGGCGGTGCGCTGGAACACATGCAGCCGCGCTGCCCGGCGGGCGATCGGCGCCACCAGCTGCGATGCGGTGGAGCCGGTGCCGATGACCGCCACGCGCTGGCCCGCCAGGTCGTGGTCCGGGTCCCAGCGGGCCGAATGCAGCAAGGTGCCACGAAACTCGGCCAGGCCCGGAATGTCGGGAAAGCGGATCTGGCTCAACGGGCCGGTGCTGCACACGAAGAAGCGCGCCCGGACACCGGGGCCCCGGTCGGTGTCGATCAGCCAATCGCCACTCTCGGCATCGAAGCGCGCCCGCGTGATGCGGGTGCCGAAGCGCACCTTGGGCAACACGGCATGCTTTTCGGCGCAGCGCTGCATGTAGGCCTGGATCTCCGGCGCCGAGGCGAAACGCCGGGTCCAGTGCGGGTTGGGCTCGAAGGAAAACGAGTAGGCCGGTGCCGGGATGTCCACGTGCGCGCCCGGGTAGACGTTATCCCACCAGGTGCCGCCCACTCCGGGCTGCTTTTCCAGGATGATGTAGTCCTCGATCCCCACCTTGCGCAATTGGATCGCCATGCACAGCCCCGACATCCCTGCACCGAGGATCACCACCCGGGTGGCCTGGCGTGAGGCGCTGTCGGTCGCGGGCGAGTTCATGGCAGATTGGGCGGCACGCAATGCCGCGCCGATTGTGCCCGGCAGCCGGGTGCGGCGGCGCAGATCTGGCTGCGACAATCTGCGCATGTCGCAGCTCTTCGAGGTCCACCCGGACAACCCCCAGCCGCGCCTGCTGAAGCAGGCGGCGCAGATCCTGCATGCCGGCGGCGTGGCTGCCGTGCCCACCGACTCCAGCTATGCACTGGTCTGCCACCTCGATGACAAGGCCGCCGCCGAACGCCTGCGCCGCATCCGCCAGGTCGACGACAAGCACCACCTGACGCTGCTGTGCCGCGACCTTTCCGAGCTGGCCACCTATGCCCGAGTGGACAACCGGCAGTACCGCCTGCTGAAACTCGGCACGCCGGGCCCGTTCACTTTCATCCTGGAGGCCACCAAGGAAGTGCCGCGCCGGCTGTCGCACCCGTCGCGCCGCACCATCGGCCTGCGTGTGCCCGGGCACAAGGTGCTGCAGATGCTGCTGGAGGAACTCGGCCAGCCGCTGCTGGCGACCACCTTCATCCCGCCCGGCGAGACCGAGGCGCTGAACGAGGCCACCGAGATCCGCGAGCGCTTCCAGAAGCAGCTGCAGGCCGTCGTGGACGCCGGCGCCTGCCCGATGCAGCCGACCACGGTGATCGACCTCAGCGGCGACGAGCCGGTGCTGGTGCGCCAGGGCCGGGGCGACCCGGCGATGCTGGGGCTTTAGCCCGGTCTGCCTTGCTCACGCAAGGCGTCCAGCAGCCGCGTCGGCGACAGGCCCAGCTGGGGCTGGCCGCGCACCCAGATCAGTGGCGTGCCGGGCGAGTTCTGGGCGCGGTATTGCGCGGCGCAGGCACCGTCACGCTCGATGAAGCATTCGCTGTAGGCCACGTGGTGGGTGTCGAACCACAGGCGAGCTCGGTCGCAGAAGACGCAGGTCTGCGACGACACCATGCGGATGTCGCCCAGCCGCGCCAGGCGGGCGATCTCCTCGCCCTGCCGGGCCTCGCGCCGGCCCTGCCACAGGCCGAAGGCCAGCGTGGCCGCGATGGCCACCGCCGCAAAGGCGATCAGCTCGCGGCGCGGGCTGCGCTCCATCAGACGGCCGCGGTCACCACGATCTCGACCTTCCACTCGGCTTTGGCCAGTGCCGCCTGCACGGTGGCGCGTGGCGGCGTGTGGCCAGCCACCACCCAGGTGTCCCAGACCGAGTTCATGCCCGGGAAATCCGAGATGTCGGCCAGGTAGATCTGGGCGCGCAGGATCCGGGTCTTGTCGGTGCCGGCCTTGGCCAGCAGCGCGTCGATCGCGGCCAGCACCTGGCGCGTCTGGCCGTAGATGTCTTGCGAGCCGTCCTCGGCCACCTGGCCGGCGAGGTAGCACACGCCGTTGTGCACGGCCATCTCGGACATGCGGGCGCCGACGTCGAAGCGTTGCAGGGTCATGACTTTCCTTTGCGGGTGTGCCGCGTGTGGTGTGAAGGCTTGTGCGAGGGCGCGCCGGCCGCTGCCGGGCCGGCCTTCTGCCCCAGCCTGGATTCGGTGCCCGCCAGCAGCTTGCGGATGTTGGCCTCGTGGCGCCAGACCAGCAGCAGGCTCATCACGGCGATGGCCAGCACCATCGGCGAGGCACCCCATATCAGCAGCTGGTAGAACGGTGCGAAAGCGGCCGACACGATGGCCGCCAGCGACGAGTAGCGGCTGAACGCCGCGATGATGATCCAGGTGCCCAACGTGGCCAGGCCGAGCATCGGGTTCAGCGCCAGCAGCACGCCGGCCGCCGTGGCCACGCCCTTGCCGCCCTGGAAGCGGAAGAACACCGGCCACAGGTGGCCGAGAAAGGCCGCCAGCCCGACGAAACCCACCGTGGTCTCGCCCCAGCCGAAGCGCGGCTGCAGCATCAATGCGACGAGCACCGGGAGATAGCCCTTCAAGGCGTCGAAAGCCAGCGTCAGCAAGGCCGCGGCCTTGTTGCCCGAGCGCAGCACATTGGTCGCACCGGGGTTGCCCGAGCCATAGGAACGCGGGTCCGACAGGCCCATGGCCCGGCTGACGATGACGGCGAACGACAACGAGCCGACGAGATAGGCCAGCCCCACGGCCAGCAGCGAGTAGACGAGATCCATGCCGGTGCACACCTGCGGCAACGATGCCGGGCTGGCAGTGTAAGCCGGGCGGCCCCGCCGACCGCCGTGCGAGACTTGCGGCAATGACCGCGCCACTGCCCGACGACACCCCGGCCCCCTGGCCTGCCCGGCAGCGCCTGGCCCTGCACGAGGAACTGCACGCCCGCCCACCGATGGCGGTGGCCGCGGACAGCGTGGTCTCGACCTGGGTGCACTGGCAGATGCAGCCGGCCCGCGCCGAGCAGGCGCTGGCGGTGCTGTGCGCGGCGGTGGGCCAACCCGCGCCGCCGGCCGGCGTGCGGCGCCACGTGCTCAAGGGGCCTGGTTGGGCCTTGAAGCTGGAGCGCCATGGCGAGTTCGTCAGCTGGCAAATGACGCGGCCGCTCGGCACGGACGAGTCCGCGCGCGAAGGGCCTGGCCTGGCGGCGTTGCTGGAGCAGGCGAACGCCCACACCCGCCTGCCGGCGGCCTTCACCACGCTGCTGTCGGGCGAGGGCGCCGGGGAGCTGATCTCGGCCACCCACGTGCTGGTGCTGCGCGCCGACGCTGGCCTGGTCGAGCGCTGCCACGGCCACTTCGCCACCCCCGGTGCCGAACCCGGTGCCCCGCTGATGGCGTCGCAGATCGCCGACGGCGCCGCCACCGTCTTCACCCGGCTCACCGTGTCGACCGACGGTTTCACCCGCTTCGTGCTACTCGATCAGGGGCTGACGGCCGACCAGGCGGCACGCAGCGTGCAGCGCCTGTGCGAGATCGACGCCTACCGCATGATGGCCATGCTGGGCTTTCCGGTGGCCCAGCGCGAAGCGGCCGCGCTGGCCGAGCTGGAGACCGCGTTGCAAGGCCTGGTCGACGCGATGGCGCGCGAGGCGAGTTCACCCGCCGAGGACGCCCAGTCGCTGGAGGCGTTGACCCGGCTGGCCGCCGAGGTGGAGCACAGCGCCTCGCGCACGCGCTACCGTTTCTCGGCCACCCGCGCCTACCGTGCCCTGGTCGCCGACCGGCTGGGCAGCCTGCGCGAGCGGCGCATCGCCGGCTCGCGCACGCTGGGCGGCTTCCTGGGCCACCGGTTCGAGCCGGCCATTGCCTTGTGCGACAGCACCGACCACCGCCTGACCGACATCGCCGAGCGCATCAACCGCGCCGTCAGCCTGGCCCGGGTGCGGGTGGAGATGAAGCGCGAGGCCAGCAACCAGGCGCTGTTGCAGGCCATGGTGCACCGCCAGAAGCTGCAGCTTCGCCTGCAGCAGGCGGTGGAGGGCCTGTCGGTGGTGGCGATCAGCTACTACGCGTTGAGCCTGGTCGGCTACCTGGCCAAGGCGGCCAAGGTCTTGCCGGCGCTGGAGGCCTGGCACCTGCAACCCGAGGTCGTGGTGGGGGTCGCGGTGCTGCCGGTGGTGGGCGCGGTCACCTGGTTCATCCATCGCTTCAAACGCCACATGAAGGATTGAAGCCGCACAGGCGCCGGTTGGCGCAGCCGCCGCAGTTGGGTATGCTGGCCGCCTGCCGCGCCACAGCGCCATCCGTGCCGGGCCAGCCCTGCCCCGGCCGTCGCCCCCATCCAGCCGTACAGAGGGACACCGTTGTTGCGCCTGAACTCGTCGCTGATCACCCGGATGCTGGTGTCTGTCGCGGCGTTCAGCGTGCTGGTCTTCATGCTGATCGGCGCGGTCGAATTGTGGCGAGAGCGGGGTGATTTGACTCGCGCAGCCCGGGCACGCACCGAGGCCGCGCTGGCCTTGAGCTCGCCACCGATCGCGCTGGCCCTGTGGAACTACGACCTCGCCACACTGGACCTGCTGTTGCGAAATTTGGTGCGCGACGGTGCAGTGGTGCGGGCCCAGGTGCTGGCCGACGACGGCAAGATCCTGATCGACCTGTGGCGGCCCGGCTTCGACATCACCCGCACCGTCGAGCCGCGCCATGTACCGCTGAGCGTGGCGGCGCGTCAGGCACCGATCGGCAGCCTGCGCATCAGCGAATCCTTTGCCGAGATCGATGCCCAGATCGAGCGCCGCGCGATGGAGCGGCTGCCCTGGGAACTGCTCAAGGTGGTCGCCATCGCCCTGGGCCTGCTGCTGCTGATGCACCGGCTGGTGACCCGGCGTCTCGCCGGCCTGGTGCAGGACTTGCGCGGGCTGAAGATCGACGACCGCGGCGCCCGCCTGCCGGTCGATCCCGACAGCGTCGGCTCGACCGACGAGGTCATCGTGCTCAGCCACGCGCTGAACCATTTCCTGGATGTGCGTGCCACCGAGATGCAGCGCCGGGAGTTGGCCGAATCCAAGCTGCGGGAGGGCCTGGGCGAGCGCACCGCCATCCTGGGCTCGCTGCGCGACGGCCTGCTGGCTCTCGACGCCACACTGGGCGTTCGCTACGCCAACGAAGCCGCGGCGCGCCTGCTCGGCCAGCCGCTGGAGGCCCTGGCGCAGCGGCGCTCGCTCGCTGGCCTGGCCCAGGTGGCCACCGGCAAGAACCCCGATCTTGCCGCCTGGTTGGCCCCCCGGCTGAACCAGCGCGAGGCCCGCACCGACCGCCTGCCGCTCAAGCCCGCCGACGCCCCGGCCTTCGAGGCGCAGCTGCAGCTGACACCGGTGAGCGGCGCCCGGGAGGTCGACTGGATCATCGTGGTCTCGGACATCTCGGACACCCTGCGCACCCGTGCCGCCGAACAGGCCCGCGCGGCCGCCGAAGCGGCCAGCCTGGCGAAGACCGAGTTCCTGTCGCGCATGAGCCATGAGCTGCGCACCCCGCTGAACGCCATCGTCGGCTTTGCCCAGTCGCTGTCGCAGGATCCGGTGGTCAAGGCGGACGCCAAGCGGCGCGAAGGGGTGGCTTTGATCGAACGGGCCGGTTGGCACCTGACCGGCATGATCAGCGACGTGCTGGACCTGTCGCGCATCGAATCCGGCAGGCTGCGGCTGACCCTCGGGCCGGTGGACCTGGCGCCGCTGGCCCGCGACGCGCTGGCGTTCGTCGCCGCCGACGCGAAACGCGACCAGGTGCAGTGCACGCTGGAGATTGCCGAGGACGCGCGCTGGGTGCACGCCGACCCGGTGCGTGTCGAGCAGGTGCTGGTGAACCTGCTGTCCAACGCCGTCAAGTACAACCGGCCCGGCGGGCGGGTGGATCTGCGAGCCCGTTTGGCGGTGGATGGCGCGGCTGTGCGCATCACCGTGCGCGATACCGGGCTGGGCATGACGCCACAGCAGCTGGAGGGCCTGTACCAGTCGTTCAACCGGCTGGGCCGGGAGTCCTCGGGCAAGCCGGGCGCCGGCATCGGCCTGGTTGTCACCCGCACCCTGGTGCAGTTGATGCAAGGCCAGTTGGGCGTGCGCAGCACGCCGGGCGCCGGCAGCGAGTTCACCGTCACGCTGCCGGTGGGCCAGCCCGTGGGCGACCTGATGGATCTGCCGCCGGATTTCACCGAGGAGCCCGAGTTCACTGAGGGGCGCCCGCGCCGCCTGCTCTACATCGAAGACGACGCCGTCAACGCGCTGGTGATGGCCGCGCTGGTCGGCCGCCGCCCCGACCTTCGCCTGGAGGTCTGCGAAACCCTCGCCGACGGCCTGGCCCATTTGCGAGCCGAACCGCCCGATCTGTTGCTGCTGGACATGCAGTTGCCCGACGGCCGCGGCCTGGAACTGCTGCACATCTTGCGTGCCGACCCGCGGTTGCGCTACCTGCCCGTGGTGATGGTGTCGGCCGATGCGATGGACGAGACGGTGAACGCCGCGCTGCAAGCCGGCGCGCGCGCCTACGTCACCAAGCCACTGGCTTTCGACGAGGTGCTTCGTCAGATCGATGCGGTGATGGCCTCCAACCCCGCCACCGTCCACGGGGGGCTGAGCACGCGCTGACCCGGTTCGGAATGAGCAACGCAGGCCCGGCCCGCCAGCCCGTCATGCCAGGGCGCAGGTCACGGCGCGCGCGCCGAGCACCTCAGTCAGTACCGATGGCGGGATGCCTACCAGGTAACCGCGGCGCCCGCCGTTGATCAGGATGCCAGGCAACGCAAGCACGCTGGCCTCCACGTAGACCGGCATGGACTTGCGTGTGCCGAATGGCGAAGTGCCGCCGACCAGGAAGCCGCTGTGGCGCTGGGCCACCTCGGGCTTGCAGGGCTCCACGCTCCTGGCGCCGATGGCCCGCGCCAGGTTCTTGGTGCTCACCTGCCGGTCGCCATGCATCAACACGACCAGCGGCTCGCCCCGGTCGTCCTGCATCACCAGGGTCTTGACCACCTCGTGCTCCGGCCGGCCGAGCTGCTTCGCGGACTCGGCGGTGCCGCCATGGTCCACGTAGTCGTAGACATGCTCGGTGTAGGCCACCCCGTGGGCCTTGAGCCACTGGGTGGCGGGGGTTTCGCTGACGTGCTTGTCCTTCTTGGCCATGCCCGAAATTATTGCGCTGGGTCGCGCATCTCGAGTCGGATGGCGTCGATGGCAGCCAGCAGGTCCTTTGGCAGCGTGGTGCCCCACGCATCCAGATCCTCGTCGAGCTGGGCCAACGAGGTGACGCCGATGATGGTCGAGGCGACACGCCAGTTGGTGTAGCACCAGGCCAGTGCCATGCGGCTGGGGGTGAGGCCGTGCTCTCGGGCCAGCGCGTTGTAGCGGCGCGCTGCGGCCAGGGCGGTGGGCCGGCCCCAGCGCTGCTGCTTCATGCGCTCGTAGAGGGCCATGCGGCCGGTGCTGGCGGGGTCGTCGAAGCCGCGCTCGTCGTACTTGCCGGTCAGCAGGCCGAAGCCCAGCGGCGAGTACGGGATCAGCGCCACGCCGAGGCGGTGCAGCGTCTCGTCCAGCCCGTTGTCCAACGAGCGGTTGATCAGGCAGTACGGGTTCTGCACGGTGAGCACGCGCGGCAGGTCGTGGGCCTCGGCCACGCGCACGAACTCGGCCACGCCATAGGGCGTCTCGTTGGACAGGCCGATGTGGCGGATCTTGCCCGCCTTCACCAACCCGGCCAGGGCTTCGAGCTGGTCGTGGATGGAGGTCTGCGCCGTGTCGCGCGCCGGGTCGAAGTACATCGCGCCGAAGCTCGGTGCGTTGCGGTTGGGCCAATGGATCTGGTACAGGTCGATGACATCGGTCTGCAAGCGCTTCAGGCTGTCCTCGCAGGCGGCAACGATGTCGGCCGGCCGCAGATCGGGCGCGCCGCCACGCACCCAGGGCATGCCGCGCGAGGGCCCCGCCACCTTGCTGGCCAACACCACTTTCTGCCGAACACCGGGCCGGCGGGCGAACCACTCGCCGAGGATGGCCTCGGTGGCGCCGAAGGTCTCCGGCTTGGGTGGCACCGAGTACATCTCGGCGGTGTCGAGGAAGTTGATGCCGCGCTCCAGCGCACGGTCGAGGATGGCGTGGGCGGCCTCCTGGCCGACCTGCTCGCCGAAGGTCATGGTGCCCAGGCAGATGGGGCTGACGCGCAGATCGCTGCGCCCGAGGGGGAGTGTTTGCATGACGCAAAGTGTGCCGCAGCCTGCGCAGGCGTGCAGGCAACCTGTTTGACAACCATTTTTTACTGTTTTACAGTAAACACATGACACTGACCGTGACTCCTCAACCGGCGTTGGCCGCTCGCCTGGCGGGGCTGGCCCGTGGCGTGCGCGGCCTTGCCCTGCTGGCCGTGCCGCTGCTGCTGGCCATTCCGCCGCTGCTGTTGTGGGCCCCCGAGGTGTTGCTCGACCTGGGCCTGGGGCAGACCTCGGGCCTGAGCCTGATGCATTTGTCGCAGCAACCCCTGGGATTCCCCGGCCGGGCCCGTATGGCCGCTGCCAGCCTGCCGCCGGTGCTGCTGGGCCTGGCGCTGCTGTGGCAGCTGTGGCGGCTGTTTGGCGAGTACCTGCGCGGCGCCGTGTTCAGCCCACGTGCGCTGGCCTGCCTGCGCCGCTTCGGCGCGCTGCTGCTGGCGCTGTCGGTGGCCCAGCCGCTGTCCCATACCCTGATGTCGGTGGCGGTGTCCTGGGACAACCCACCGGGCCAGCGCATGGTGGTGCTGACGCTGGGTTCGAACGACTATGCGCTGGTGCTGGGCGCGCTGGTCTTCATGGCCATCGCGCGCGTGATGACCGAGGCCGCGCGGGTCGCCGAGGAGAACGAGGGCTTCGTCTGATGGCCATCATCGTTCACCTCGACGTGATGCTCGCCCGGCGCAAGATGCGCTCGCGTGAGCTGGCCGAGCGGGTGGGGATCACCGAGCAGAACATCTCGCTGCTGAAATCCGGCAAGGTGCGCGGGGTGCGCTTCGACACGCTCGAGCTGATCTGCGAGGCCCTGCAGTGCCAACCAGGTGACCTGCTGGAATACCGCCCGGATGACGCTCCAGCTTGAGCCCTGGCGCCGCCCCGGCACCGCGCATGGGCTGTTGGTGCTGGGCCTGCATGCGCTGCTGCTGGTGGGCCTGTGGCAGACGCTGCGGCATCGGTCGGTGCCGCTGCGCGTCGAGCCGCCGGCGGTGCTCTGGTTGCGCCCGCCCGCACCGGTGCCACCGGTTGCCGCGCCGCGTCCACGTCGAGGCGCGCCGGCGACCGGCGCCGCACCCGCGGCCGCGGCCGCCGCGTTGCCGTCGGTGCCCCTGCCCGCCGGTGAATCCCAGTGGGTGGCCGCGGCGCCCGAGCCGCCTGCCAGCGCAGCCTCGGCGCCGCCGGCCGAGCGCTTGCTGGACAGCGCCGCCACGCGTGCGGCGATCCGCCTGGCTGGCCAATCGCCACTGCTGCACGAGCGCGCGGCGGCCGCCACGGGCCAGGGCATCGAACGCAGCGACACCGCGCTCGCCGAGCAGGTCGCCCAGGCCGGCCTGGCGGACTGCATGAAGGCGCCCGTGCCCGGCGGCTTGCTGGGCATCCCCTTGCTGGCCGTGCAGGTGGCCCGGGGAAAGTGCGGCAAATGAAGCGGCCGTCAGACTGCTGACGCCGCCCGGGCGCGTTCCTCCTCCTGCAGGCGCAGCACGCGCCGTTGCACCTTGCCGGTGGTGGTCATCGGCAAGGCGTCGATGAACTCGATCTCCTTCGGGTACTCGTAGGGCGCGAGC